>CAYSZM010000035.1:0-30763 GCA_964435365.1 uncultured Victivallis sp. | reverse complement strand
AAATCAAAGCGACTTCCGGCTTTCTCAGCAGTGTGTTGACGTTTCTCAAGGGAGTGGCGGCATTTCAGTTTTCCAGCTACAAACGCGACGATTACTTGATTCACGCGGCAAACACCATGCTCCGCTTCGATCTTCCGTCCGGGCGTTGGCAGACTGAGCCGTTTTCTCCCTCGTATCGCAGTCTGAACTTCATTCCGATCTCTTACGACCCGGCGGCGACGTGTCCGCGGTTCCTCAACCGGCTGCTGACTCCGGCAATGTCTCCGGCGGACATCGAACTTCTTCAGCTCTACGCCGGGCAGGCTCTGCTGGGGATGAACATCTCGCAGACTATCTTGTTGCTGACCGGAACCGCCGGAGGCGGGAAGTCCACCCTCGTGAACGTGATCGAAGGACTGGTGGGACGCTGGAACTGCACGGAACTGCGGACGGAATTCCTCAATACCCGCTTCGAGAACAGCCGGATGCTCGGGAAGACTCTGCTGACCGCCAAAGACGTGCCCGGTAACTTCCTGAACACCGCTGGAGCACAACGGCTGAAGGCTCTGACGGGGAAAGACACGGTCACGCTGGAGTACAAGAACAGCAACGAGGCATTCGACATCGCCGGAGTATTTAACGCCATCATCACCAGCAACTCGACCCTCCAGCTCCGCTTCGAGGGTGACGAGGACGCCTGGCGTCGCCGGTTGCTTTGGATTTCCTATGAAAGGCCGCCGGTATCGGCAGAAGAGAGGATCACTGATTTCGATCGGCTTCTTCTGGAAGAAGAGGGGCCCGGCATTCTGAATTGGGCGATGGAGGGCACGATGAAGCTGCTGCAACGTGGCGGGAAGATGGTCCGTGACGAGGAGCAGAAGCGACGCATCGACCAGTTGATTGCCGGATCCAGTCCCTATGACACCTTCGTCGCCCGCTGCGTCGTCAAGAACCCGGACCGGGTGGTCACCACGGAGGAGCTGGTTTGCCGCTTTAAGGATTTCAGCAGAAAAATGGGTTGGACCATCCCTTCGGACCGCAAGGTCGAGAACGAGCTGCCCGGGGCCATGTTCCGCGTTCACGGCGCACACAAGCGGACGGACATCCGGGGGAAAGACGGCAAGTACAAGCGAGGCTACATGTACTTCACCGAAATCTCAGGAATCTGACGGCAGCGTCTGTGACCGTCTGTGACCGTCTGCAAATACTCAAAAATCCCCCGATCGGCCATTCAGCCGACCGGGGGAGAAAGCGAAAAGTTCTCCAAACGGTGCATCCGTGTCATTACTCGACAGGACTATTTTGAAGCGTTTTTTCATTCCGATTTGTTGATTTTTCCAGGCGATTTTCTTCTTTATCTCGCTTCCATTGAAAATTCGGACGAAACAAATGGCCGCAAATCAATCTCGTTTCCCCCAAATGTAACCGATTTTATTAGTGAGACGCCTTTCAATATTCCTCCCGCTCGTTCAAATTACTTTTGGCCGTCGTCCAATGGCATATCTTGGTATTTCTCGAAAATAGTCGTTCTCGTGAATGTCTGCTCTCTTGAAATGCTGAAGTATTGATGTTATACTAAACAGCATGATTTATTTTCGACCGCTTTGCCGGTTGATGCTTTTTGAAAACTGTATATTTCAGCAAATGCTCGAAAACCGACCAAGTAAAAGATTTATTTGCTATCATCATTGGTGAAATGTACCGGTAGGATTGTGTTCTCACGTCTTACCGGACGCTTTCATTGCACGATGATAGCAGGTTCTTGGTCGGACCTCCGAGCATGTGCTTGGAAGCGTCCGCCTTTTTTATGAATTTCGAAATGCTTTCAGGCACTTTCGCAGTCGTTCCGGATAATAGCGATGAAATATTTCGCGGCCGGGAGAATAGGATCGGCGACCCAATGGGGCTTGATAAAATATTGTATTCAATCGCAACACATAATGATTGCTGTCGGAGCCTGTTTTCGTTTGACAATTCTTTGGCTCTCCTTAATTCCCGCGTTTTCTTCCCTATTGAATATTTGCTGCGAAATTCTTTGCTGGATTGTCGTAGGCGTTTTGCGTTTGTACAGCCTCAAGGTTATTTTATGCGAATCGGCTATTTGTCTATGAATCATTCATTGAACAGAGATAGAATTTGAAATATCCAACTACATCGAAAACCCTTTTGGGGAAACTACGGGATGGAGATACCATATCGTGGAATGAATTTTACGCTAAGTATAGGTCTATCGTATTTGCAGCCGGAAGATTCAAGGGTTTGTCTGATCAGGAATGCGAAGATTTGATGCAGGAAGTCATGATACGGTTCTTTAAAAATTCGCAGACATTTGTTTTTGATCCGAACATTGCGAAATTCCGGACTTATTTCGGGAAGATTATTTCCGGCAAAATTATCGACATCATTAAAGCCCGAAAAAATATGTTTCCCCTTGATGAGGCGGCCTTACAAGACAATTCTTGCATCGAAGATGATTGGTCGGAACCGCTTCAGGAGGAGTGGCGGAAGTTGATCATGGAAGAAGCGGAAATCCGTCTGCGAACAAAGGTGGATACGAAAACGTTTCTGGCATATCAATGGTCAGCGGTTCAAAATCGTCCGATAAAAGAGATTTCCATGGTTTTAGGCATAAATGCGAACCAGATTTATTTGGCCAAAAGCCGATGCATCAAGCATCTTCGCAATATTGTAGCGCAGTTGGAACATGCCGATGCCGAAGGGACAGACCATGCAATATGAAGAAGGAACCGAGATCGGAGGCTATCGGCTGGAAAAATTTTGTGGAAACGGAGCTTACGGAACAGTCTTCGTCGCGGAGAACTTATTGACCCAAATACGATTCGCGCTGAAGATCATCCCCATGATTGGGGAATCCTGGAAACGTGAATTGAATGCGTTGATTCGATATAAAGATTGTCGTCATCCCAATCTGCAACAAATTCACCATATTGGCCAGACCAGCGACGCGATTTACTACGTCATGGACCTTGCAGATAATCAGAATATTGACAGGAACGCTTATTTGCCGAAAACCTTAGCCAATCGACTCCAGAAAGAGGGACGAATCGAAGGCGACGAATTACGATCGATGGTAAATCAACTACTATCTGGAATTGAGTCTCTTCATCGCGACGGTTTTC
Source organism: uncultured Victivallis sp. (assembly GCA_964435365.1). Taxonomy (GTDB): domain Bacteria; phylum Verrucomicrobiota; class Lentisphaeria; order Victivallales; family Victivallaceae; genus Victivallis. The sequence goes on along the minus strand of CAYSZM010000035.1, from coordinate 27,644 downwards.
TTCACCGGGATATCAAGCCGGACAATATCCTTTGGATTGGAGGTCACCCCGTGCTTGGAGATATTGGCCTTTTAAGTTCCATGCAAAGTGTGAGTGTTGCCGGAACATTTGGATTTTTATCCGACGATGTCGTCAAAGGGAAACGTCCGCCAGCAACAACGGATGATTTCTACGCTCTGGGAAAGGTGATTTATTGTGCGCTGACCGGAAACTCTCCGAAAGATTATCCCGATTATCCTTCCGATCTGCCGCTGGCTGAGAATGCCGATCTGATTTCCGCATCCATCGCCGCATGCCGGAGTCCGTATGTTCAGAATGCCGCTGAATTCAGACGCGTAATGTCAGTGCCCGGGGAGCCGGTGTCGGGAACGCTTCGCAAGACCGTCTGGCTTATGGTTGGTGTAATACTCATTCTGTCTGGAATTGCGACATATCTGTTCTTGGGGTCTCCGGGGCACGATTCCCGACAGGAGCTTCCCGACAAGCCGGATTCCGTAACAACCGATTCGCGCGTTCTCACGGAAAGAAGAAACACAGAAGAGGAACGTTCCCCGGAAAAAACGTCTTTGACCAACGACAATTTCGGAGAACTCTCTTCTGCGTTACGTTCGAAATTCACAAAGAAAAAGGAAGGAATGGTGATAAAATAATCTATTTCCCCTGTCGATAATGACAGAATACCGGATTTAGATCGGAAATAGAATAATGAAGATATAGATATGGATTCTGTAATCCTTGTCCGAAGCGACAAGAACAAAACACCCCCTGCATCAGCGGGGAAAAAAAGGAGAAGATGAATGAAACAGGCACGTATTTTTGGAGGGGCATTCCTGGCAATGGGGCTGCTTGCGGGGTGTCAGACCGCTCAGGAAGTCAATGACGAATATGAAAAGTATGCGAAAGAATCCCCGGCTGCAGAAGTCATCGTCTCCGGCGACAAAGCCATTGATGCGATCGCGGTAGCTTCGGCGCGTGTCAGTGAGCAAACCAATCAGATGCTCAAGGAGTATGTTGCCAAAACGAATGTCAAGTATCGCCATTTCTGCGGGGCAATGCAACAGAAGATGGAAGATCAGAAAATGTCGGAAGCAGAGGCCTTCAAGGCCATTCGAAACGAATATATGGCGACGGATGCAGGCAAAGCCGAATGGAAGGATGTCGAGGTCGGCATAAAAGCGGTAAACGCGCTTAAGCCGGAGCAGAAACTGGCCACAATCACTCCACTGCTTGCCTCGTCAAAGGAAATAGCGAAAAATGCCACCAGCCTGAAAGATAGTTTCAAGGGATTCGATCCTTCTTCCATAAAGAAGGCAGCTTCGGTCAAGAAAGTGATCGAACAGGCGGAAGATTCGGGGAACGCGCTATACTTCCTGCAGCGTTTCTACACAATGAATGCGGCGATTCCGAAATCTAACTGATTTTTTACGTTTGGAGAGACTCCGCTGGTTGCGATGCGGAGTCGTCTTCCTTCTTAAGTTTTGAGGATAAGAATGAAATCATATTGCCAAATCTCGATTCTTGCCGGAGTTCTGGCACTGTTGGCTGGATGTGCCGATCGCGATATCCAATTGGAGCCGGATATGGCAACCTATGGTCGGGAAAGCCTGAAGGAAGGCGAAATCAAATTTCCCGCGAACTACAACCGGGAGAATTACCGAAAGCTGCTGCTTGGTGTGGTCGTCAACAAACCAAGCGTAAAAGCTGGAGACATTCCACCGGAAATCAGTCAGACCCTCAGCACCAGATTGCAGACGGAGATGGCCAAACTGAAACGTTTTTCCGTTCTGTCGACCCACAATGACGGGACCAGTTTCTTCCAGTCGCTGGCAGATGTCGGCGAGGCAAAAATGCCGGAATCCATCGACCCGCGTCAACTTGACTTGATTTTGAGTGCGGCGGTCACCATCAGTAAAGAAAAACAGGACCGCTACAATGACTCTCTTTTGATCTATGAGGTGGAATGCGATTTTAACTGCGTGGAAATAAAGAACAAGGAAGTCAAATTTGCAGAGAAGGCCAAGGGGCGTACTGCGCGGAGTGTTATTTTCATTGGCGGGCGTTATGCGGGGGGATATGATGCCAACAAAGAAGAACAAGCTATCATCAATGCGGCAATGAAAGCACTTGCTGTTGCAGCCAACAAACTGGGAAATTATTACCCGGTAGGCGGGCGAATCACAGGAATGCTGGGAAATCGCATGACTCTGGACAAGGGCTTTGAGCATGGCGTTTCGGGTAATATGCAAATGGTCGTATATACAACGGTCGCCGGAGTGGATGTCCCTATTGCGATTGCAGAAGCATCGCCATCGAGTACGACCAGCAATCTGAACGTTTGGAGATGGAACACGGAGGATACCAATGCCCGTGAACTAATTGAAGAAATCAGGAAGGATCGGAACTGGTTAAAAAGCAATGAATTATACGCGGTCAGTTACGGGATGGCCACGCCGCCAGAATGGGAAAACGCCTATAAAGACAGCTTTGACGAAAGTCTGAGAAAGTAATTATGAGCATACGGTTTTTCCTTTTGTTCTTTCTTTTTTTTCTGATCGCCGCCAATCCGGTCGCGGTCGCTTTCGATTTGGAGCAAGAGATTGCGGCAATGAAAAGCATCGGTAAACCGCAGAAAATCGGAAATTCCACCGAAACCGGATACTATATCATTTGCATTGAAGAAATCAGTGTTTCTGATGGGCTGAATGACAACATGGCAGCGGAATTGGGGATGGTACAGGTCCGTAAGACCATCGCCGGATTCTTTAATACCCAGGTGGATTCGTCTTTGACACAAGCCAGAGAGACAACTGTCATGACGAAAGGAGCCGACGAGACCGTGACGCTTCGGGAGATGACTCAGGAGTTGACCAAGGTCGATATCCGCCAGCTGTTGCGGGGAGTCGTTGTTCATCAAGTGGAACGTAAAGGTGATTTCATTGAAGTGATCTGCTTTTTTTCACAAAAAATGGCCAATGCCGCTGGTGAAATGAAGGACGCGATGGAGAAGTTGCCTCCGGATACCGTGCGTAGCGTCGGAATTGCCATGAAAGGGAATGCTGAAGTCATTGATGTGCTTCGAAACCAAGCTCTTCAAGCTGCCAAACGGGAAGCGGTCGAGCAGGTTCTCGGAACAATCGTTGCCGGGACCACACAAGTTCAAGATTCAGAACAGGTCAGGGCAAAAATCTTTGCTTCGTCAAGTGGATTTATCGAAACTTATCGAATTTTGGAAGAAAAAAGTTTTGCGGGAGTGTATCGGGTTGTTATTGTTGCGAAAGTCGCAAGAGATAAATTGCTCTCCGATTATTCCTCTCAGGTCAAGTCCATGGGAAATCCGGGATTTTACGTTCGAGCGGATAATCAGGAACTGTACCTGACTTTCGTCAAGTTTTTCACCGGACTCGGCCTGCGCATGGTTGCCGTTCCCGATTCGGCAGATTATGTGATTGACGCAATAGGGGAATACCGGCAACTGAAGCATCCGGCCTCCGGCCTGAATGGAGTTCAGCTTAGCTTGTGGATCCGGATTTTCGATGCGACCAGCAATCAAGAGTTGCTGTCTCAAAAGAACAATCCCAGGCAATCTGCGGTATTTCACGCCTCAGGCGAGCGGCAGAAGGAAATCGCCACCGAAAAAGCATTTTCGCAGATCCGGGAGCCGCTGCATCGGGAGCTGAACAAAATGATCGGGAAGATGACCGTCTCCGGCAGACCGGTCCAGATCGTAATCGATAATTATTCCGATGCATTTTCGGCAGAATTAGCCGTGATTGGCGATGCAATTGGAATGCTTCCCGGGTGTTCCGCTCCCAATATCAAGATTGATGGAGTCGGTATGCAGGCTGTGCTGTCAACAGATTATTCAGGTACGATGGACACATTGGAATCTTTTTTACGTACCGCCATGGGAAAAAGAATTCCGGCTCGGGCGAGAATTCCCCGGACGGTCTCTATCTCAGCCAACCGGCTGAATTTGAGTTTTTGAATGTTCCATAACGAAAAGGAAGAACGAAATGTTGAAAAAAAGTGTATTGTTCGGTTTGATGGGGGTCGTGCTGGTTGGGAGTTTTTCCGTTGCTGCAACAGAGGAAAAAAGTCAAGCAACAGAAGATCCGCGGACGGCAATAATAAAGGCTTTGTTTGATCTCGGTGAAGGGTGCAAAACAGTTTTGGACCCGAAAACGAAAGAGATCAAAGGAATTTTTGTTATTGGAACCGCCTCTATCACCAAAAGCATGAGGGCTGCCGATGCGCTGAAACGAGCAAGGCGCGATGCAATGATTGATGCTCAAAAAGAATTTTCCAAGTATCTCAACTCTTCGGTGATGACTTCTTTTAACGAACAGACTCAAGAGGTTACCCTGATCGAAGGTTCCTCTTCCGGCGAACAATCAGGCTCGTCAACCGAGCAAACTGCAAAATTGACGGAGAATAAGGAATTGTTCAACCGCGTTTCCCAGTCTGTCCAAAGCGGCATGGAAAAAGAAGGAGAAAAGCGTGAGGATGGTACGTTGATTGCGGTGTACAGTTGGGAACCAGCCAAATGCGCGGCGCTGAAAAAAGCAGCAAAAACCATGGGCGATACTGCCGATGAATCGGTCCGGCAGTCCAACCGTGTCCAGCAAAGCCGGGACAGCGGAACTGCCGCCGCCGATACTCCAGCCGAAGACAATAAGTCTACGCAGGAAGCCGCAAGCGGAAATGCCGACAACAATGTTGCTTCCGACAAAAATGCTCCGGTAAAGAATAAGACATCGGTTGCGCCGGATGTCTCCGGCGCATTTTAATCAATCGTTATTCCGCCGGTACGGTCTTCAAACCGTACCGGCGGTGGATTGTCTTATGAATGGCTTCAAATTCCAATGCATCTGCCTGATGATGTTTCCCCTGATCTGGGTTGGCTGTGGCGACGTTTCGGCGATACAGCATCAATTTAAGTATATGCCAGAGTCCTTCGTCACCCTGACTGATCATGGAAAACGGCTTGTCATTGAGTGCACATTTCCTGCTCGTAAAACGCTTTCGCCGTCAAGTAATAAAAACGCCGACCGAAAGACTGCTCTCATTCTGGCGGAAAAAGCACTTGCTGACTATTTTGATTTGCAACCGAATGAAATATTGCAGCACAAGGGGATGGAATCTGACAAGCCAGTCTATCAAGATGGAAGAGTGAAGATCCGTTTTCAAATTGATCGAAGCAATTGCAGGAAGACCATCAAGCCCAACCAAACGGAAAGCAGGAAAGAATGAGCCGTCAAACAACACATAAAAACACGTCGCTTTTAAGTACCGGCTGCGGCGGCATTATTGCAATCATCATCATTGTGATTTTAATTGCGGCCTATTTCTTAATTACAAAACGAGTCGATGAACAAACTCCTGAACCGGCTCAACCGATCGCCGAGACAGTTGTCACCGATGAGGCGCCTCCCGTGAATACGGAGGAGAAACCGAAGGTCGAACCACGGCTGCAATTGAGCCCGTCCGAGGTGGAAGCAAAGCCGGTGAAACCGGTGGAGGATAAAACGATCGTCGCGCCGAAAGTGGACCGTTTCTTTTAGGCGACAGTGATCAATGTGGAACTCTTTATGCCGTGTAGCCGTTGACAGTCTGCTCTTGCAGGCAATTATCGTGCTTCCGGCAATTGTGATTACATTGCTGCTTACTGTTTGCGCCAATTCGATCAGGAACAGTATCTGCCGCTGGATTGGGGTCGATGCCTACATTCGCCTCTCGTTTCCCGGTGTGATCGTGCATGAACTCGGACATATGCTCTTTTGCATAATTTTTGGGCATAAAATTATCGATTATAAGTTATTTTCTCCGGAAGCGGACGGAACACTCGGCTATGTAAACCATTCCTATAATCCGGGAAATTTCTATCACCGGATCGGCAATTTTTTTATCGGAACCGGCCCGGTATGGTTTGGGCTTGCATTGATTTATCTGCTTTCCGCTTGGCTGCTGCCGGAACTACCCCGATATTCCAATGATACCGGAAAATTCAGTTCGCTGTTGCCTTGCGCGCTTGAAGTCGGAATGCGGTTTTTGAAAATTATGCTGACCTCCGCTTTCTGGTTTCACTGGCAAAGTTGGTTGTGGTTGGTCTTGGTCCTGACGATTGGATCGCACATCGCACTCAGCCCGCCGGATTTTTCCGGAGCTGCGGATGGCTTTGTGGTATTGATGGTGTTTTTGTTTGCAGTGCTGGCTTTGATCCGGATATTGTTCGGATTCGATCGGATTTTTCTGCAAAAGCTTGCGTTATCTTTGTCTATGTTTTATGGCGTCTTCATTTTTTTGAGTACCATCCTGCTGTTTTTTACTGTTGTTTTTTTCTTCATCGGGCTTTCCCGGATTCGGAAACACGTTTGACGGGCTTTTCGGCATCCGGGGAACCATCATTACAGCCTTGAACTTGCTCTTCTCGTAATCGCTCACTCCTTTCGCAAGGTTTTGGTGCGCTCACCAGAGCCCCTTGTCGGATTTATCGCCCCGTCAGACAAAGCATTACGACGGGAGATCTTGCTGACACGTCAGCGTACCCCGCCCCCCCCGAAAGGAGTGCGGCATTACCTCTTCTTTTCTTTTTTTTCTGTTTTCCGAAAAACGCCAGACAGAATCCATATTATTCATCGGATATAATCATAGAATCAATCCAGAAAAACTAAATCGCCGTCGAGGAACTTATGTTAAGGCCGCTAATGTCTGGAGTATTTTCGATTATACTTGGAATGAGTATGTTATCATGCAAGGACAGGCCGGAGAAGAACATCAATCAGCCTCCAATATCAGAGACACAGAAAATCATTGTAGAAACGGCGACGGGAAAGGAGGACATCTCGCCCGCGGCTTTTCCCCAAAAATTGAAAGAACGTTATCTCGGAGTTTCTTCGATTCTAAGAACCCGCTTTAAGAATATACGTGAATCTGAATGGTGATTCGAATTCACGACAGGGAAATGAACTCTTGTGAAAGGAGAGTGGAACCATGAGAAAAATCATAATCGTATTGCTGCTTTTCTGTTGCGTTGCGGTTATTGCAGGTGGTCCGGGGCGCGATTCACATAAAAGGCGAGAAGGGTATCATTCCCGGGACTCCAGAATGTCTGGCCTCGCTCTTGCCGCCGGAATCGTCGACTTGACAGCTTCAACGTTGAATGTTCTGAATCCCAGGCCTGTAATTGTGTCAACCCCGGCTTATATTCAGCCGCCCACATCCATTATTTGCTATCCGGCAACTTCCTGTTCCCAACCGGTCGTGATTCAGCAACCGGTTTACGTCCAACAGACGCCTCTCTATGTTGCACCTTCGATGCCATACGTTCCTCGTGTGATTCGGCCAATGCCGGGAAGGCATCAGCCTTGTAGGCCATACTGGCGATGATTTTGGAGTGGAGGCAATGACGAAAATATGGGGACTTATTGGAGTGCTATGCATTGGGAATCTGGGTTGGAGTAATAATTTTGATTTTCCCGTCGACGCTCAAGTCATAGTGACATACCTGATCAGAAGCTCCGAGCGCAACGGCTGGACCACTGGTACTACAACTCTTTGTGGCATTATGTCGGAATCAATGGCTCTAAATCAGATTGCCTCAAAACATCCCGGAAGGGAAGGGAGAGTCTTGGGGATTCAATACCGAATCCGGAAAGATTTCTTGGTCAAATATCAATATCGGAATCGAAACAGCAATTCATGGACAACTGGCATGTCAATTCTGCCGAATGTTCTTACAGAGTCTATGGCGATCAACCGGCTTTCTATAAAACATCCGAATTGTGAAATTAAGATTTTGAGCATAGTTCTCCAGAGATAACTTTTATATGTCAGGTGTATGTTCTTTCACCCTGGAGACTTCATTTTTTACTAAAAAAACGAATGCGGGAGGCTGGAAGTGCATCTTGGGGTACATCCTGGAAAATTATTTCCCAAGGATTTGGTGTTCCTCCGGGTGTTGCGGAAGGATTTTGTTCTGATCTTTGGGGAAGCCGCCGGGCTTCATTATCAACCAATTGTAAGCGGGAGGAGAGACGATGAGTGAAATAATCAATGGGTTCGAGGCCAGTGCAAGTACAACTCCAGTTCCGTCCGGGTTGACTTACTCCGTCGGCGAAAACAATCGGGTCACTTTCTCGTGGACCCCTGTGCCGTCGGACTCCATCGCGTATAAGATGCAGGTCAGCCGGTTTGAAGATTTCCGGGATCTCTCCGGCGACTCCAATTTCATCGATTTAACTTGGGAAAGCGAAACTGGCGGAACATCATGTTCCGCCATTCTTGATCGGGGTACTTATTATTTCCGAGTCAGGGCGTATGATTTTGACTCTAGCCAATTCGGAGGCTTCGCCTCGGCCATCGCCGAGGTAACAACCACCATAAAAACGGATTATGACGACAGAATCCTTACCGGAGAAGATGGGACGCTCTGTATCGGTGACACCTCCTGGACAGAATATATAACAGCTGCCGAAATGACAATTAACTCCGGAGGTAATTTATATGTTGATAACTTGGGAAAAGTAAGGGCAATTACAGTCAACTCCGGCGGACAAATGACGCTCGGCAGAGTTGACATTTATTGGGAGGAGGAGGACCGTTCGTCCTTCTGGAACCAATATGCCACGGATACCACCATCAATGATGGCGGAACAATGAATGTTCGCGGTGGTTACGCGCAGAGTACCAAAATCAACGCTGGCGGTATTCAGAACGTCTACGGACCGATAATCCGGCATGAAGGAAACGGCTACGAACCATCGACTTATGTTCTTCCAAACGAGCTGATCAGCGCGTCTGACACCACCATCGACGGCGGAACCCAGACCACAATTGCAGCCAATACCCTCCGCACGACGATCAATAACGGCGGACTACTTGTCATGCACGGCGGAACTGCTGATTCTCTGACTATCAATGCCGGAGGAATCGCAAAGATTTACACCCACGAAGAAATCTCGTATGACGGAGATGGCGGATTCCATCACTTGAATTTCTCCGGGCGTACCGTCAACATGACGATCAACGGCGGCAGCGCGTATCTGTATGACGACGCCTCCGCGACCGGAACGCAGATCGGAGCGGGCGGCGTACTGACCGTCAATGCCGGTGCCGAGGCGTTCAGTACCACGGTTTCAGCGGGCGGTTCGCTGATCGTGCTCGGCAGCGGAAAGGCTTCTGACACCGTCCTCAACGGTGGTTCCGTCCATGTCGCCACCGGCGGCCTGGTCAATAACGTAACCATCAACTCCGGAAACCTTTACCTCTACGGAGGAGCGATTCTCGATGGAACGGTCAATGTGAATGGAACGGTCGTGCTTGACGACGTGGCGATGAATCGGGGAACTCTCAACCTCCAGCTGTCGGCGACGTCTGCCGCTTCCCCGATGGTCAACGATTTGTCTCTCCTGGAAGGCGGCAACCTGTCGATTACGGTTGATGCGGTACAGGCGTCGAGCTCCTACCTCCTGGCCGGAAACGCCTCCGATTACGACCGCAACATCACAGTCAACGCCGGGGGCGCAACACTCGGAACTCTTTCGGTGAACGGGAATTCGCTGACCTATGGCAATTTCAAATACCGCCTGACGCTTTCCGAAGACTCCGCATTGACGCTCCTGGTCGACAGCTCGGCCGAATTGACGCGGCCGGAATTCTCGGTATCCACCACCGAGCCAACCGACGGCGAAGTCGAAATCACCGCGACTTTCTCCCCGACTTCGGCGATCCGCCAATATTCGCTCGACGGCGAGCGCTGGTCCGCGTATGGGGAGAAGATCGTTGTTTCTTCCAATGGAACGGTTTACTTCCGCGAAGGCGACGGCATCGGCAACTTCGGGCCGGTCGCAAGCTGTACCGTGGACAACATCATCTCCGTCCTCCCCGACGCGCCGTCAACGGTCAGCCTGGACAAAAGCACCTACAAGAAATACACCATCTCCCTCAAATGGGGAAAGGCGGAAACAGCGGACCGTTCCGTGAAAATTTCCGCTTACGAAGTCAGCGTCAACGGCGAGGTCTACCGGTCGAAATCGACCTCCTTCACGCTGAAAAATGTGGATCTTGGCAGCTACGACTGCATGGTCCGGGCGATTGACAGCGCGGGGAACGTCGGCGAATGGAGCGAAGTGAAGGTGTTCACCGCAATCGATGAAACCGCTCCGACGGTGAAGATCAAATCCGCGTCAGTGGACGGCTACGACCTCGCCCTCGCCTGGAACGGAAGCGATCAGAAAGGCAACATCGTTTCGTATACCGTCAAGCTTGATGGCGCAGTCCGCGAAACACTTGCCGGAGACACGAGGTCAATCACGCTTGCGCTTACGGAAGGCGATATCGGCAAACACAAAGTCGAGATCCTCGCTTTCGACGGGGTCAACTACAGCAAGGCGGCGGCGAAATCCGTCACGGTCAAAGATGCGACGCCACCGGAGCAGGTGACCGGGCTATCGATTCCGGTCGCCGACAGCAAATACAAGGCGACACTGTCCTGGTCCGCCGGAGTCGATAATTCCGGAAAGATCGCGCGCTACGAGATCCGACTCGACGACGGTAAGATCCTGAAAACAAACAAGAACAGCCTTTCGGTCAGCAAGCTGGTCGTCGGCGAACATACCTATCAGGTGCGGGCGATCGACAACGACAAAAACGTCGGCGAATGGAGCGAGGCGCAGAGTTTCACGGTTTCGGACGTGACGGCTCCGACGGCGGTCTCAGCCAAAGCCAAAGTGACCGAGAACACGGTTGCGCTCTCCTGGAAGGCCGCAAAGGATAATGTCGGCGTGGTCGGCTATGAGCTCTGGACCGGTGCGACTCCGTCGGAGATGACGCTGGAAGCGCTCCTCTCCGCCGAACAGTTGAATTACGATCTCACCGAAATCCCGAAAGGAACCCTGTACTACGGAATCTGCGCCGTGGATGCCGCCGGAAACGCAGGCAGCCTGAAGGCGTTGAAAACAACGATCAAAACCGAACTTGCCACACCCGATCTTGCCGCATTCGCGGCGACGGATCTCCTGAAATGGGAATCCTCGCCATCGGTTCCCGTCGGACTGGCGCTCGGACTGTAACGTAGTCTTCCTGCTCCCACCGGATTGTCCGGTGGGAGCAGGATGCCATCAACAAGTAAATCAACAGGTTATGCCTCCTCCGCATTGATTTCAGTTGCGATATTTCAATATTTATAGAGGATGGCCAGAAAGAAGGTTATAGATGGTAAAATTATTATTGATCTCCATCATCGCCATGACTATTTTTGTCGTTGTATATTGGGCACTTAGAAAAAAAACAACCAGAAAAAACAATGACTGTGTACAGGCGCTGACTACTGAGCAGGCGAACCGGCGGCTGATGTCCCAGTGCGATGAGAAGCAGTATAGTCTTCGGCGGTTCAGAGAGTGACCCATACACCAGAGAACGAAAATGAAATCATTGAATAAAAACCGCACGGAATGGCTCATCCTCATCGGTGCGCTGGTCGGAATACTGATCGTATGCCTGGTCGCATTTTATACGGTGCCGAAATATCCGTGCCTGGATTGCTCTTCGGCCGAGGCGTATGCATATTCTCGCGGCAGAATCATGCGGTCCCTGTTTCCCTCTCAAGAGCTCTCTGACGCGCTTCTTGCAAAGGAGGAAGGGCGGAAACAAATCGTACGGCTGCTTTATTCAAGGTCTCATGTGGACAACGTACAATTTCATGGTTGGGACGCTGAGAAATTGCTCCGGTATGCGAACGCCTATTTTTAATGCAAAAAAGGGACACCTGGGAACTCGTAAACACTTATCGATTTCAAGAATACGTCAATATAGAAATCGAGATGTCAAAAAAAATAGACCTCCCCGCCCGATATGGGCGAGGAAGATGTCCTTATTTCTTTATCAGCCGGAACATAGCGATGGTGGCGGCTACTCCGGCGAGGAAGCCGATGGTCAGGGTTTCGGCGAGGTGTTTTTTCTTAAACGGGGGACGCGGGAAGCAGCTTTCTTTCTTCTCTTTTTCCATGATTTCGATCCTTTGATTTTGGTTGATAAAACCGGCGGTTTTACCCGCCGGGGTGCTTGGAGACCCGATCCGGCTGCACCGCTTCCGGATCAGGGGCGTGCCTCGGCGAGTGCCGCGGTTATTTCCACAAAGTCGGCGGGTTGCCGTCAAGTCCGAAAAGGCGGGTGAGTCCGCGATGGCAGACGTCCGCCCGCGCCGGGCTGTACTTCTTCGCGTTCTCGGTGAAGGCGTTGAGCAGGCTCCAGCGGGTCGGTTCTTCAAATTCCGGATTTCTGGGACTTTTGAACTCCCGGAACACTGGCAGCACATCGCACGAGTTGACCGCTCCGGCTTCGGCCGCCTTGACAATTGCGGCCCTTGCCGCATCGTCCCGGACGTACTGGAGCTTCAGGTCTTCGGCCACGGTTTCTAGCGTAAGGAACTCATCTCCAAGCGCATCGATCGCTTCCGTCACCAGCCCTTCGAGTTCGATCCGGCTGGTGTGGCGACGCTTCAGAACCATGCTTCCGCCGAAGCACAAGTTCGAACACACGCATACCGAAATCCCTGCGGTTAAACCGACTGCGAGTGTCCGGTCGTGACTGTTCCGAATGCCGATGCAGCGACTCCATTCGAGGCTCGAGCTTTTGTTGATGCGGATGACTCCGAACATCTTCTGCCCGTCGCGGGCGAGTCCGTATTGTTCCTCCAGAATCGTCCAGTTCTGGCCCTTCACCACGTCCGTCACCACATTGATCACGTCGAGATGCGGCACCGGCTTCCAGCTCGCCGTAGCAGCCGGAGTCGGAACCATTGCGATTTCATTTCGCCCGACGTAGCGGGCGTTGCTGTCGATCATCAGCCCCATGATTCACCTCGCTTTTTGGTGCCAGCTTCGGCACCGACTTTTATACGGGCATTCCGCGCAGGCGAACGATGTTTCGCTCGGCAAGAACACACCCTTTTCAACGGCCTCCTGTGCCTTGACTGCCAAGACCTTGAATCGCTTGAAGTCGTTTGATCCGCGCGATGTGTAATGCGATTCACACATCGGATTCTTGGTCTTGGTCGTCACGTCGAACCGGAAGAGCGGATCGACACCATTCATCTGCTTGTAGGCGAAGGAGAAAACAGTCGCCTGCAAGTCCCGGTCCGCCTTGCCCGCAGGCCAACGACTTGCCGAAGTCTTCCAGTCCACGATGCAGGCGTCGCGTCCGTCCTGAACGACAAGATCGAACTCGCCGATCAGAGGGCGATTCAGCCCCGGCACTTCGATTTTGAACGCCTGGGCGACTCCTTTCACCGTGTAGAAGTCACACCAACTCGCCAGCGCAACGTCGAGCATCTTTTTGGCCAGTTCGAGCATCGAATCGAAGTTCTCGTCCGGCTTGTAAAGCAGGTTCGGAGCCGCCTCGGTTTCGACCTTAAACTGTTCGGCAAAGATTCCGACGATCTCTTCCCGCGTGAGCGAGTTGCCCATCACGCACTCCCATGCCTGGGCGGTGAGCGCCGCGTGAAAGGCGCGTCCGAACGGGAAACAGGCGGAAGTCCGTTCGACCTCAGCCTGTTCCACATAGCGGTAGAAGTATTGGAGCTGGCAGACGTTCAAATAGGTATTGAGCGCGCTGAAGCTCCAGTGCGGTTCTTTGCGGAGTTCATCGATAGTCGCCATTATGCAACCCTCCATCCGTCAATGAGATCGGAGCACTGCTTGCGGGTCAACTCGCGGATGCTGCCGACCTGAAACTGCCCGGCAATCTGCTGCGGAGTAACACCACGCTGGCGGGCCAGATCGAGCAGGTATTGCAGCTGTTTCGGACTCGCCGGAACATCGTTTTTTCGCCCTTCCGACCGATTACTCACGACCCCTCTTTTTTCGGGGTTTTGAGGGTGAGAATCGTTGGAATTCCTCAGGCATTTTCCGTGCAATTCGACCTCGACAGAATTTCGTACCAAATCGAAGGTCTCATGAATTCGACCCTGAAGTTGCTCTGGAGTCAATCCGTCCGGCAGCTCGACTTCAACCGAAGCGTGGTAGCTCTGGCTGGAGTATTCGCCTTCCGCTGGAACTTTCTTCGAATAGGATGCGTTCAATTTCAACATAGTCATATCTCCTTAAATACGAAGAGCCGGAGGCGTGATCGCCTTCGGCTCTTCGTGCGGTTGATGATTCGGCTTCAGATCGCCATCTTGATCCGCTCAATTGCCCGGCGGGCCTGAACGAATTCGCGTTCTTTTTGCTTCTGTTCGAGCATGACTTCGCGAAGTTTGCGGGTCAGCAACGCCGATTCGTCGAACAGCAGTTTGAGCTTGCCGCGCAACTCGTCGATGCCGTGATTGAGCTCATCGAGCGGATTGACCGATTCTTCTTTCGTCTCGATTTTTTTGACGGGATCCATGGTTTTAACCTCCTTGTTTGGTTTGGGTTGCGGAAAAATGCGAACCGGCATGGCAAGAAAACTTCCGCTGCCGCCCGTTGCGACTGCCGGAAGTCCGCCTTCCGAGTTGGCCCGAAACGTCGAATATCCCTGCTGAAGCATCCGCGAGAGGATGAACTTGTTGAGCGCCAACACTTCAAGTGGACAAGTCCCGGAGACTTCCGCGTTCAGTTTCAGGATCATCTTCGGGAAATCAGCCGGGATGACCTCGACGCCGCCCACTACCACATTCAGCTCGATCGCGTGAAACGGCGGATGATCGGGAACTGTTTTCAAGAACTCGACCAGTTCCGCCGACTGTTCCGGGGTGAACGTAATCGCATAGTTCAGCGCGGACGGTTCCGGAATGACCTGCTTCCAGCTCGGATATGCGCCCGGCAAGACTCGACCGATCCAGACGAAGGAGCCGATTTCAATGTTGAAGATGGTCACGCCCTTCGACTCCCAGAACGTCAATGTTCCCGTCCCCTCCGGCTTGGCTGTCAGCAGCGCCAGCGGAAAGGGAAGCGTGAGCGGAGCATCGAGCGTCCACGCAACCGGAAGGTGCAACAGCTGCTTGCCGTCCGTCACCACGATTCCATCGGGGCAGAGATGGATGCCGCGCAACGGAAGCCGCGCCTCCTGCCGGTTGACGATCTGCGCCGCCTCAACCAGCAGCTGGACGAAGTTCTCCGGCAACGGAATCTGTTTCGCCTCCGCCGGAGGAACTGCGACCTCCGGCCACTCGGTCTTCTCGCCGCTCACCTCAACTTCACGTCCACGAGCTCCACGAATCAGCTCTCGGAGTACCTTGTACTCGACCGCGAAATCGACCATCCCCTCGGACTCCGCCTTGACCTCCTGCGCAACAACCTCGATCCCGTCGGTAGCGGAAAGCCAAACCCGGTTCCCGTTGCCAACAAACCGAATCGATCGCAAGCTCACTTCTGGCGAAGTCTGCGAAACTACCCTCCCAAGTACCTTCAGCGTCTCGGCCAACACACTCTTCCTGATTTTCATAATCACCTCCAATGAGTTAAAAATGAACAGCCCCGCCAATCAAACGATCAGCAGGGCTGGATTCAATTACATAATGTATATTTGAAATTCTTTGAACAACATCGGAACGATGCCTCGACACGGTTTCCTTTTGATGCTATAGCCTCCAAGTTCGCCTTTGTTCACGGCGTGGAACTGCTGCGCGCCCGCGGAGTCGAATTGCTCGATATTCAGATGGTCACCCCCCTGACCGCGCAATTCGGCGCCCGGGAACTTTCCCGATCCGACTTGGCGCAGTTGCGTCTTCTTCGCGGTGCTCCGCTCGTCTTTCGTTAATTTTGTGAAAAAATAAAAGAATTCTCTTGTTTTCTCATTTGATTTGTGTCATAATATAACCGTGTAAACGATTCAATGAACCGATAACGGAGTATTCGATGGCAAAGAAAGTATCCTTGAACGATGTAGCGAAGCGGGCCGGGGTTTCGATCGGAACTGCGTCACGGGTGCTGAACGGCAGCCCGCGAGTTTCCCCGGAGGCTTGTTCGTCGGTGCAAGAGGCGATTATGGTGTTGGGTTATTTGCCGGACATGGCGGCGCGTTCGATGCGCAAAAAGGAGGCGGACAGCCAGAATGGCGTTTGGTCGGGCAACATTGGATTTGTGATGCCGGATTGTGATCCTTCCGTCTTGGCGATTCCGCAGATCTCGGGGTTGCTCAACAGCATTTTGCGGGAACTGACTCCTGAAGGTTTTCAATTGATGATTTCGTTTCCCCCTGAACGTTCGATTATTCCGCACATGGTGATCGATCGAAAAGTGGAGGGCATGATTGTATTCGGCAATCTTTCAGCGGAACAGCTCGACAAGATCACTTCGGTGATGCCGGTTGTGGTGATCGGCGAGGTTCCGGAAAACTGCGCGGTTTCATCGGCTTGTGTGGATAACCGGGTGTCGATTTTTCGAGCGGTTCAACAACTCAAGAACGCCGGTCATCGACGGATCGCATTTGTCAATAATGAGGCGGAACACGTGGAGTTCTCCTTGCGTTGCCAAGTGTTTCTTGAGACGATTCGTAAACTGGAGTTGCCAGAACTGATGGTGACGCAGCCAACCAGGAAGCATGATTTCCCGATCACTCAAGAATTAGTTTGTCCTGATATGGAACAACCGATCGCTGAACTGTTTGATGGTGTGGCGGAGCCGCCGACCGCGTTGATCGTCGCCAACGATTGGCAGGCTGTGGGGGTATGCCGGGCATTGGAAAAACGGGGAATTCGTCCCGGCGTTGATGTTGCGGTTATCGGTTTTGACAATTGCCTTTTGATTTGTAACCTGTTGTCGCCGACGCTCAGCTCGATTGAATATCCGGTTCAGGAGATCGGTCGAAATGCGGTGCAGTTGCTCTTGTCGGCGTTACGCAATCCGGGATCAGATTTAGTTAGCCGAATTTTATCTCCTGGAAAGTTGATTTGTCGTGAGTCATTTTGTCCCGCCCCAGAGCCGATGAGTCGGAAGGCTGAACAGTAATTACCCGGAGTTGTGCTAGCTTAACTCCTAACATAATAAAACAAAGGAATCATGAAAATGAGAAAATCGTTTACGTTGATTGAGCTTCTGGTTGTTATTGCGATCATCACAATCCTTGCCAGTATGTTGCTTCCTGCGCTGAACAAGGCACGGGACAAAGCGAAGGCTACTTCTTGTATCAATAATCAAAAGCAAATCGGGCAGGTTATGTTTATGTATCTGAATGACAATAACGACGCACTGCCGTGGCGAGACTATATGGCAGACGATGACAAATGGAGCGGTTGGGCTCACAGTCGTGCTCGTTATCATGCCTATCAGTATGCTAAAAATGGATATCTGTCGAGCGGTAATATTTTCTTCTGTAAAAGCGACTTGAAAGTTCCTGCTCTTTACGGAAACAAAATCGCTCCTCCTGCTGTGAATGACTGGGATTCCATGACTGAAACTTCGTATTTCCTGCGCGGTATCTTATGCAACAGCCCGTGTAAACTTGCAATGTTCTCCCGACCGTCCAATACCGTGTATCTTTATGGACGTATGGCGCATGATGGAAGCGGTATCGAAACGGAAGTCAACAGCGGGGTTACGGGGCGAATTGGTGTGAATGCACTGTGTTTTGACGGTTCTGCCAAAAACTGGTATCTTTACAGCAGTAATGGGTGGTATTCGCCGCAATTATTTCAGGTAGTTCGAACCGGCGGCAATGTTTATAATCCGCGAGATTGCTGGGATAATATCTGATTGCGAAATGCGATTGGAATGGTTGCGCCTTTCACCGCACGTCATGTCTGACGGTATGCGTGATATGATTTTGATGCACGACAGAATAAGATGTGAGTAGAGAAAGTCGTTTTTTGAAATTGGGCCTGACGGATTCCAATTGCGCCGAAGGTGAAGTTTTTCTTTGAACTTTACTCAAAAAACTTGTGTACTACGTTAATAAGGAATTTTATGAAACTGCTTTATTCTTTTGCAGTAACTTCGATGCTGACGGTGACTGCGATTTTTGCCGAAAATCCGGCCGATAACATCGGTACCCCTTACGGAATCGCCACCGGTGTGACCCGGTCTTGGGGGGAACATAAGGTGATCGAACCGATTTCAGACCGGGTACGCGAAGCCAACGCGACGTTTACCCGCTCCGATTTCGATTGGAACCTCGGCGAAACTTCACCGGGCCAATGGGATTTTTCGACTTGGGATCAAACCGTCAAGGTGTTAAAAGGAAAAGGCATCACTCTGCTGCCGATCCTTGGTTATGATGTCCCGTGGGCTAAGCCTGCCTGGGAGCACGTGGACGCTTGGCGTAACTACGTGCGAACCGTGGTGAGCCGCTATCAGGGCGAACTACCGTATTGGGAGGTCTGGAACGAGCAAAACGGATTGGGCAAGGATGACGCCGGAACTGTCAAACTTTATAATCCGCTGTTGAAAAGCGCTTATGAAGAGATCAAAAAAATCGATCCCAAGTTGCAGGTGTTGTATGGCGGCACCAGTCATGTACCGTTGAAGTTCATCGAGGCATCGTTGGCGGATGGCGCCGGCAACTATTTCGACGTCATGAACATCCATCCTTATCACGTCAATGGTGTGCCGGAAGATATGCTGCCGGAGATTGCCGGTTTGAAGACGTTGATGGCGCGATACGGCGTCAGTGATAAGCCGATCTGGATTACGGAAATCGGTTGGCCCACCATTGAACCACCCCGATTTTATCGATCGGCTTTTCAGGCGGCCTTTGAAAAAATAGGAATCGATTACGCTCATTCCACGGCCGCTGTCATCAATGATCCGGAAATCGGTTTCTATGAAACCGCGATGTTCGATGTGGATCAGAACCTGGCGATGTTTCAGAAGATCAAACGGATTCGACTCGCCGATCTCAAGAGGCTTGATGTGGCAAAGTACCCGGTTCTTCTTCCTTCCTGTACCGAGGAGTTCCCGATGGCCTATTTGCCGGATGTCTTGAACTATGTGAAAAAAGGCGGAACGATCATTCTTCCTTCCGGTCTGCCTTTCTATCATGATCTTCAGTTGGACGGAAAGGGCGGACAGAATAAAGTGCAGGTGGGTGATCGTTATATGAAGGATTTTCACATCGGCTGGGAAACCTCCTGGAGCAAGCCGGGCGTTCCTGATTCGGTTTCGCGCCAAAAAGTCGCCGATGCTTTTCAAGGAAAGTTTTCTCTGGATCGAGACTACAGTGCAAACCGTTTTCTCCATGCGGACAACCTGAAGCCCGGCGATCAGATGATTCCGATTATGGAAGCCGTGACGGATAACGGTTACCATGCGCCAGTGTTCGCTTTATACCAGTTGAACAGCGACTTGAAGGGAAATGTCATCGTCTGCACCAGTATGAACAGTACCGCCGCGGTTTCCATGAAACTTCAAGCTGAAATGCTGCCGCGTACCTATCTGCTGGCGTTGTCTCAAGGGATTGAACGGATCTATTGGTATAATATGCAGTCGGTGGAGGATAACCCGGATGAACCGGAACACCATTTTGGCATCGCCCATCGTGATTTGTCGAAGAAGCCTGCTTTTATGGCGTATCAGACGCTGACCAAAATGCTGCCGGCCAATTCGACCCGACCGAAACTGACGATCACGCCGAACGGAGTTTATCTGGCAAACTGGATCCGTCCCGACGGCGTTCGGGTCTGGGCGCTGTGGACCGCCCGCCATTCGCAACCGGTGAAACTGAAGATCTCCGGTAAGCTTGAGGCGGTGGTCGATCACCTCGGCGAACCGGTCGCCGTACCGGAAAACGTGAAATACGCCGCCGCCGCGCTCCTCTATCTGGTAGGACCAGAGACGGTCGAACTAAACTGAACCGCGGACGGGGCACGCCGGAATTCCTTGCGAATTCCGGCGTTTTTTTGTATGCCCGGCATGGGCGATAACTCGACGGAGAAAGTCCGTTACAGACTTGGCAGTAGGAACTGTTAGCCCAAGACAAGGGTGTCCATCGCGAGGTGGAATCTGAAAGAAGTCGGCGACAAATTCCCGGCCTGACGAAGAGAAAGTACATATAAGGCGTATGCGAGGGGGACGAGCTTGCAAAACAAAGCGAAGTCCAATACTGCCCAAACCTCGCGGCGTAAATGTACCAGGTATATGGGATGAAAGTTATCGTTCTTATCTGGGGAGGTCTCAACGCGACGAATGAAGCCGCCCCAACGCGGTAAATTCAACTCGTTCAGCAATGAACGACTGAGCGTAGAGAAGTCAGCAGAGGCCATAGTACCGGGAACCCGGGAAGGGCTGAACAGTAGTCGATCTTTCGATAGTGAAAGGTACAACATGTGTAAAGAGCAGAAAATCCGGCAACGGAACTGCCCGGGGACAGATGGTTGCAAATTCTTCATCAAAAAGGTATGTTTATATTGAAGAGAATCTGAATCAAGTATACGTTTCAAGCGCAACCTTCCCCGCCGACCGGAGTTTGAAAGCGGGAGCTCCCCCGCGTTGCGCCATGCTCGAACAGGTCAACTGGACGATGCGCCCTTTTTCGGATTTCCACTCGACGATGGCGGGCGCCTGGGTGTGTCCGCAGAAAATATAGGCGTTGTGCTTCGCCAGCAACGCCAGCAGCTTCTTCCGGTTTTCCGGCTGATTGTTCGCATCTTTGGCGAGCCCCGCGCCGCCCGGCGTATGCTGGAAGGTGACTCCGGGGCCGGGACAGGGCAAGACGGGAATGTGGGGGAACACCAGCAGCCGCTTGAATCCGGCGTTCTGCGCAATCAGCGCTTCGATCCGGAAGAGGTCGGGGAGGACGGAGTCGAGAAAGAGCAGCAGGTCGCCGCCGTTGCGGACGGTGTAATTCATATCCGCCGGGGCGTCGTCCCGCTTGAGTTCGTTTTTAAGGTAGGGCAACAGAACGGAATTGTAGGCGGCGGCGCGGCCGGGGCCTTTCTGGTCGAGCGAACGGACATCGTGATTGCCCTTGGCGAAGAGAAGCGGCACGCCGCCGAAATACGGGCGGAGGACGGCCAGCACATCGTTGAGCATCTTGACATGTTCGGCGTCGGAGACGGAATCGCCCTGAATGACGTCGCCGAGCTGGATGACATAGTTCGTCTTCGGAAAGACCTTGCTTCCGGCGGCTTTGAGTTCTTCCGGAATGTTCTTCTTCCAGATTCCGGCGTTTCTGGCGAACTCCTTCTGCTGAAAGGGCTGGACGGCGGCCCCGGCGCGGTATTCCGGAGCATCGAAATGGAGGTCGCCAAGCAGGATCAGTTCATATTCGGCGGCGGAAAGCAGCACGGCGGCCGTTGCGAGCACAAACGCGAAAAACGTCTTCATCCTATTCCCTTCCAGTTTGTGGAACCGTCCGGGACAATACAGGCGTTTCCCCCGTTTTTCAAGCCGCCGCCGGAAAAATCGCATTGCATCTTCGCGCGGAAGGAGTCCGGAACCGTCCCAATCGTTGAATCAGCCTCCACATGGAGGGCAGGGGAACGGCTCTCCGGCTATTTTGGGGGATCCGGTTTTTCGGAACGTTTGCGGAGCGTTTTCTGCAAATAGCGGGAGGAGGAGAATCCGCTCATCTGGGCGATGTTCTCCATCGGGAAACGGCATTCCTCCATCATCTTCCTGGCGCGGTCGAGTTTGTACTGGCGTAGGTATTCGCCGGGAGTCCGGCCAAGGACCCGGCAGAAAGCATAATAAAGCGTCGTGCGCCCGACCCGCAGTTTCCAGGCCAGTTCATTGATATTGATGTTGCGGTCCAGTTCGCTTTCCATCAGCATCCGGGCGCGCTCGACCAGCAGCTCGTCCGCCGGGCGTCCGCTGTCGGGATTGTCCGGCCGCCCCCGGCGGCAGAGCCAGACGATCCGGAGAACATGGGACGCGATCAGGTACTCTTGGCCGATATCTCCGGTCCGGAGAATTTCCATCACGGCGCGGAATTCCCGGATCACCTCCGAAGGTTCTTCGGGGCGCAGAAAACAGTCGGCGGAACCGAAGCCGCAGGCCTGTCCGAGACGGACCGCGTCCGGCCCGAGGAGGTGGATGAAATAGACGTTCCACGGTTCCTCGGAGGTCTGGAAGTATTCGATTTCGACATCCGGCCACAAGGTGAACATGTCGCCGGGCTGAAGGCGGTATTCCACCCCGCCGGCCCGGACCACGCCGGAGCCGCTACGGAGGATGTGCCAGCAGACATAGTTGGGCAGCCACTGGTAATGATTCCGTTCGACCCCGCGGATCATTCCCGCATTGAAGACGAAAAATCCGGTTCCCGGACGGCACTCGGGAACTCGGGTCACATACAGTTCCACATCGCGGCTTGACATATTCGGCCTCCTTTTGGGCTGCGATTTTCCGATTCAGGCGGTCCGAAGTCTTCTCCTCCGCACAATCTCTTCCTGCAACTCCCGACTGAGCGAAGAGAACCGGGCCGAGAATCCGCCGACCCGGACGATCAGGGACGGATGCTGTCTCGGGTCTTTCAAGGCCTCTTCCATCTGTTTCAGCGAAGTGGTGTTTCCCTGCATGACCATGCAGTCGCCGGAGAGGAACACTTCGACCAGCGCCGAGATCACCGTCTCGGTCGCCGAAGATTCATCCAGGTCCCACATGGTGGTGGCGAATCCGGAGACGGATTCGAAGTTCAGCCGCAGGCAGGAGTTCACGGCGGTGGTCAGCCCTTCGGTCATCGCCGCCGAACGCGGGGTCATGCCGTGTCCGATGTACTCTCCGGCGCGGGAGCCATCCGGCCGTGCGCCGAGCTGGCCGCTGGCTTCCGGGGTCCAGAGAAAATTGAAAATCATGGGGCGAACCCGCCCGCCCGCTGCGGTGCGCTGCCGTGCGGAGATCCGGCAGATCATCGACATGACCTCGTTGCAGAACTCATCCGCCTGCCGGTCTCCGCCGCCGTATTTGGGGACCGCCAAAAGCCGCGCCCGCAGCGGTTCGAACCCGACGAAATCGGCCGCCAGCGCCGTTTTCAATTCATTCCAGCCGAGGCTGTTTTCCTGGTAGATCAGGCGCTTGACGGTGAACAGGGAGTCGGCTGCGGAGGTGATGCCGAGCGGCGCGAACCCGTAATCGGGGTAGCGGGCGCCGCCTTGCTGCTGGTCCCGGCAACGCTCGATGCAGTCGTCGATCAGGGAGCTCAGGAGCGGCGTCGGCCGGAATTTTCCCATCGCTTCGGCGGTCATATCCGCTCCTCGGACCAGTTCGCCCAGTTCGGATTCCAGGGCGGTTTCGAATGCCGCGAACAGCGCGTCGAACGAAACGAATTGTTTCGGAGAAACCTGTTTCAGCCAGTTTTCCAGACTGAGGGCCACATTCCAGTGAAAGGCGAAGTTCAGGTCGGAACTACCTCCCTGAATGCCGGGTTCCATGCAGCCTCCCGCGGTGTAGTGCGCGGCGTCTTCGGGCGCGATGCCGTTTCTCCCCAGCGCCCGGAGGCAGATCGGGTCGTTGTAGAGTTGCGCCCGGTTGTTTCCCTCCCGCAGATAGCGGACCGCCAGTCGCCGGAACTCGGGCGGATCGTCCGGACGCAGCCGCATGTAGACCGCGGGGTGGGTCTGATTCCATTTGAGGATTGACTCCACCAGCAGGAACGACAGCGGATTCACCGAATTCGTCCCGTCCGGGGCGGTGCCTCCCGCCATGATCGTCTCCACCCAGCCGTCATTGCCGTGAAGCCGTTCTTCGAAATGGAGGAACAATTCGTCGATCAGGAACCCCGCCTCCCGCATGGTGATTTTGCCCGCTGCCAGATCGCGTTCCAGATACGGCCACAGGAAATAGTCCATCCGTCCGGGGCCGTTGCCGCCGTAAGGATTTTCGAACATCACCGCCAGATAGGAGAAATAAAAGCTCTGAAGCGCCTCATGGAAGGTTTCGGCGGGGCCGCGCGGCACTTTTTCCAGGATGCGGATCATTCCGTCCCAAAAGTTCCGCTGTTCTTCGCCGCTCTCGGCTTGTCTGCGGCGCATCGCCTCCAGATGAAGGTTATTCCAGTCGAGCACCCGCTCCCAGGCATCGATTGCGGAGCGGCAGCAGGCGGACTCCTCCGGCGAGGCGGCGCGTTCGGCGCGGCGGTTCCATTGTTCGATCAATCCGGAGATTCCGAACTCCAGAACCCGGTCCCAACGCCAGGTGACGTGGCCCGGGGAAGCGATGAACGGAGCCCCCGCGGCCCGGAGCTGCCGGACATATTCCGGGACCTTTCCGGCGGAAGTCCCCGCCTGGTGGAGCATTCCGGCCAGGCGGCCATGCTCATAAAGCAGAACCGGCTGCCCGCAAAGTGTCCCGTCATTGACGGACGATAATTCCGGTGCGGCGAGTTTTTTTGTTCGGACCTCTCGCTCCAGCAAGAAAGCCGAGAAGGATGTTTCATCATGTGCGAGCCGTTTGTCAACCATCATTTTCACCCGGATTTACTGCTTGCGTACAGATATAATTATACCGCAGGACATCTTCCGGGTCAATAGGGGGAAGGGCGTTTTTTGTTCAATCGGCGGACCGATTTGTTCAGGGGAGCCCCGGAAGACGGAAAAGGGTTCAGATGAAAACAAAATCCGCCCGCCGAATTCCGGGAGGGAACAGGCGGGCGGGAGGAATCATACTATTTAACTTTGAAGGTTTTGATTTCAAACGGCTTCAGCTTGACTTCGACTGCGCCGTTCTTCGCTTTCAGCGAGGAGCCGTTGGTCCATTCCAGGAGGTTGGTTTCGACCAGCTTGCGGTTGGCCGGAATCCGCAGCTCCGCCGCCGAATTGCGGCCGTCGGTCTCCACCAGGCGGATAATCAAGTCGTCGGATTTCTCCGCCTTCTTGAGCACTTCGAGCGAAACGCCTTCGCCGCCGGTGAGCGCACAGGGCAGTTCGAGCCCCGCCGCCGCGCCGGGCAGCACCGCCGGGGCGCGGTTCAGGCAGGTCGCCTCCTGCATCACTTCCGACCCGGCCAGCTTCCCTTCCTGCTCGGCGAATTTCGAAAGACAGTATTCGTAGGTCTTCCCGAGAATGTCACGCGTGTCGCCGTGCTCGGCCATCGCGATGTTGGTGAAGAGATCGACCACGTCGCCCAGCCGCCGCTTGTCCAGCTCCGAACGCGAGAAGTTCTTGGGCAGAATCCCCTTGAGCCGCGGATTCTCCTTCTCAATCTGAATCATAGCGTTGTCGATCAGCTGGCCGATTTCCGGGGTGTGCGCTCCGGCGGAAATCACGCTCCAGCGGGCTTGCGGCGGGACGAAAAAGAGATTGTCCGCGAGATATTCGTCGCAATCCTCCTCGAAGCCCTCGCCGTTTTCCACCAACTCGCGGTACTTCAGGTCGAACTTGTCGGAGAGGTACTTGAGGAAAATCAGCCCCAGCACCACCTGCTTGTACTCCGCCGCATCCATATTGCCGCGCAGAATGCACGCCGCGCTCCAGATCTTATTCTCGAAACCGATTTCGGCCGTATTGCTGTTCGCCATCGTCAACCCCTGATAAGCCAATCATAATTTTATTCGAAATATATCCTCGTTTTCCCAGAAATACAACCGATATCCCCCGGTCTTGCCGCGAAATCAGCCCTATCGGCCCGGCGAAGGCCTCCGGGCTCCGCAAACCAATACGGAAAGAGTCCATTCCCGAAGCATTTCAAAAAAGATCAGAACTTGTTGGAGCCTCACAGAAGGTCACAGATGGTCACGGGATTTCACTCGTAAAATATTTACAACATGCTTGCCTGCAATATGTTACTTGATTTTTTTGGTTGATGCGGTATATTAATGAAAGAAAGGGAAATTTCATTTATGGATACTGCACTCAAACTCAACGACGGGCAGAAGATTGCCTTGCTGCATCTGCTGAGCGGGAAGAACTGCCTCCTGACCGGGAAGGCGGGGACCGGGAAAACGACTTTATTACTGGCTTTCAAGGAAATTGCCGAGAATGTCGTCTTCCTGGCGCCCACGGCGATGGCGGCGGAACCCCTCCACGGCGAAACCATCCATCACTTTTTCGGGTTCAAGCCGCAGGAGGTTTATTCCCCGGTCGACTTGGTGCCGCTCACCGACAAAAGAAAAATCGAGTTAATCCGGGCCGCCTCCGTCATCGTCATCGACGAAGCCTCAATGCTGCGCAGCGATCTCTTTGCCTGCATCGATGCGCGACTCCGGCAATGCGCGCCCCCGGAAGCCGCGGGGCTTCCGTTCGGCGGCAAGCAGATGATCCTGGTCGGCGATTGGTTTCAGTTGCCCCCGGTCGTCAAGGAGAACACCGAGTTCCCGATCTGGGAGTTCCTCAAACAATTCGGCGGCAAATATGTGCATCAAGGCAAGCTGTGGCGGGAAGCGAAGTTCCGGGTGATCGCGCTCCGGCAGGTGATGCGGCAGAATGATCCGGAATTCATCTCGCTTCTCAACCAAATCCGGTATGGGATCCGCGATGCCGCTATGCTGCTGAAATTCAACCGGCGGGTGGTCCCTTCCGAAGAACTGCCGGAGTCCGCCATTCACTTATGCCCGACAAGAAACGAGGTTCGGTCGATCAACGACCGGGAGATCGCCAGACTGCCCGGACCTGCCGTAGTATTCGAAGCCAACATAATCGGGCACTTTCCCCGAGCGGATTATCCGCTGGATAGAACGCTGCGGCTATATGTCGGTGAACGGGTCATGTTCGTCAAAAACGAACGCGAGGGGGACCATTTCTTGTACAAAAACGGCACATGCGGAACCATCGTCTCGCTGGAAAATGATGCGGTCCGTGTGCGTACTGATTCTGGGGGCGAGGTTACGGCCAAAGTCGCCCGTTTCCCGCATTTCGTCCATTTCATGGAAAAAGACGAGCGGGGAAAGCAGACCATCGAGACCAAGGAAGAGGGGGCGTTTGTGCAGATTCCGCTGATTCCCGCCTACGCGATCACCATCCACAAAGCCCAGGGAAAGAGTCTGGACCGCGTCATCATCGCGCCCCGCAACTGTTTCCTGCCCGGTCAGCTTTATACCGCCTTGTCCCGCTGTCGCTCGCTCGACGGGATTTTTCTGACCGAACCGATCGACCGGGTTCTGCACGATCCCGAAATCGCCCGACTTTACGACGACTGGGAGTATTCGCCCGAACTTCTTTGGGACACGCTTCAGCGGGAACGGGAGCGGTTTTCCGGACTGCTCTTCGGCGTCGCCCTCCCGAATGCCGAAATCCGGTATGACAAAAACGCTCCGCTGCTTCAACAGCTCGCCATAGTTTGCCGCATCTCGCTCCAGCGCCAGCGCCGCGGCGAGGCTTCCGAATCGCACGGCGCACTTTCCGAACGAATGAAGTTTCTGCTGGGGCGGATTCGCTTCTTCGCCAAGAAGCTCGAACGCGAAGGTTCCCTGAACGAATGGCAATACGACAAGCTGGTCCGCCGCCTGCTCGAAATGAGCGCACTCGCCAAACGCGCGGCCTGATCTTCGAATTCTCTCCAATCCGCCCTCCCGGCTTGCCATACACGGCAGGCCGGGAGGGCTTTTTTCTTTTTCCATCTGAACCTCGGGGCGCACGCGGGCTCCCGGTTGCAGTTCCCCCTCAGAATCATAGTAGCAGTTTAGTAGCAGTTTTGCAGGAATTCCAGTGGTATCTGAGGGGAACGGGTGGTAACGGGCGATTTTCCTGAAAATGAAAAATCCAGCTCGCTTTGCTTTCGCAACTGGCTGGATTTCAATGTTTTACACTGGAGCCAATGTCCGGAATCGAACCGGAGACCTATTCATTACGAGTGAATTGC
>CAYSZM010000034.1:0-31760 GCA_964435365.1 uncultured Victivallis sp. | reverse complement strand
TCATCAACCGGATTCCGGAAGAGCTCGCCGCCGAACTCAAGCGGGTCGGCATGCCCTTCGTCGTGGTGGACAACCGGATCGACTCCCCCGGAATCTGCTGCATCACCGGAGAAAACGAGGCCGGCGCCTTCACCATGGTCGAATACCTCATCGCGCAGGGACACCGGCGCATCGGTTTCGTGAGCACGCCGCTCCAGACCACCTTTCTCGAACGCTACATCGGTTACTGCAACGCATTGCTCGCCCACGGAATTCCGGTGGACAAGTCGATCGTCCAGCGCTTTTTCCGTTACGAGAGCGCCGAAGCCGATCTGGCCGGAATGCTGGAGTGCGACGCGCCGCCCACCGCCATTTTCGCCGCCAACGACACCATGGGCGCGGCGGTCTGCCGGACCCTCCGCAAGCGCGGCATCGCGATTCCCCATGACATCAGCGTGGCCGGATTCGACGGCGACTATATCGCCACCCAGTGCGTACCGCGCCTCAGTACCATGGAAGTGCCCCGCCGCGAAATGGGCCGCGCCGCCGTCACCGCGCTGCTCGCCCAGATCGCCGGGAAACCGGCCGAATCGGTGACGTTGCCGGTAAAACTGATTGAACGTGAATCCGTATATCCATTCATACCAAAGGAGATCTGAGCAAAAATGAAAAAGTTCACCCTGATTGAGCTTCTGGTCGTAATCGCCATCATCGCGATTCTCGCCGCCATGCTGCTGCCGGCGCTGACCAACGCCCGGGCCCGGGCGAAGGAAACCTCCTGCCTCAACAATCTCAAGCAGATCGGCATGGGGTTCACCCAGTACAGCGACGGCAACAGCGACTGGATTCCGCAGCCGCAGGAGGTGGTGAGTCCCTACCAGAAATGGCAGGATTTCATTCTGCCCTACCTGACCGGAAACGGCGGCCAGCGTTCGGCCGATTACGATGGGTTCTATCCCACGAAAAGCGATCTTTATCTGAAAAACGGACTCCCCTTCGGCAGTTTCCGCTGTCCCGCCCAGGCTTCCGTGCTTCTGACCGACCGCTTCAAGCATTATGGCATGAACAACAACCTGAGAAACGGGACGACCAGACTCAAGCTGACCAGAATCAAGTCGTCGAATTTTTCACTGCGGCTGCTGGCCGCCGATTCCGGAAACCCCTGGGACGCCAGCGTGGACTACTCGGCGATTCTGAACAAATTCGATCCGGAACGCCATCAGGGCCGCGCCAACATCCTGTTTCTCGACGGTCACAGCAAGTCGATGCGGCTGTCGGGCATGCCCTGGGGCGGCAGCAGCCGGTACCGCCCGCTCTGGAAAGATTGATCCCCCAAGTCTGCAAGGAATTTCAATATGAAACAAATCATCATTCTCTCTCTTGTCGCCTGTTTCCCGATCCTCTTCGCCGCGGCGCAGGAGAAACTGGAAAACGAATACGGCGTCAACATCCATGTCATGTGGGAATACCGGGAGGTCCCCGAGGAGTTTTCCATGCTCCAGAAGGCCGGCATCACCATGGTGCGGTCCGACTACTGCTGGGCCCACCAGGAGAAGGCGAAGGATCAATGGAACTGGGAGCGCCACGACGCCGGTCTGGAACAGGCCGGGAAACACGGCCTGACGATACTCCCGATTCTGGGCTACGCCCCCAAATGGCAGGAGCCCGCCCACGAAAATCTCGCCGCATGGCTGGCCTACTGCGAGAAAAATCTCGACCGCTACGGCAAGGAGATGAAATACTGGGAAATCTGGAATGAACACAATCTCGCCATGTTCTGGAAGAATCCCGACCCCAACCACTATCTGAAACTGCTCAAGCCGACTTTTGAACTGATCCGGAAGAAAGCGCCGGATGCGAAGGTGGTCCTCGGCGGAACCTCCCTGATTCCCATCCCGTACCTGAAGACCTTTTTCGAAGCAGGGGGCGCCAATTATTTCGACATCATGAACGTCCACCCCTACAGCTGGTACGACATTCCCGAGGCGGAGCTCGAAAGCCAGCTCAAGGACCTGAATGCCCTGATGGCCAAATATCAGGTGAACAAAGAGGTGTGGATCACCGAAATCGGCTGGCCGACCATCGAACGCGGCTTCATGAGAACCTTCCTCACCGGCGCGTTCCGGGCGGCGGGCATCAAGACCGCCGGGCTGACCCTCGCGGTCATCGACGACAATGCCATGCCGCTGGTGTCCTCTTCCCCGGGCCTGAATTTTCAGCTGTTCTTCCCCGACCTCAAAGGGGTGAAGTCCATTTCGCTCGACGAACTCGGCACGCTTGACCCCGCCCGGTATCCGGTTCTGATCGCGGGAAGCGACAACACCTTTTCGGCCGAAAAGGCTCATTTCGAGGCGCTGAAAAACTATGTGA
The DNA here is from genome assembly GCA_964435365.1 of uncultured Victivallis sp. Lineage (GTDB taxonomy): Bacteria > Verrucomicrobiota > Lentisphaeria > Victivallales > Victivallaceae > Victivallis. Next base: position 29,411 of record CAYSZM010000034.1, on the reverse strand, counting down.
AGGCCGGGGGCATCGCGGTATTCCCGCGCGGCATTCCGCTGTATACCGCCTGGCGGCAGGATTCCGACGGAACCTGGCGGCGCAGCTGGGCGGACAAATCCTGGAGAAAACAGCTCCACCTTGACTTCGACGCCTGGTGGCTGGACCGGGAACGGCCGTTTCCGCGCGGATTCGCCGGCGCCGTACCGGAAGAGAGAAAGGCCGATTTCCCGCACTACCGCGAAACGACCGGCTCCAACTGCGCCCTCAGCGGCAAAAACCTCCAGGGCAACGACCGGATGATCCCCCTGATCGAAGGCGTCGGCAAGGACGCGGACGGCAAAGAGTACCGCGTCCCGCTGGCCGCGTACTACCGCTTCGACAGCGACCTCAAAGGCGGCATCATCGCCAACACCTTCAACTATGTGGGGCTGGGGCTGAGCAGCGAGGACCTTCAGGCGAGGCTGCTGCCCAGAACGATCCTCACCGCGTTCAAAATGGGCGTGAAGAAGGTGTTCTGGTATGAGATGCAGGCGATGGAACAGAACAACTTCGACCCGGAACATTTCTTCGGCATCACCCATGTCGACCTGACGCCGAAACCGGCCTGGGAAGCATACCAGACACTGGTGCGGATGCGCCCCGCCGGTTCCACGGTTCCCGTCTTCCGCACGGAGAAAGGCGGCGTCCGCATCGCGGAGTGGATCAAGCCGGACGGCGGCAGCGGCTGTGCGCTCTGGGTCACCGGCGCCGACCGGAAAATCCGGGTCCGGCTTCAGGGAGAACTGAAAAGCGCCTGCAACTATCTGGGCGAAGCGCTTCAACCCGAAATCGGGAAAGACGGAAGCGGGGAACTCACGGTTTCATCCGGAATCCTCTATCTGGACGGCCCGGCCTCCGTTACGGTTGAGGAGTTGAAGTAAATGGCTCTCTCCGTCAGCCGCTTCCCGGCAAATCCGCTGTTTTCGCCCGAGTCGATCGTCCCGTCGCGTCCGGAATTCGAAGTCACCTGCGTCCTCAACCCCGGAGCGTTCCGCTTCGAAAACCGGATCGGCCTCCTGCTGCGCGTCGCCGAACGCCCCCTGCCCCAAAGCGGCGTGCTCGCCACGCCGGTGCTGGACGACCGCGGAAGCATCTCTATTCTCCGCGTCCGCGAGGACGATCCGGGGCTGCATAACGTCGGAGCCCGCAGTTTCTTCTGGAACGGCCGGTTCCTGCTCACCACCATGTCGCACCTGCTGGTGGCCTGGAGCGACGACGGCGGGCGCACCTTCGTCCCCGACTACAGCCGCCGGCTGATGCCGGAGCTGCCGTGCGAGGCCTACGGCATCGAAGACGGCCGGGTGGAATGCATCGAAGGGGAATATTTCATCACCTTCACCGCGGTCAGCGCCTCCGGCATCGCCGCCGGATGCCGCCGCACCCGCGACTGGAAGACGTTCACCCCGACCGAACTTGTCCTGCCGCCTGCCAACAAGGACGTCGCGCTTTTTCCGCGCCGGATCGGCGAACGTTATTACCTGCTCCACCGGCCAAGCGACCCCGCCTGCGGCAACCATATCTACCTGGCGGAATCGCCCGACCTGCGCTACTGGGGGAACCACCGCTGTCTCGCCATGACCCGGCCGGGCAGCTGGGACTCCGAACGCATCGGGGCCGGAGCCGCTCCGCTCGAAACGCCGGAAGGCTGGCTCGAGCTTTACCACGGCGCCGATCACTCCGGGCGTTATGCGCTCGGCTGCCTGCTGCTCGACCGCAACGACCCTTCGCGAGTCCTTGCCCGCTCGGCCCAGCCGGTGATGGAGCCGGAGACGCCCTACGAACGCAACGGCTTTTACGGCAACTGCATCTTCACCAACGGGCAGATCGCCGACGGCGACCGCCTTATGCTCTATTACGGAGCCTCGGACAGCGTGGTCTGCGGCGCCGAACTCAGCATCGGCGAACTGCTGGGCTCGTTATACTGACCCGCTGCATGTTATGGATTTGTTATGCAACGTATGTAAATATCATATTTCCTCCGGATAAGTATTGTCATCCGTTTCCTCTTTCGGTATAATTAATTCCGAAGGGAACGGAGACGATCATGATTCAGAAACAACTCAATAAAAACGAGCAGCTGTTCCGGCAGCTCTACGAGGCGATCCGCGGCGGGGAGATTCCGAACGGCGCGCGGCTGGCCACCGAGCTGGAGCTGGCCGGGCAGTACGGCTGCTCGCGCATCACGGTGCGTTCGAGCCTGCGCCGGCTCGAGGAGCTCAAGCTGATCCGCCGCGTCCGCGGCAACGGCACCTACGTCAACAGCGAAAACGTGCGCTTTTCCGGCCGCCGCAATGTGGCGATCGTGGTATCGGACGTCAGGTCCGAAGACTCCGACGAAGTCGATCCGTATTTCGCCCAGCTGATGAACAGCCTGCTCCGGTACGGCAACGCCTACGACTATTCGGCCAGCCTGATCCCGATGCGTCCGGAGGAACGGAACTTCATGGAGACCTTCGAACGCGAAGGGCTCGATCTTTCCGCCTACGACGGACTCATCTTCGCCAAACAGCTCACCGACGAGGAGATCGACGCGCTGGAAGGCGGCCGCCGGAATTTCGTCGCCCTGCAGGCGCCGGAGGGAAAGCGCGAAATCTCCTACGTCACCATCGACAACTTCAACGGCGCTTACGCCGCGACCCGCCACCTGCTCGAACGCGGCCGCCGCAACATCGTCTTTCTCCACAAGACTCTGCAGGAGAAGATCAACCGAGAAAAGGTGGACGGCTATCTTCAGGCGCTCGACGAATTCCATTTGACCTCTCCCCTTGAGCGCCGCCACTATGAATGCACCCCGTACATCGAGGGGGAAAGCACGGCGATCATCCGGCAACTCCTTGACGAGGGGCAGAAATTCGACGGGCTCATCGTCCACGGCGACTGGGCGACCTACGGCGCGGTGACCGCATTGCGAGAACGCGGGCTGCGCATTCCGGAAGATGTCGCACTGGTCATGTACGACGACTTCTACACGGTCCAGCGCATTCTCAAACTCCGCATCTCCGCCATGCGCCAGCCGTTCGGGGAGCAGCTCCGTCACGCGCTCCTGCTTCTGATGCGCCAATGGGACCAACCGAGGCAGACCCATACCGTCCAACTGATCCAGCCGCACCTGATGATTCGGGAAACCACCTGAGCTTTCAAGCTCCATCCGGAAAGGAATATTTCGATGAGACAAGCAGCCCTCTCTCTGTTCCTCCTGCCGATGTTCGCCTGGAACATCGCCGCCGGAGAGACGATTTTCCAGAACCCGCTCCGCAACCGGCAGGATCTGGCCGGCTGGGCCATCAGCCCCCTGGCCGATATCGGATTCGCCGACGCGCTGGTCGTAAAGCAGCCGGAACGGTTGAAATCCACGGGAATCATCGGCGTGTCGCGGAAATTGGACGCAAAAAAATTGTCCGGCAAACGCATCCGCCTCTCGATCGAGGTGAAGGGCGAATCCATCGGCGAAGCGGCCAAGCCCTGGAACGGCGTCAAATTCCAGCTGTATCTCGATGCCGCCAAACCGGGCTGGCCGCAGGCGAATATGAAAACCGGCTCCTTCGACTGGGAGGGATGCTCCTTCGCAGTTGAGGTTCCGGCCGATCTCAGGCAGGTGGTGCTGTCGCTCGGTCTTCAGGACTCCTGCGGGACCGTGTCATTCCGCAACCTGCGCATCGAAGAGGACAACGGCGAAAAGGCCGCGATGGTGCGGACCGTCGTCCGGGCCTCGAACGAGTGGAAACCGGTGAAGGACGACCCGCAGCCGACCGTCCGGCCGGGTTCCGCGCTGGACCGCACCCTGTTCCTGACCCATCCCGGTCCGTGCGGGGAGTACGGCCGCGTCATCGTGAACGGCGAGGGGCGGCTCGCTTTCGCAAAGGAGCCGGAGAAACCGGTGAATTTCCTCGCCAGCTGCGACGGATTCGAAGTATTCCGCGGCCGCGGCGGCGTCTCCGGCCCCCAGCTCGATACGAAGGAGAAAATCGCCGCCTATGCCGCCGAACTGCGGCGCAACGGATACAACATGGTCCGCGACCATTTTCTGGACACCGTGCTCGTGTTCGACAGCAAAAAGGACAAGGAGCTCGACCCGGTCTGGCTCGACCGCTTCGACTATTACGTCTACTGCCTGAAACAGAACGGGGTCTATCTCAATATCGACGCCATGACCAGCTGGGTCGGCTACAGCAAGGGAAATCCGTGGGATGGCAGACAATTGAGGAATTCGGGCGGATTCAAATTCTCCATCCATTTCGACCCGGAAGCGCGCGCCAACTGGACGGCCGGAATGCGTGCGCTGCTGACCCACGTCAACCCCTACACCAAAACCAGGCTGGCGGAAGACCCGGTCCTGGCGCTGGTCCAGGGCTTCAACGAACAGGAATTCGGCTTCTACAAGCCGGGGGACTGGAGCATCGGCGCCCCGAAATTCCGGGAATTCCTGAAAAACAAATACGGCATGGTGGAACAGCTGCGGAAAAGCTGGGGCGACCTGCTGCCCGCCACCGTCGCCGGGTTCGACGACGTGCCGATGTTCGACCTGGCGATGACCAAGGCCCGCGACACCCGGGGCCGCGACGCCGCGCTCTTCATGAACAGTATCGAGCGGGATACGGTGAAATGGTATCGGAGCGAACTGGAAAAAATGAACTGCAAAGCGCTGCTCAGCAACTACAATCTCAGCAAGAGCCTGCGTTACAGCGCAGTCCGGGGCGATCTCGATTTCGTCAGCATGAACGGTTATCCGGTGCATCCGACCAATTACTCCAACCCCGGCTCGGTTCTGGAACAGCCGAGTTCACTCGAAACCGACGCCGGGCTGGCGCGCTGGCTGACCGGCGTCAAGCTGGCCGGGAAACCGTTCGCCATCACCGAATATTCGCATGTGTTCTGGAACCGCTACCGCTATGAACAGCCGTTCGTCGCCGGAGCTTACGGCGCGTTCCAGAACTTCGACGTGCTGACTCACTACGGGTCGCCGGTCAGCGTGGTGCCGGTACAGCGGATCCAGCCCTTCACCGCGATGGCGGACCCGATCATGCGCGCCTCGGAATTCCTCACCTTCTTCCTGCTGCGGCGGGGCGACATCACCCCCGCCCGGCAGACCGTCCGGCTGCTGCTGCCGGAAAAGGAGATCTTCGACCGGTTCGACTACAACGAAGGCGTCACCTCCAACCAGTCCCGCCTCGCCCTGCTGACCGGATTCACGACGGAAGTGGTGCCGGACGATCAAAGCGCACCCCGCCTCCCGCTCCGGAACGGCGAAATCGCCCTCCGCGCCAACGGCAGCGCCCAGGTGAACACCGACCTGGCCGGATTCTCGTCGGTTCTCGAAAACGGCGGCGGCGACTTCAACTTCCCGGCCTTCGTGGAGAAGCTCCGCAAGATCGGTTTTCTCCCCGAGAAAAACCGCAGCGACGTCGCCAACAACATCTACGAGAACCAGACCGGGGAACTCTATCTGGACTCCCGCAAGCACTTAGCCTCCATCGATACGCCGAGGCTTCAGGGCGTCTGCCGCGAAGCCGGAGGCGGCGCCAAGCTCGCCGATTTCGAACTTCTCGACATAAACCGGCGCGGCAACATCAGCATCGTCTCCGTCGACGGGAACAAACCGGTAGCCGAGGCGGAAAAACTGGTTCTGGTCGCCGCGACCAACGCCCTCAATGAAGGGATGGTGTTCGACGATGCCGACAGAACCATCCTCCGGGACATCGGCGGCAACGGGAAAATTCTGCTGGAAACCGCGAAATTTTCATTCAAACTTCACAACCGCAACGCCGGAAAGCTGAAACTCTGGGCGCTCTCGCCGCAGGGAAGCCGCCGGGAAGAGATTCCGCTGAACCATCCCGACGCGGAAACGTTGGAGGGAACCATCGACACCGCCCGGTTGGAAGATGGACCGACTGTTTTTTTCGAACTTGCAACCAAATAGTCCCCAAACCACCCATGACCGGAAGAAAGGAAAAAGAAAATGAAACGAAGAAACCGCACATTCACGCTGATTGAACTCCTCGTCGTTATCGCCATCATCGCCATTCTCGCCTCGATGCTGCTCCCTTCGCTGAATCAGGCGCGGGAAAGCGCCCGCTCCAACAGCTGCCGCGGGAATCTCAAGCAGATCGGACTGTCGATGACCCTTTACGCCAATGACAGCAAAGAAAGCTTCGCCATCAACAGCATCAACAACAACTCACGCTACTGGACCGGCGTGCTGGTTTCGCTTCAATATCTGACCAAGGCGCAGATGATGTGTCCGAGCCGGGCGCATCTCTCCTCCAGCGGGTCCGACTGGTTTCACCAGTTCTGGCGCAACCCGACCATGTCGCTGACCGACCTTGATTCCATCAACTGGAGCATCTGCGATTACGGCATGAATTTTCATTATGTGTCGGGAGCCAAACTCTCCAAGTTCCCGCAAGCCTCGAAAAGCATTCTGATTGCGGAATCCGCCGTTCAGGGACGGGATGGACAGCCGGCCAATCCGCTCGGCTTCTACCGGATCAACAGCTATTATTCGCTCCCCAACAACGGCCCCTCGCTGTGGCCCGCCCACAGGGGGATCTCCGAGGCGAACGGAGTGTTCGTCGACGGCCATGTCGACTCGGAACGGGGTCCGGCCGGAGAAGCCGGGGCAAAATGGCTGATGAACACCAGGGGCAGCAAACTCGGCGGCCCGTGGGTGGACAAGGTCAACACCGGGAACTCTCCCTACAACTACTGGATCCGTCACGACGGATATTATCTCTACTGAGGAGTTCGCCGCCTACTTGAGCTTGCCGCAGCCGCGCAGGCTCAGGTGAGCGGTCGGCGTCACGATGATGTGGTCCACGAGGCGCACGTCGATCGTCGCCAGCGCCTCCTGAATCCGCCGGGTGGTGGTTAAATCCCCCTCCGACGGCATGCAGATTCCGCTCGGGTGGTTGTGGGCGATGATGACCGAGGTGGCCCGCACCAAGAGACACTTCTCCGCCACTTCGCGCGGATAGACCGCCGCCCGGTCCACCGTACCGGCGAAAGTCTGGAATTCCAACAGGTGGTTCCAGCTGTTGAGGAAGAGCACCATGAAGGTCTCCTTCTTCCCGCCGCCGAGTTTCATGCGGAGGAAATCCACCACCTTCCGGGTCGAATCGAGCGCGTCCACATCGCGCGCCTTCTGCTCAAGGTACTTCGCGCAGAGCGCCTTGATCAACACCACCAGCGTCGCGGCGGTCGGGCCCATACCATTCCGATCGAGCAGGTCGGAAGGAGCCGCATCAAGCAGTTTCTCGAGCGAACCGTACTCCTCCAGCAAATCCTTGGCCAGCGGCTTCACGTCGCGGCGCGGAATCGCATAGGTGAGCAGAAGCTCCAGCGCCTCATAGTCCTGGAGTCCGTCGAGACCGGCCCGCAAAAAGCGTTCGCGCAACCGCTGCCGGTGCCCGTCGCTGTGTTTTTTGACCGGTTCCGCCATAGATTCAGCCGCGCGTCCATTCGCTGAAGAGTTCGAAGTGCTCCGTGCGCGGGAACATGTTGACGAGTTCGAGGCCGCGGAGCGTGAAGCCGCCCTTCGCCAGCCGGATCGCGTCGCGCGTCCACGTCGCCGGGTTGCAGGAGATGTAAACCAGGTTTTCAAGTCCGCTTTCGGTCAGCGCCTTCATCGCCGGGAACGAAAGTCCGTTGCGCGGCGGATCGACCACAAGAAGCGTCCGCTCCGCCGATTCCAGCTCCTTGAGCGCGTCGGCGGCGTCACCGGCGATCACCCGGGCCCCGGTCGCACCGCAGCGCCCGAGGTTGAACTTGGCCGCTTCGGCGGCCGCCGCGTCGGATTCGACCGCGAGAACGTCGGTCACGCCCCGGCTCGCAGCCGCACAGCCGAAGAGTCCGGCTCCGGCGTAAAGATCGACCACCCGGAGCGGCTTTTCGCGTTCGACCGTCTCCATGAAACGCTCGACGAGATGCGCGCCCCCGGCGGGGTTGACCTGAAAGAAACTGCCGCACGGCACCGAGAGCATCCCGAACGGCGTGGTTTCACGCAGCCAGGTGAGGTTTTTCGCCGGAGCGTTGCGCCAGTATTGAACGCCGTCGTGTTCGGTGTAACGGAAGGTGACGTCCATCCCCTCGTGCAGCGAACAGAGGAACCCCTTGTCGGCGCGCAGTTTCGCCAGCTCGGCGTTGATCTCCGGGCGGGCGAGCGGACACTCTCCGATGTCGGTCACCGTCGTATTGTCCTCCATCACATAGCCGAAGAAGGTTTCGCCCTTCACTTTGTGGGCGTGGAGCACGATCTTGTTGCGGTAGCCGAGTTCCGGCTGCGGCGCGAAAGGCGCGCGGACGACGGCCCGGTCGTAAACGAAACCCGCCGCGTCCATCATGCCGAGCAGCTGGTTGAGCTTGAGTTCGGTTTCATAGGCGTAGTCGGCGTGGAGGTAGCGGCAGCCGGGGCAGCGCCCGAAATAGGGGCAGGCCGGTTCGACCCGATGCGGGCTTTTGAAGCCGAAGCGGACGATTTCGGCGCGGGAGAAGTTCTTCTTCTCCGCCGCGATCCGGCCGATCAGTTTCTCGCCCGGCAGCGTCTCCGGGATAAAAATCACTTCCCCGTCCACGCGGGCCAGCCCGTCGCCGCCCATCGCACAGGTTTCGATCTCACATTGGAATTCGGTTCCGGTCCGCATATCACTCCCGCGTTAGTGCTTCTTTTCGCCGCATAATATACCTCGCGGCCGGGTAAATTGCGAAAAAAAAGAGAAAAAAAGGTGAAAGATTGCGGATGTCGGGCTATATTATGAAAAATATGTCTGTGACGGAGCTCCCTGTCCGGAGTTTCCGCGAATTTCGATACCGAGTTTAAGGAGAGGTCAACATGGCGGTTCCGTTGCTGGATCTTAAGGCGCAGTACGCGACGATCAAGGAAGAGGTTCTTCGGGAGATTTCGGAAATCTCCGATTCGCAATATTTCATCCTCGGCCCCAAGGTCGAGAAACTCGAAACCGAAGTCGCCGCCTATTGCGGCAGCAACTTCGCGGTCGGCGTGACCAGCGGTTCCGACGCGCTCATCATCGCGCTGATGGTCGAGGGAATCGGGCCCGGCGATGAAGTCATCACCACGCCCTTCACCTTCTTTGCGACGGTCGGCGCGATCGTCCGGGTCGGCGCGACGCCGGTCTTCGCGGACATCGATCCGGCGACCTACAACATCGATCCGGCGAAGATCGAGGAAAAAGTGACGCCGCGCACCAAGGCGATCATCCCGGTCCACCTCTTCGGCCAGGCCGCCGACATGGACCCAATCATGGCGATCGCCAAAAAGCACAACCTCATCGTCATCGAAGACGCCTGCCAGGCGATCGGTTCCGAGTACAAGGGCCGCCGCGTCGGCTCGATCGGCGACTACGGCTGCTTCTCGTTCTTCCCGAGCAAGAACCTCGGCTGCTTCGGCGACGGCGGCATGGTGACCTGCAACGACCCCGAAAAGGCGAAGCTGCTTAAAATCTTCCGCAACCACGGCCAGAGCGGCACTTATATGCACGAATACGTCGGCGGCAACTTCCGTCTCGACGCGCTTCAGGCGGGAATTCTCTCGATCAAGCTGCCCTATCTCGACGGCTGGAGCGAGGCGCGCCAGCACAACGCGGCGGAATATGAAAAACTCTTCGCTTCCGCCGGTCTGGAAGGAAAAATTTCGTTGCCGAAGATGGCCGCGTATCCGGTCCGTCACATCTACAACCAGTACTGCATCGAAGTCGCCGACGGCAAACGCGATGCGCTCATCGCGCATCTGCGCGGCATCGGCATCGGCTGCGCGGTCTACTACCCGCTGTCGCTGCATCTCCAGAAATGCTTTGAAAACCTCGGCGGCAAACCGGGCGACTACCCGAAGAGCGAAGCCGCGACCGGGCGCATCATGGCGCTGCCGATCTACCCGGAATCCACGACCGAACAACGCAAGGCCGTGGTGGATGCGATCGCCGCGTTCCTCGCATAAGGAGCAGACATGGGACGCAGAGACGGCAACGAAGGCGAATTCAAAGCGCAAAGCTACTTTCGCCTTCTCAAATACGCCCGCCCCTACTGGTTCCGGCTGACGGTCGGAATCGTCTTCGGCATCCTGGTCGGCGGTTCGCTGTTCGTCAGCTTGATGATGATTCCGCGCCTGGTCGGCGTGGTCGATCCCACCGCGGACAAAAGCAGCGCCACCTACCGGATTGAGGCGGAACATGTCGCGTCGGTTCTCGACAAACCGGGGCTGACCCGCGAAGAGAAGGAGCAGGCGATTCAGGAAATCCTGCACCCGACGGACGACGACCCGCAGCTCACCAAGCTGCTGAACGAGGCGCGCAGTCTGGCCAAGACCTACCACCTGCCCTACCGGGTCGAAGGGCATGAGATCGTGGTGGAGTGGCCGGTTGAGTTCCAATTCAATGTGGTGGGGCCGAACGGCGGGATGGCCTGGCAGATTCTGGCCGTCTACGTGCTGATTTTCACCCTCGCCTGGGCGGTCAAGAATATCGCGACGTTCGTCAGCAACTACTATACCCGCTGGGTCGGTTCCAAGGTGGTGGCGGACCTGCGCGACCGGGTGTTCGAAAAACTGGTCAACCAGTCGCTGCAATACTACAGCAAGATCGACATCGGGCACCTGATCAGCCGCAGCACGAACGACACCGCCGCCATTGAAAACGCGGTGTCGAATTCGGTCGCCGACCTGACCAGCGCGCCGATTCAGATCTTCGCCTGCCTGGTGGCGATTCTTCTCGCCTGCCGGGAGTACAACAGTTATTCTCTGGTGGTGATCCTGCTCATCGGCATTCCGGTGATCTTTCTGCCGATCCATTTCCTCACCCGGAAAATCCGCCGGGTCTACAAGAAGAGTTTCGCGCGGATCGCCGAGGTGTTCTCGCGGATGCACGAAGTGTTCACCGGAATCCGGGTGGTCAAGGCGTATCACACCGAAGACTTTGAATGCAAGCGGTTTTACAATGAGAACCGCCGCTACTTCAAGCAGGTGATCCGGGCATTGCGTTTGCAATTGCTGCTTTCGCCGTCGATGGAAGTGGTTGCGGTGCTTTCCACACTGGTGTTCCTCGTTTACGCCTACAGCCAGGGGATCTCGATCACCGAAATCGCGGCGCTGCTGGCTCCGGCCTTCATGGCCTACCGCCCGATCAAGGACCTGTCGAAAGTCATCACCTCCATTCAGCGCTCGATGGCGGCGGCCGACCGTTATTTCGACCTGATCGACACCGACACCTCGCTGCCGGAGAAGCCGGACGCGAAGGACCTGACGGAATTCAAAGACCGGATCGAGCTTGACCACACCGAATTCTCCTACGAAGACCGCAAGATCATCGACGATGTCTGTTTCGAAATCAAAAAAGGCGAAATGGTCGCCGTGGTCGGCGAAACCGGCTCCGGGAAAACCACCATCGCCAACCTGATCGCGCGGTTTTACGACGTGACCGGCGGCGCGGTGAAAATCGACGGCGTCGATGTGCGCGACTATCAGATCGCCGCGCTGCGCAACGTGATCGGCGTGGTGAACCAGGACGCGATCCTCTTCAACGACACCATCGCCAACAACATCGCCTACGGCTGCCCGAGCGCCACCCGCGAGGAGATCATCGAAGCCGCCACGCTGGCCAATGCACATAACTTCATCGTGGACGGCCGCCACTCCGCCGGATACGATACCGAGGTGGGCGACAAGGGGTTCCGCCTCTCCGGCGGCGAGAAGCAGCGCGTGGCGATCGCCCGGGCGATTCTCCGCAATCCGCCGATCCTGATCCTCGACGAAGCAACCAGCGCGCTCGACACGGTGACCGAGAAACTGGTGCAGGAGGCGCTGAACCGGGTGATGGCGAACCGCACGGTGTTCGCCATTGCGCACCGGCTCTCGACCATCCGCAACGCGAACCGGATTCTCGTGCTCAAAAACGGGCGCATCGCCGAATCCGGCACCCACGACGAGCTGATGGCCCGGTCGGGAATCTACTGCAATCTTTACAACACGCAATTCCAACTCGATGAATAAGCTCGCGGACCGCATCCATTTCGTCGGCATCGGCGGAGCAGGGATGGCGCCGCTGGCCGAAATCGTTCTCACCCGCGGCGCGCGGGTGAGCGGCTCCGACCGTGAACTCAACGCCAAGACCGCCCACCTGGCGGAGCTCGGCGCGACGGTCCATGCCGGGCACGCCGCGGAATTCCTGCCGCCGGATGCGGAACTCCTCGTTTACTCATCCGCCGTTCCGCCGGAGAATCCGGAGCGGGCGCGGGCGTCCGGGCTCGGGATTCCGCAACTCCGGCGCGGTGAATTCCTGGCGAAACTGGCGGCGGAATACCGCCGTCCGGTGGCGATTTCCGGTTCGCACGGCAAGACCAGCGTTTCGGCGATGATCGCCCATATCCTCGTCCACACCGGGAAGAAGCCGGGGTTCCTGATCGGGGCCGCGGTCAACGGCTCGCCCTCCGCCTCGGCCGGAGAGGGAGACGACCTGTTCGTGATGGAGGTGGACGAGTCGGACGGCACCCACACCTTCGTCCACCCCTACCTCGGCGTCGTGCCGAATGTGGAGGACGACCACAGCTGGAGCGTCGGCGGCGAAGCACAGCTCTTCGAGAACTTCCGCCGCTTCGCTTTCCAGAGCAAACACTTGATCTATTGTGCGGGAACGCACGCCGACGAACTGTTCGCCGACCATCCGGCGGCGGAGCGGCTCGAACGGCCGGAACCGGGCCGCTTCGGAGGCCGCTGGATCGGCTTCCAGGCGTGGAACGCGAATCTCGCCATCCACGCCGCCATGCGGCTCGGCATCGACGGAGCGGCGGCGGAAGCCGCGCTCGACAGTTTCCCGGGAGTGGCGCGGCGGATGACCGCGCACTTCCGCTCCGACCGGCTGACCGTGATCGAAGACTATGCGCACCACCCGACCGAGCTGGCCAGCTCGATCGAGACCTTGCGCCTGAGCTATCCCGGGCACCATCTGCGGATCGTCTTTCAGCCGCACCGCTATGCACGGCTGCACAAATACCTGCCGCTGCTCGCCGCCGAACTGGCGAAAGCGGATTCGGCGATCGTCACCCCGGTGTTCGCCGCCTGGTGCGAAGCGGGTCCCTCCGGCGGCGGCGACCTCGCCGCGGCGGCGGGCCCGAACGCGCGTTATCTCGACGCGGAGTGGCCGGAGATCGCCCGGACCGCCCTTGATTACACGGGGGAACGGCCGCTGCTGCTCGCCGTGATCGGCGCGGGCGACATCGAGCATCTCTTCGAATTCCTGCCGCCCCTGCGCTGAAGCCGGGCGTCCCTTCGCCGGAGAGGTCGGACAGGTTCGAGCCGCCACTCCGGCGACTTTTTTTGCTTTCTTTTTCCTGTTTTTTTCCTCCTGTCCTCTTGCCGGGCACGTATGAATACATCATACTATACGTAGTAATATGCAACGTGCGAATGTATTCAGGAGAGTCATGAAAAGCTGGAAAGACGAGATCGTCGTCGAGCTCAAAAACGAAGCGGCGAACCTGCCGCCGAACACCCGTTTCCAGCCGATCCGCAAGCTGATGTCGCGTTTTTCGACCAGCCAGCGGACGATCGAGCAGGTGATGGAGGAGCTGATCGCCGAGAACGTGGTGGTCCGCCGTCCCGGAAACGGTTATTTCACCCGAAACCTGTCGCCGCAGCGGGTGCTGCATTACCGGCTGATCTATCCGAAATGGCCGAGCGAGTCGTTCAAACAGTTCGAGGCGGCCTGGCGGGATTACGCCGACCGGACCGGGGATTTCCGGTTCAGCAGCCGGACGATCGACCGCAGCAGCGAATACTTCAAACTGTTCCCGGTGGACGATTGCGACGCGCTGCTGGTAATGCCTCCCGCGGGACCGATCAGCCGCGACGGGCTGCGCTACATCTGTTCGCTGCCGGTTCCGGTGGTGATCGTCAGCCACGAAGTCACCGATCTCGGATTGTCGATGATTTCCGGCAACGCACCGGCCGGAGGCGCGATCGCCGCCGCCCACCTGATCAATCACGGGCACCGCAAACTTGCGATGCTGGTCACCGAGCCGCACTGCGACGGCCTCGACATGCGCTGCCAGGGGTTCACCGATTTCGCCCGGCTCACCGGGGTCTCGGTCACCACGATCGAAACGAACACCGAAAGCTGGGACAACAAGGAACACCGCACCTACGACTGCCTCGGCGCCTATCTCGACCGGAACGGCCTCGACTTCACGGGGCTTTTCATCATCAGCGGCTACGCGGCGCTCGAGGTGTACAAGGCGTTCAGCGATCGCGGCATTTCGATTCCGGACGACGTCAGCATCGTCGCCCACGACGATCCCACCGGCTCCCAGTTCATGTGTCCGCCGCTCGACTGCATCCGCAACGACGAGAAACTCAGCATCGAAGCGGCGCACATCGAACTCAAAAAGGTGGTCGAAGGCAAGCAGCCGTTTTTCCACCTCAGGCAGGAACCGACCCTGATCGAACGCCACTCGGTGCGGACGATTCCGGTCATGCGATAACAACAGACGTTTCCGGTCTTTTCAACGTTCAATATCAACAAAACGGAGAGAGAAAATGAAAAAGCATCAATTCACCCTGATTGAGCTCCTGGTAGTGATCGCAATCATTGCGATCCTCGCCTCGATGCTGCTCCCGGCGCTGAGTCAGGCGCGACGCGCAGCCTACAAATCGAAGTGCACCGGTAATATCAAGCAGATCAACCTCGGCACCCAGATGTACGTCGATTCCAACCGGGGTGTCCTCTACTACAACAACGGGACCTACCCGCAGTGGCACATGCTGCTCCGGTCGTATGTGATCAACAGCAAGGACAACAAGAACTTCTGGTGGTGCCCGGAGGACAAGGTCAACCTGAATAATCCGAACATCACGACGCGGTTCGACAACGGCCGGGTCTCCTACGGATTCAACCGCGACTACCTGCGCGGCTACAAACCGGCCCGAAGCAAGCTGCTCTCATCGACCATACTCTTCGTCGAAGCGGCAACCGAAGTGAATATCAACAACCCTTCCGGCTACTATTTCGCAAAATCGGTCGCCGACAGTTCACAGCCGGTGGCGTACCCGTTCCACGGCCGCAATGCATCGGTGGCCTGGCTCGACGGCCATGCATCGTTCGCCTACTCCAGCACCGGCGCCCCCGAAGTCGGTTCGGTCTATCGCGGACTCTACAACAACGACCAGCTCGGCGTAAGCTGGGGCGAAGCACAATACAAGCCGTACAACAAGTGGAACCCGGAACGCCCCAACTCCTATGTCGTTCCGTAGGCGCCTCCCCAGTCCGCACTAACTTACTGCAACTGACTTACTGCAACGAATGGATTGATTATGCGATTGTTCAAACTCTCCGCCGCCCTGCTCGCGATTGTTGCGGCGGCGCTTCTCCCGGCCGCCGAGGTGGTGCTCGACGGCTGTCGCTCGGCCGCGAACTGGAACTCGTTCAACGGCTCGGAATTCAAGGGGGCGAAAGTCTCGCTCGACGAAGGAGCCGACGGACTTGACCTCTCCTACGATTTCAGCGGCGGCGGTGCCTACGTCGGATGCGCCCTTCGAAAACTGCTCATCCCCGCCGCCGAATCGCTCTCGGTCACGGTCAACGCCTCGGCGCCGATCGGATTCAACTACCGGATCGTCGATGCCAACGGACGCTATTTCCAGGGCCGGGGGTTCCAGTTGAAGCCGGGCGAAACCACCCTGACGCTCAGCGTCAAGGGGCCGTGGGCCTCCATCTGGGGCGGTTCGACGCAGGACAAGCAGCCGGCGATGCCGATCAAGTCGGTCTGGCTGATGGCGACCAAAGGCAAAGACCAGCCGCTCACCGGAACCGTCACCATCCGGTCGTTCAAGGCGGAAGTTCCGCAACTTCCGGCCACGGCGGTCACCGGGGAGAATTTCGAACAGACCCTCGCAGGCTGGACGGTCAAAGGCGAATGGGTCCCGCAGCTCGAAGGCGCGATGCTCCGGCTGACCCTGACCACGGATAAAACGGCGACCCCGGCCCAGCTCTCCGTCGCCTTCCCGCTGCCGGGGCGGAACCTTGTCCAGCGTTACCGGCTGGAGCCGGGCAAGACGAAATCGATCTATTACAAGGTGCCGTTCGCCGGCGAAGCCAATCCGCGCAACCGTTACCGGATCACGCTGCGGGTCGAGTCCGAAACCGGCGCGGAAGGCGAATTCGTCACCGCGGTCGCCGGGCAGCTCGCCGATACGGTCAACCTCGGCGCACCGAAAACCAGCCGCGAAATCGAGAAGTCGAAGTTCGGCACTTGCGTCCACTTCAGCTACGCGCCGAAGCCGGAGGGCGCGTTCAAGGGCTGGTATCCCAAAGACCTGCTGCTCGACGAGATTTCAAAGTGCGGATTCAAGTACATCCGCGAAGGACTGGGAGTGGATAAACTCCCGGACGGCGGCTGGAAAATCCGCGAAGTCGACTTGGAGACGCTGCGCAAGGCGAAGGAACGCAAGATCGACCAGATCGTGGTGATCGGGATGGGCGCGAACGAGCCGCTCCCGGACCTGCTCAAAAAAGTGCAGGCCATTGTCGAACAGAGCCGCGATTATGTGAGCGTCTACGAACTCGGCAACGAGCCGAACAACTTCGGCCAATGGCGGCAGACCTTCCGGCACAACGGCAAAGACGGCAGCTGGAACGGCTGGGAAAGCAACGGAACCGTTTCGGAGTGGGTGAAAAAACATGTCGAATACACCAACGCCGCCGCCGACCTCATCAAGAAGATCGCGCCGGAGAAAACCGTGATCGGCCTCGGCTCCTGCGCACCGACCAATTTCCACGCGCTCAACGTCGGCGTGTCGAAGAACCTCGACGGCGTGGTGGAGCACCCCTACACCTATTCCCTGCCGCCGGAAAAAGTTCCGTTCGGCAAGCGGCTGGCCAAACGCGACGGGATTGAAATCGGCGACGACGGCCACACCTTCCGGGGACTGGTGGAATCCTATCACGCCCAGTTCGTCAAAACCGGCAAGCCGCGTTCGCTCTGGGTGACCGAGTTCGGCTTCACCACCTTCGAAATGAGCGACGACAAAGTGAAGGGCCTCTACGTCGGATTCAGCGAGCAAGCTCAGGCGCTCTATCTCTTGCGCCGCTTCGTCGAAACCCTGGCGCTGCCGGTGGCGCTGAGCTGCCAGTACGATTTCATCGACGACTACGGCTCGAATCCGGCGACCGACGAGGCGAACTTCGGAATCCTGCGCGGCGACTACAGCCGCAAGCCCGCCTACTACGTGCTGCAGCGGATGAATTCGCTGCTTGCCGGAGCGGAGCCGGATTCCGGGTTGAAGATCAAAATCACCAAGGACGCGCTGCACCGCAGCATGGTCCGCAGCGAACTGGTCAAAGATTGGGATGACGCGAGCATCGAGGCCGCCAACGGCGTCCGCGCCTACGCCTTCCGCAATTCCGCCGCGCCGAACGAACGCATGGTCGCCCTCTGGTCGATGCAGCCTTTCAGCGGCGAATTCAACAGCCGCCCGGTCAGCTTCGAAATCGACGGACTCGGGGAGTTCACCCAACCGCCGGTGGCGATCGACATGATCACCGGAGACAGCTACGACCTCCCGGTCAAATTCGAGAACGGCAAGGCGATTGTCACCGCCCTGCCGCTGGAGCAGACGGTCCTGCTGCTCAAATTCTTCCGCTGATTTCCCGGCCTCTTCTCTAAGACTGGCCGCGACGCTTCGCCCCTCCACCGGCCGGTGGTCCGGGGCAAAGCGTCGCGTTTTTTCGGAGCCTTCGCCGATTTTACAGCAGCTCCTCTTTGCAGGAAAAAGGCATGGCCGGCTTTTCCGGTTCCGGAATCCGCAGAAGGAGATACAGCGCCGGAACCAGCAGCACGGCGTAGAGCAGGAACAGCCCCTGATACGGCGTGACGACGAAAGTTCCCAGACGCAGCGGAGCCTGTCCGAGGAAGAAGGAGGAGAGCAGCCGCGACGAACCGCAGCCGCAGTAGAAGAACGCCCCGGACCAGGCCATCGCCATGGTCTTGTTGCCGGGCGCGGCAAGCGCCATCATCTCGGCCGAGCAGACCACCGAACTCGCGGCGACGGCGAACCCGGACAGCATCAGCATCGCGGTGAAGACGACCAGTTCCGCCGGAGTTCCGCTCCGGAGCAGGAACAGCACCAGATTGACCGGCAGCGTCATCAGGTGCAGCCCGAGAAACAGCCGCCGGATGGGAATGCGCGTCTTCAGCCGGTTGGCGGCGAGATATCCGAAGAGCATCCCGGCCAATGCCGCGCCGGAAATGAACACGATGACGTTGTCCGCCACGCCGAGTCCCTTTTTGAGGTAGAGCGTGGCGACCGGAATGGTGCCGTAGAGCAGCAGATTGAGAACGAACTGATAGACCGAAAACCGGGTGAGCGCCCGGTTCCCGGCGGCGGCGCGAAGCCCTCTTCCCCACGGAATCTCCCGATGCACCGGTTCGAAGTGCGGCATCCGGGCGATGAAAAACAGCCGCCCGAGAAAGACGACCGCCCCGGCGAACAGCACCCCCTGCAACAGCGGAACCGACGGCGTCCTGCCGATGACCAGGCTGACCAGAAAGAGGAATCCGATCGCCGAAAGCAGGTGAAGAAAGCGCATCCGGCCGAGAAACGCCGTCCGCCGCGTCTCCGGCAGAAACGAGTCAAGCAGCGGAAACCACCCCGCGATGAAACCGGGCAGCGACAGGGCGAACCCGACAATCATGGCGATCAGCACCCCGATGGCGAAGCGGCCGAAAAACGGCGCGGAAGCCGCCAGGAAATAGGCGGCGGCGGCGCACCCGCACGACCCGAGAATCAGTTTTTCGCGCCCGATACGGGAGACGAACCAGGCGGCGGGGATGATCAGCAGCCCGTTGAAGAACGGCAGCACCGAGGTGGTAACCAGCGTCAGCACGTCCCCCGCCCCCAGCGCGGAGGCAAAAAGCAGAATCACCGCGCTGTCGGTCAGCGTGACTTCCCCGGTGACGCCGCAGCAGGAGGAGGCGATCGAGAGCCGTTCCGCCCGCCGCCTGCGCAATTCCATCGTTTCATCCATTGTCCATTCTCCGTTTGTGATTGCGAGTTTATTATGACGGTTCCAACGGAAAAAGTCAATGCGGCGCAGCCGGAACAACGCGGCCGCGTTTGTGAAAAGCGCAACATTTTTCGCCCGGGGGATTATGGCAATCGAAAACCAGCCGGAGGACAGGTCGAAGGGAAGCGCACACGATTTAAGGAGGTGCGGCCGGAACCGCATCTCCCTTTTTTTCGTGCAGCAGGAACTCGGGTTATAACCCGAAAACGAGGTCGAATATCTTCCGGCCTGCGGCGGTGGTCACCATTTTGTCGCGGTAGAACTCCGCCCTGGCGCGCGCGTAGTAGCCTTCGAGCAGATTGACGATGAGGTCCGCCTCGAAGAGCGGCTCGAAATGCAGCTCCTTCGCCGGGCCGAGCCGGTGGTGCGCACCGACGACGCGGGCGAGATAATCGACCTCCTCCGCGGTGAATTCCGGGTGTTTCGGAAGCAGTTCGCGGACGATCCGTTCGCCCTCCGCCTCCTGGTACGGCGGCAGGCTCTTGCCGTGGGCGGCACGCGCCGCCGGACAGCCGACGTCGTGAAGAAGCGCCGCGGTTTTCAAAAGAAAAATCCGGCGTTGCGGGAGCCCTTCCTGCTCCGCAATCCGCTCCGTATAATCGACCACCGCCTGGGTGTGGGCGATCTGGAGCGGGTCTTCCGCCGCGTAGATTCCGATCACCTCCAGCCAGAGCGCCAGATAAGCCGCCTG
Source organism: uncultured Victivallis sp. (assembly GCA_964435365.1). GTDB lineage: Bacteria > Verrucomicrobiota > Lentisphaeria > Victivallales > Victivallaceae > Victivallis. The sequence goes on along the minus strand of CAYSZM010000034.1, from coordinate 9,641 downwards.
TTCCGCCATCATGCACCTCCTCCGTGGTATTCGAAGAAAATACACGACGGAACCGTGAATTGCAATCCCTTCTCCCGAAAATTTCCGGTCAGCGGACGAGATAATTGCGCGCGCCTTCAAGGATCATCCCGGCCGCGATGCCGGAGAGCAGGAGCCCGGTGAGCTTGGTGACCACGGCGACCGCGTTCCGGTTCAGCAGTTTCTCGGCTTGGATTCCAAGCGAAAGCACCGCGCCGAGCACGGCGACTCCGGCAAGCAGCGCCCCGGCGTTTTCCGCCGCGGTGGCGACCGAAGAGGTGTACTCCGAGCCGATGATCATCAGCCCGGCGGCCGCCCCCGGACCGAGCGCCATCGGAATCGCCAGCGGCACCACCGAAATCGAACCGTCGGAATTCTCCGCCGCCGGATTGTTCCGCGCCGATCCCCAGACCAGCGTGATCGAGCAAACCATGAGAATCACACCGCCGCCCACCTTGAACGGAGCCAGCCCGAGCCCGAGCAGCGCCAGCAGCGCATTCCCGCTGAACAGGACGACAAGGCCCGCCACCGTCACCGCCGCACAGGTCCGCATCACGATCGCGGTGCGTTCTCGCGCGGTCTTCCTCCCCGTCAACGCAATGAAAGTGGAGAGCACCGCAAACGGATTGAGCAGAATGGCGATTTTCAGGAACGCCGCCGGGAAAATATCCATAATATGACCCCTCCGCAGTTTGATATATCATACGGAGTATATTATATTACTCAGCAAAGAAAAAGTCAAGCCATTTCGTAAAATATATTAAACAAAATGGAAAATAAAATGAACAGCGATTTCCAGGAAGTCCCCCCGGTAGGCGAAAACCTGAAACGGGAACGCACCGCGCGGCACCTGTCGATGGGGGCGCTGGCGGAGGCAAGCGGAATTTCAAAGGCGATGCTGTCGCAGATCGAAAGCGGGCGCGTCAACCCGACGCTGGTGACGCTGTGGAAAGCGGCGCAGGCGCTGGGGGTGGATATCAACCTCCTGATCGGCGGAAAGACGAAGAAGCCGGAACACTTCAGCTTCCTCGGCGCCGGTCAACAGGCGGTGATCGCCGACGAAACCGGCGGAACCCGGTTCAAACTGCTGACCGCCCCTGAGATGCACAAAGAGCTGGAGATGTACCATGTGACGATGCAGCCCGGGGCCGTCCACCGGTCGGAACCCCACACCGCCGGCTGCGGAGAATTCATTCTCGTCATCAAAGGCCGGGTGCGGGTGACCGCGGGCTGCCACACCGCCGACCTGGGCGAAGGCGACTTCCTCGCCTATCAGGGCGACCTGCCCCATCAGCTGGAAAATCTGGAAGACGGCGAAACCGTCTTCCACATGACCGACCTCACCCTTCGCTGACGGTCACGCGAGCGACATCTCCGAACTGTAGCAGCAGCCGTCGGCGGTGAAGAGCGAGAAGAAAAACGCGGTGGCGTGCGCCGGCAGCTTCGCCGACAGCTCTCCTCCGTTCGCCGGAAGCTCGAGCCGGTTCCAGACCCGGTCGGGGAAGGCCCCCGAAGCGCGGGTGTAAAGCAGCGCGGCGGAAGCGAGGTTCCGCCCGGCGGAATCAAACCGGCAGCTCGCGGTCCCCTCCTTCAGCACGGGCGCGGCGAGCGACGGAAGGACCCGCCCTTCGAGCGCGGCGGCGGCGAAGTCGAACACGGTCTCCTCAGTCCAGCACTCGGTGTGGTTGTGCGGATAGGCGAGCCGGATCGAGAGCCGCTTGCCCGGCGCGGGAACCTTGCGGTACGACCGGTCGAGCGCGTCGAGCGGAAATGCGAAATCGTTGCTCCCCGAGAAAAACAGCGTGGGCGCGGTCACCCGGTCGAGCCGGTGGCCGGGATCCCAGAGTTCGAACCAGAGTTTGCGCAACTCCGGCGTCAGCTGCGGATTGTCAAGACCGAGCGCTCCGCCCGGCGCATCGAAGAAGCCGCAGCCGTAAACCGGAATCGCAAATTTGTAGCGGGGGTCGACCCCGGCGGAGAGGCTGGTGAGCACCCCGCCCCAGGAGATGCCGGTGATCCCGATCCGCCCGGAATCGACGCCCGGCAGCGACCCGAGAAACGTGTGCGCCGCCGCCACTGCGTGAACCGCGTGATACGGCCACTGCTCCTCGACCGGAAGCGCCGCCTCGTGCATGGTCTCGCTCCACCCCGAGGGTCCACCGGCGGGGTGTTTCGGCCATTTCGCGTAGTACGGGCAGGCCGCCCAGCTCGGCACGCAGCCGCAGGTATCCATCGAAATCGCCGCATAGCCGCGTTTGTTCCAGAGCGCCACCCAGTCGGCCAGCGCGGTCGCGCCGCCGCCGTGGACCAAGACGACGCCGGGGACCGGGCGGTCGGGCGTTGCGCCTTCCGGCAGTCCGTAACAGGCGAACACCTCGGTCGGCTTGCCGCGGTAAGCGGGGCCGGAGTAAAAAAGCTGCTTGACGCCGGGGAAACGGAACAGTTCCGCCGGGCGTGTCTCCGGCATACGGAACAGCGTGCCGCCGTCAGCGAACGGATCGCTCATCATCTGCCTCCGATCAATGGTTTGCGGGGATTATTTCCCCGCGCCCTGCTCCAGCGTGATCTTCTCTCCGCCCGGATTGCCGCTGTGACCGGCCGACTGCGTGTAGACGATCTTCTTCGGCCGCCCCTGCGCCTCGCCATAAATCACGGTCATGCCGAACGGCGGGCAGACGTAATCGCCAAGCCCGGCCATCAGTTCGACTTGGCCCTTGTAGCGACGCATGTGGTAGATCGTGTCGTAATACATCAGCGCCGGAGTCGGCTTGATGTGCCATCCGCCGCGCAGATGGCCCATCGCCGCACCGCCGTTGTCGCACATCCACGGCTGGTTGAGGACCGCTTTGGTCACGTCGGAGTCGAGCCCGGCCGCGAATCCGGCCTGCATTCCGCCCTGGCTGTGGCCCATGACGGTGAGGTCTTTCCCGTTCCACTCGGGCAGGCTTTTGGCGTATTCCAGCGAGCGGATCAGCCGCAGCATCATGCCGTTGAAGTAGGTCGTCTCCGGGTTGGAATTCTCTTTCTCGCTGAAAGCGTAGCCCTTGAGTTCGCCGTTCTTCAGATTTTCATAATATTCCTTCGGCTGGCCGTTCAGGAAGCCATGGGCGTTGACCGAGAGCACAATGCGGTCTTTGGCCATGCCGTCGTTTTTGCTGATCGGGTAGACGCCGTAGCCGAAATAGACCACGGTGAGCGGAAGCGATTTCGCCTTGGCGTTTTCCGGCATGCAGAGGTAGCCGGACATCGGTTTGCCGCCGGGAGCCGCCACTTTCACATCGTAGCAGACCACGCCGGGAGTGCCGACCTTGACCGGAACGCGCTCGAGCTCTTTGAGCGGAACTTCTTTGACGCGCTCTTTCTGGCGGTTCCAGAAGGCGTCGAAATCCGCCGGTTCCGGGACGACGGTGATCTTGTCGATGTCGCAGGCGGCGCCGGAGGTGAGCGCAACGGGCCGTTTGCCGTTCATCAGCGGCGAACCGTCCGGATTGAGCGCCTTGACGGTCAGCCGGATGAATCCGGGAGCCGTGCCCTTCGTCGTCACTTCGAACGGCGCACCGGATTCGGCCACGCCGGTTTCGGTCACGCCGTCGTCTCCGTTGCGTTCCCAGGCGATCTTGACGCCCTTGCCCGCCGGGCTGCCGTCGGCGAGCAGCTCGACGGTGAACACCACCGGCTCGCCGGTCCGGTACCCGACCGCGAACTTGTCGGCCCTGACGCGAAACGAATAGGCCGCCTCTTTCGCGGGCTTGCCGCTCTCGGCCGGAACATTGCTTTTGGGAGCTTCCGCCGCGACAGCCCCCGCCAGAAACAGGCAGGAGGCAAACAGCGCGGCAAACAACCTGACGCGGAATGACATGATTATTTTCCTCAATTACGGTTGATTATTTCCGGAGCAGATCGTCGATCAGGATCTTCACGTTCTTCACGAAATCGGGGTGACGGGTCACCGCCGGGAGATGTCCCGGCAGGAAGTTGATCACGCGGCCGCCCCAGCGGGTGAACGACTCGGTGCATTGCGGGAAGGTCCCGGTGCTGATCGTCGTCTGCATGAGGATGGTGAAGGGGCGGGTCTGCTCCAGCCCGGTGTAGATCTCATCCTGCGGCAAGTCCATCGGAACGAGCTGCTTCGCCAGCGGGTGGCGGGTCTTGCCGAGAACGACCTGATACGGTTCGTGGGGGTGGAAGCTCGCCGCGAAGCCGTCCGGATCGTTGCCGCGCACCCAGCGGAGCCCGGAGGATTCCCGGAACCAGTCATAGGGCCAGAAGGCGGAACTCGCTCCGTGCAGCAGCAGCAGCGGCTTGCCGGTTTCGCAGTAACGCTTCACCGCGGCGGCGGCCTGTTCATCCGGAATCGGCAGTCCGCAGGTATCGGCGATCATATTGAGGATCAGGAGTTCACACTCCCCGGCGAGGTCGAAGGCGGTGAAGCCGGACCAGTCGTTTTCGAAGAATTTCATCTGCGGGTAATCGCCCGCAATTTCTTCATAGGTATTCTTTCCCGGAGAGGTCTTGTAATGGTCGTCCGCAACAAACAATATCATTTTCACAGCACCTGGGGTTAAGTGGAGATAATCCATATAGTTTAGCACGGAAACAACCGATTTTCCACCCGGCGGAAAGAGATTTGCCGAGAAAAGAAATCATGACAGGGCGCGGACGCTTTCGCGCTCGATGAGATGGTAGGGAACCAGGACATCCCCGGTCACCGGCTGCCGGTCGATCAGCCGGTCGAGCAGCAGCAGCGCCTCCCGCGCCAGGCGGTGAAAATCCTGGGCGAGCGTGGAGTGCGGCGGAATCAGTTCCTCGCTGATCTTCGGACTCTCCATCGTCAGCAGCGACAGATCCTCCGGCACCCGGATTCCCAGGCGGTAGAGCTCATGCATCAGCCGGATGCCGCGCTGTTCCCCGGTGACGATCAGCGCGGTGATCCCGTCGGCGATCATTTTGCGGAAATCCGGAAACGGAATGCCGTCATTGAAAAAGCAGCTTTTCTCCGGCTGCTCGTCGCCGATGCGGCGCATCGCTTCACAAAAGCCGAGATGCCGGCGCGACATCTGGAGCTGTTCGATCGCCGGAGTGACGTCGGAGACGAAAGCGATTCGCCGGTGTCCCTTGTCCCTGAGGTACTCCACCGCCAGCTTCATTCCGACGATTCCGTCGGAGCAGACGCTGTAGATATTTTCGCGGTGACACCCCTGGCGGTTGATCCGCACCAGCGGCAGGCCGCCCAGCTCGCCCCAATGTTCGTTGAGCTGGTCGCGGAGCGAGACGGAGACCGCGCCGGCCACCGCCCGGGTCTCCAGAAGTTTGATGTCCGACGAAAAAATCACCTCCGCGCGGTAGCCGTGCTGCGAGATCTCCTGAAGCAGCGGAGAGAATACATTGTCAACGTACCCGTGAAACGAAAGTTCGTGAATGATGATGGCGATGGTCCGCCGTCCGTTCCCCGGTTCGAGGCGGTACCCGCGAAGGCGGGCGGCTTCGATCACCCGTTCCCGGGTCGCGGGATGCACCCGGATGTCGTTGTTGAGCACCCGGGATACCGTCGCATGCGACACGCCGACTTCGGCGGCGATCATTCTGGTGGTGACTTTTTTCATGATGGGAATACTATATTACCGAAAAAAGGCGGATGCAAATCATCTTGGTACATTTTGTCTCACAATAAAACGGGAAAAACGGTTGCCATTGCGATACTTTTCCACTATAATTTAAACAAAGAATCAATCGGTCCCTGATTGCGGTAGAGATTCGGGACGGAAATCATCTTCAACGGCGGTTCAAACAGAAAGGCATGGTTATGAAACAATTCACCAACGCACGGTATTTTACGTTGATTGAACTCCTGGTCGTGATCGCGATCATCGCCATCCTGGCCTCCATGCTGCTCCCCGCACTCAACCAGGCGCGCGAGCGGGCCAAATCGGTCAACTGCCTCGGCGCCGAAAAGCAGATCGGACTCGGAATTCAACAATACGCCGACACGTATCAGGGGTACATCCCGCTCAACGCCAAGGGGTACTCGCCCTATTACGGCTGGCAGAACCTGGTCGGGCCGTTCCTGGGCTACGGCGCCCGCGACCTTTCGGGCACCATGCCGAGCAACGACGCGATCGAACTGGTCGGCCGGGCCGGAGTCCTGATGGGCTGCCCGAGCTACCTCTACCGGCAGGACGGCGAACGGTTCAAATTCGGCTACGGCATGAACATCTACCCGAAAGCCTCCGCATCGAGCAAGGGCTACACCAACCGCCCCACCAACGACGCCCAGATGGCCACCGCCTGGATGAAGATCAACCAGCTCACGCTGCCCTCGAAGCGGGGCTGCCTCGGCGATTCCGACGAGAATTTCTCCTCGCCCGAGGACACCTACAGCAACGCCTTCTTCGGTTTCGCCACCAAGACGGTCTCCGGCTACCCGACCATCGCGCTGGGAGACGCCGTCCGGCATAACAACACGATGAACGTCCTCTTCTACGACGGGCATGCCGCCAACTGCAAGACTTACGAGTCGTGGATGCATTTCCGCAAACCGTACGAACTCTGACGCTTTTTCTGAAACGAATCATCCCTACTTGGAGGTTGCTATGCTCCGGCTCCCGCTTTGCCTCGGAATCCTGCTCACCGCCAGACTTTCCGCCCTTTCCGCCGCCCCGGTCAACTATGTGACGGAACCCGGCGCGAAACTCTCCGCCGACTGCCATTTCGCCAAATTCACTCCGGACAAGGCGGGCGACGGCAATGACTCGCAGAAAGAAAGCCGCTGGGTCAGCACCGGCGAACACGCCGAACATTGGCTGGCCGTCGATTTCGGAGTGTCCCGCGAAGTCAACCAGATCGGCCTCAAATTCTGGAGCGACGGCTCGATTTCAACCGATTTCGACATTCAGCTCAAAGAGGGCGACAACTGGAAAACCGTGCGCGAAATCCGCGGCAACGACAAAAGCAACGGCAGTTTCTCCTTCCAGACCGCCGAGACGACGGCCGTCCGCATCCTCTTCAAAAAGCAGATTCCGGACAAGATGGTGCGGCTCTATGAACTCAGCGTCTCCCGGCTCGAGCACCCGGTGGAAATTTCGTTTTCCGACGGATTCCGCGACGGAATGCTGATCGCCGAGCGGAAACCGGCGCTGGAACTGCGCAACTTCGCCCCCCGGACTCCGGCCGAACTGACCGTCAAAATCGATCTTCTCGACCAAGCCGGAAAGGTGTTGAAAACCGTCGAGGAGCGGCGCAAATTCAAGGACGCCGATTCCGTCCCCCTGCCGATGCCCGACCGGTTCGGCTGCTACCGTTACCGGGTCAACCTGCTGCCGGCGCTCCAGACGGCGTACTACTTCCCCTCCGCCGCGGCGAAATACAAAAGCAGTTCGCCCTTCGGCTCCCACTATCACAGCAGCAGCGATCTTTACGTGAATCACGCCGGAATCTACTGGTGGCGCAACCACGACGTCTACGGGCGCTGGAGCCATATCTCCGACGACAAAGGCAACATCGACTGGAGCAGTTACGACGACCGGATGAACTTCGTCAAGGCGAACAAAATCCGCGAGTGCTCGGTCTACCTCGGCGCGCCCCGGATTCATTCGACGATCCTGCCCGGCGAAAAAGTTTCCGGGCCGAACGACTCGATCTACTCCTATTACCCCCCCGCCGATCTCGACGCCTGGGTGAACGATTACCTGCTGCCGATGGCGGAGCGGGCGAAAAAAGCCTCCCCCTTCCCCGTCCACGAAATCTGGAACGAGGCGTGGAGCTACTACCGGCTGCGCGGGCTGCACGGCACCGCCGGAGAAGCGGCCCAGCTCTTCCGCGTCTCCTACGAAGCGCTCAAAAAGGCCGATCCCGACGCGCTGGTCTACGTGACCGACGTCAAGCCGGAGATGGTCGAAAACCGCTACGCCTTCAAGAGCTTCGGACGCGATCTCTTCGAACTCGGCTTCCTGCGCTGCAACGACCTGCTCTCGTTTCACAGTTACGGAATCATGACCTACCCCCGGTTGGAGCAGATGCGGCACAACATGTGGGATTTCGGGCGCGACTTCGAACTCTGGTCGACTGAAACCGCCGTCGAAGGCAAGCCCGCCTATATGCTGATGGAATCCCTCGTCGCCCACCGCGCCTTCGGCAACGGAAAAACCTTCATCTACTCCGGCAGCCGCTGGGCCCCGCTCTCGCTCGACGGCCAGCCGACCCTCTACCTGGTGGCGCAGGCCGCGCTCTGCCGCGGACTCGGCGACGCGCTGCCGCTGGGGAATTTCGAAGCCGACGGCATCCGCTGCTTCGTCTTCGCCAACGGCCCGGAAGCGGTCGCCGTGCTCTTCACCGACAGCGAACAGCCGGTCGCGCCGAAGTTCGCGGCGGGAAACTTGGAAGATATGTTCGGCCGCAAGGTTGCGACGGTGTCGAAGGAGGAACCCGTCATCGCCCGCAATGTTCCGCTCGCCCTCGTCCGCAAGGCGCTGTCCGAACGGATCGCCTTCCATGCGGCGGAAAAGGGCGGAGACAGTTTCGCTCCGCTGGCCGGGCAAATCGCCGCCGCCCCCGACGCCGGGTTCACCGCCGTGCTCGACCGCGAAATCGCGGAGCTCCGCAAGCAGCGCCGCGCCCTTGTCGGCGACCGGCTCTACACCTCGGGCAAGATTCTCGACCTGCTCTCCGGCGCCCGGATCATGCTGGCCCGGCGGAACCAGGAGAAGTTCGATGCGCCGACGCTCGACGCGGTCCGCAAGGAGGTGGCGGCGGAATGGCTCGCCGTCAAGGAGAAAACCGGGAACAACGGCATCCTCCTCAACACCGAACGGCTCGTCTCGCGCGCCCAGAAAGAGATGCAGTACGCCGCCGAGTACGACTCCGACGGCGACACCGTCGCCCGCGACTTCTGGCTCCAAAGCGCGGCGGACAACCTCGCCAACGCCAAACCCCGTCTCGCCGTTGAGAAGATGGCCGATCTCTACAAGTCGAAGAGTTACTTCCGCAGCCACAAGCGGCTTATCCGCTCCGAACTCTTCTGCTTCCCCGACGGGCGGCCGCAGGAGGCGGTGATCACGCTGGCCAACCCGTTCGGCCATGAACTCAAAGGCACGCTCGAAGTGAAGCCGCCCGCCGGGTGGACATCCGACCGGATGGAAATTCCCTATCAGGTTCCGCCGATGTCGCGGCAGCTGCTCGACCTCAAGTTGACCGCGCCGAAGGAGTTCAAGCCGGGCGAAACCATCCTCTTCAAAGCGGCGGACCGCAACGGCAACTTCCCGGCGATCACCGCCGAACTGGAAGTCCAGAAGAAGATTCCGCCCTTCCCGGTCCTCGACGGGCCGCTCAGCGGCGGAGATCTGACCGGGAACTGAAGCCTTCCCATCTTCCGCGATATTCGCGGGGGGTGAGACGGTGCCGGGCGAGAAAAAGCCGGTTGAAATTGGAGAGATTCGGGAAGCCGGATTCCGCCGCGATTGTCGAGATGCTTTTCCGGCTCTCCCGCAGGAGTTTGCCCGCAAAGGCCAGCCGAAGTCCGATCAGATAGTCGGAAAACCCGACCCGGACCGCCCGGTGGAAAAAGCGGCGGAAGCTCTCCGGCTCCATCCCGACAACCGCGGCGATCGCGGCGAGCGTCAGCTTCTCCT
>CAYSZM010000033.1:0-32289 GCA_964435365.1 uncultured Victivallis sp. | reverse complement strand
GCAAATCGCGGATTCGCGGGCTGATTGTGGATTCCGTCATCGAGATCGACGGCCGGCAAATCACCGAGCACACCGCGGTCGAGGCCGAGAAGGAGACGAAACTTTCTTACGCCTACTTCTCGATGTATCCGTGGAGCACCGAATTCACCGACTACGCGGTTCTAGACCAAGGCGGCGTTCAAGGGGAATTTACTGACAGCCGGAATTTCATGGTGCGGAGCGCGGCGAAGCGGGTCGCCCTGTACAGCCGCCCGCTCGGCTGCGGCGTGCTGACTGAAATCTGCTCCGAGGAGAACGTTTCTCCCCGGCAGGAGGATTATTGGGATTATCCGGACCGCTACCGCAAGCATTACAGCCGGGTGCTGATCGGCCGGACGCTCAAACCCGGCGAACGGGCGGAGATGACGCTCCGGGTTACTCCGTTCGAGGCCGCCGCCGACAAGTGGAAGGAAGTTGCCGCTGCGATTTGACTGTTTTCAACCCTAAACAAGGAGAATTCACCATGCTACGATCTGTCCGCAATCTTCGAAGCCGCTGCCATGGTTTCACGTTGATCGAACTTCTCGTCGTAATCGCGATCATCGCGATTCTGGCGGCGATGCTGCTGCCCGCCCTGCAGCGCGCCCGTTCCAGCGCGCATCAGACCAGCTGCCTCAACAACCAGAAGCAGCTCGGGTTGGGCTACATCCAGTACGCCGCCGATTCCTCCGGGTTCTATCCCTCCTACCGGCAGGCCGGTTCGAACTACCATTTCGCCGCGGTGATGATCGCCGGCAAATACGCGGCGGCCGCCTGTTATCTGTGCCCTGCGGACAAGACGACGAAATACACTCCGCTCACCTTCCAGTGGAATGTGGACCATAACAACTGGAGCAACGCGGTCTTCTATTATCTCAGTTACGGGATCAACTACCGCTTTATCGGCGGCAGTTCCGGCGCGGTTCCCATGCCCTCCGACACCTCCATCCCCTGTCGCGACAGCCAGATCAGAAATCCCGGCCGCACCGTGTTCCAGGCGGACACCTTCGAGGGGCCGGACAAGCTGACCGGCTACTCCCTGCTGTGGCCCTCCGGCGACATCGGCAGCTTCGCCGCCTCCAAGGGCTATCTCTTCGCCCGCCATACCGGGACGGCCAACGTGCTCTGGGCCGACATGCACGCCACCGGCGAAAAGATCGCCAACCAGTTTGCCCCCTATGTCGGTAAATTCGCCAACGGCTGGAGCGCCCAGAGCACGCCGGACGGCAGCTTGTGGGATCGTAACTGATGAGGACTTCGATGCGGATTTTACTGACAGCGTTCCTGTTTTTCGCCGCTGCCGCCCTGCTGGCGGACGATGCCGGATTCTCCTTCGTCAACCTCGACAAGGTCGCCAACCGCGGCTTTGCCGATGAAACCGCCGGAGACGGGAAGGGCGGCTGGCTCGACCAGGGGCCGGTCAACGATATGGCGGTTTTCCCGGTCGGCGTCCGGGAGTTCGGCGGGGTTCCCTGCCGGATCATCGACCCCGCCGCCAACGCGGGGCGGTCCTGCGTCGTCCTGCGCGGCCGGAATCTGGATTCCCTGCCGCTCGACACCGGGGCGATTCCGGTCGGAAAGAAGGCGGGCGCGATTCTGCTGCTCACCACCTGCGGCTGGAATACCGGGGTCGGCGGAACGGTCGCCACCGTCACCGTCCGCTTCCGCAAGCCGGGGCTCTACCCGGAATTTCCGCTCCGCTACCGGCTTGAGACCGGACCGTGGTGGAATCCGGAACCTCCGGAGCATGGAATCGTCGCTTGGAAGGGGCACAACCGCAGCGCCGATGTCGGTGTCTATCTCGGCGGCTGGGTCAACCCGTATCCGGATGAGGAGATCGAGTCGATCTCCGTCTCCTCCCCCAACGGTCAGGCGGTGCCCGTCATTCTGGCGGTCACGCTGGTGAACGACGCGAAAGCGGTCGCCGAGTGGAAGGCCCGGACCCGGGACGGGGAGACTCCGGACGCTGCTGTCGCCGCCGGTCCGGTCCGGCTCTCTTCCGACCCTGGCGCGGCTCCGGTCGCCCTTAGCGGGCGGACGGCATCGCTCGCCCTCGGCTTCAACCGGCAGCCGGAGTATCGCAAGGCGGCGGCCCATCTGGCGGCGGCCGGAGCGCGCAAACCGTTCATCCGTCTTCAGATCAATATCGCCGAACCCTCTCCCGCCGAAGGGGTGTGGGATTTTGCGAAACTCGATGAGTATGTCGACTTCATCCAGTCGGCGGGCGCGGAAGTCATGCTCTGCTTCGGGCCCGGCGGCCCGGTCTGGATGGCCGACCCGAACGTCCCCGGCACCATGAAAGCGAACTGGCGGCCGCGGGTCGAGGAGGAGTATTTCGCCTATTGCGAAACCATCCTGCGCCGCTATGCGGTCGACCGCGAGCACCCGGTGCTCTGGTGGCAGATCGGCAACGAGACCGAGCTCAAGGGGTGGAGTTACCGCTACTATTCGGAACTCTACCGGAAGCTGGCGCCGCGGCTGCGCCGGATTCGGCCTGAGATTCGGCTCGGCGGCCCGGTCACCTGCAATCCCAACCTCGGCTGGGCGCGGGAACTCCTGCGCGAGAATCTTAAAGAGGTCGATTTCCTCTCCTACCACCAATATGGTTACGCGGAGCCGTTCGATACGCCGGACCGCTTCGTCATGGCCCGCACGGCGCGCTACCGCGAGTCGGCGGAGGAATACCGCAAGCTGGCCCGGGAATTCGGCAGGGAGCTCCCGGTCATCGTCTCCGAGGCGAACACCAACCCCCGTTTCCACAATCCGCCCGGAACCGATCCGCGCATCCGCACTTGCTTCAACGCCGCCTGGTATCTTTCGGCGCTCTGCCAGTTCGCGCTGGGCGGCGGCGACGCGCTCTGCTTCTTCACGCTGGAGGGCGGGTTCGGGGCCTGTCATATCCTGAAGAACGGCCTGACGCTCTACCCGGTCTACCACACGATCTGGCTGTTCCGCCGGGTTGCGGACGGGGCGGGGAACATCGTCCCGTTGGCCTCCCCGTCGCCCGAGGTCGAGGCCTATGCGTTCGGCAGTCGCGGTATTGTCGTCATCAACAAGAGCGCCCGCGAAACCGAGGTCGAACTTTCCGGCGTTCCGGAAAGGGACTCTCAGGAATATATCCTCAATGAAACCAGTGCGGCGGCCTGCCGGCACCTGACGCCCGAGGGCGAGATTCCGACGCTTCCGGCGCGCATCGGCGTGCCGCCCGCCAAATTCCGGATGGCCCCGTTCGAGGTCCGCGTCCGAATCCGCAATGTAGGAAACGACAGGAAGACAGGAGAGCATCATGCCCGTTGAATGGAGTGACGGATTTCTCCCCGCCGGAGACCCGGCGCGGGGAGTCCTGGCCGGAATCGGCCCGCTGAAGTGGAACAATGAACGCCCCTGCTGGCGGCTGACCGTCCGGGAAGGCGCCGAATTCCGGGAGCTCGGCGCGGAGGAGTTCGAGTTTCGCGCCCTCTCCGCTTCGCGAGGTGAATTCCGCCACCGGACATTGCCGCTCACGCTTGCGTTGGGCTGGCGGCCGGGGGAGGCGGGCGAGGCGGTCTGCACGCTCGGCTTCACCGCCGGGAGCGGCGTCGAAGTCGCCGAACTCGGCTTCCGGCTGGGCGGGCTGGTCCGGGTGGCCGCCGACGGCGAGGAGGATGTGCTGCTCTACCCGTTCGCCACCGGGCTGCGGATTCCGTCGCCCGCCGAGGCGGTGTTCGCCGGATTCCGCCGCTACGACACCTGCTACGGTCCGGGCGAGCGGGTGCGCCACCTCAACGTCATCCGTTCCGGGCTCCCGGCGGTCGGCGCGGGGAGCAGCCGGAGCGAACTGCGTGAAATCGAGCCGTATCTCAACGACTATCTGCAATATCCCGATTCCGACGTGTTCGAATGGGGGTACGCGCGGTCGCATTCCTACCCCGGCGGAACCTCGATGACCTGGATGGACTACTCGGGGCCGGAGGGCGGAATCGCGCTCTCCGCCGCCTCTCCCGGCTTCGAGAAGGCGCTGCTCTATTTCCGCGCCGAACGGAAACGCAAGGGGATCGAGCTGGGACTCTGCCGGGTCTTCAACCGGCCGCAGCCGGAGTGGAGCGGCGACTTCATCCTCGCCGCCACCGACGGCGACTGGCGGAAGAGCGCCCGGCGTTATCGCAGCCGGATCGATGCCTTCCTGCCCCCGGCGATCACCGCCCCGCGCTTTTTCCGCGAGGGGCCCGGCGCGATCACCCATTACGATTTCAAGTGGGAGGACGGCACGGTCCATCACCGCTTTTCCGCGCTGCCCGAGCTGTACCGCGAGGCGAAAGCGCTGGGATTCGATACCTTGCTGCTGGCGGGGTGGAATCGCGGCGGCTTCGACAACTTCGAATTCCGCTATCAGCCCGATCCGGAGCTGGGGACCGAGGAGGAGTTGCGGCGGGCCATCGCCGAGGTCCATGCGGCGGGCGGCCACGTGCTGCTCTACGTCAACGTCCAGTGCATCGCGGCCGACGGGCCCGACTATGCGAGGGAAGGGGAGGCGTGTGTCGTTCGCCATCCGGACGGTTCGCCGGAGCGGTTCGGGGAGAATTATCTGCTGCATCCGCTGGCGGTGCTCTGCCCGGAATCCCCCGCCTGGCGGGAGCGGGTCAAGCGCAACATCCGCTACGGCATCCTCGAGCTCGGGGCCGACGGCCTCTATCTCGACCAGATCGGTTCGCCGCCGCGCGAATGCTACGGCGGCCATGCGCACCGGCACTCCTGGGTGGGGGCCTATCGCACTCTTCTGCAGGAGGTGCGGCGCGAACTCGCCGAGGCGGGCGCCGGGGAGTACCTCTTCCTCACCGAGTATCCGATGGATGCCTACCGCGATCTTATCGACTGCTTTCTCTGCTACTCCTACTGGCAGGCGGCGACGCAGTATTGCTTCCCGGCGATGTTCCGGGAGACGCTGCCGGAGGTCCAGCTGATCGACATGACCATGCAGAAGCCGTGGCGGGGGCGGAATCCGGTCGAAAACGGATTCGCCGGGGAGATTTTTTGCCGCCAGTTCATCGAGGGGGTCAAGTTCTGGAGTTACTGCCACGCGCCGGGCAACCCCGGCCTCTCCGGTCTGTTCACCGAGGCGGTCCGGTTGCGGAGACTGGCGAAGGAGTTCTTCGCCGACGGCCACGCGCTGGGCGACCGCAACATCCTCGACTCCTCGCCGGGAGTCGCCGTCCGCGAATTCCGGCTGGGGGAACGGCGGCTCTTCACGGTCTGGAATCCCTCCGGAGAACCCGCCGCGTTCCGTCTTCGCGACAAAACGCCGGATTCCGCCTCGGTTCTGGAATCCGGTTCGGAATCGTTTCACAGAACCGGCTGCCGCGACGGGCGGATTCCGGCCGGAAACGCCCGGCTGGCGCTGGTGGAGGTTTGAAAAATGCGTTTGGGAGTGTATACTACTATGCTTGGCGTTCTCGGGGCCTGCTTCGCGGCGGGTGCCGGGAACCTGATTGTGAACCCCTCCTTCGAGGAGGGCGCGAACGGTGCGCCCGTCGGCTGGCTGCGTTACCGGATGGAGCCGGAACAGCTCTTCTACGGCGAGCGCAGCGCCCGCGACGGCCGCTTCTGCGTCGGCATCGGCGACAAGGAGGATAAGCTCGGCGCGGGCTGGATGAGCGAAGCGTACCTCCGGGTCGAACCCGGGAAGAAATATCGCCTGAGCGGCTGGATTCGGGCGGAAAACGCCTGGGGCGGCAACTCGGTGTGCGCCTCGCTCTACACGCTCCGCAACGGGCGTCCGCTGTGGCTGAAGACGGAATATTCGCCCGCGGTCGACGGTACGAAACCGTGGACGCGGGTGGAGTGCGAGTTCACGGTTCCGGAGAATGTCGGGTTTGTGAAGATCGGCGCGATCCGCCGCCATGCGGGTGCGGGCAACGCTTACTTTGACGCGCTCTCGCTGGAGACGGATTCGCCCGGCGATGCGGTTTCGGAAGCCGCGCTGCCGCGGCCCGACTGGAGCCGGGCGGTTGCGGCGGGAAACCTGCATCCGGGTAAACTGCTCCGGGAGCAAGAGATTCCCGCCGCCGGGTGGACGAAACTGGAACGTACCGGCGGGGAGCTCGATACTGCGGGCGGGGTCCTGAGCATTGCGGAAACCGCGCTGCCGGGCGTTGGCTGGTTGTCGCCGCCCTTCCCGGTGGAGCCGGGGCGGATTTACAGTCTGGAAGCCGCGGTTACGGTCCGGAACGCCTGGCACGTCCGGCTGGCCGCGATCCAGTACGGAGCCGACGGCCGGATTCTGGAAATCCGGCAGGGCGGCGAGTGGTCCGGCGACCGCAACCGAGTTGCGGCGACGCTTCTCTGCCGCCCGGTGAAGGGGGCGAAGGAGCTTCGGTTCGCCGTGATCCAGAGCCGCAGCAGCGGCCGTTCGGAGTTCGAAAAAATAAGGTTCCGCTGTTTCGGGGAAACGGGTGAATGAATGATGTGATCGATTTGCTGGCGAAGGAGATGGAACTTTCGCCGCGCACCATATACCGGGCGCTGCGCAACCAGGGCTCGGAGGCGCGCCCGTCGGTGGCCCGCCGCGCCGAGGAGATCCGCCGCCGCGCGGCGAATCTCGGCTACCGCACCAACGTCGCCGCCCGGTCGATCCGCGAGGGCAACTTCAAGCAGATGGTGTTCGTCACCGCGCGGTTCGACCACGGCTACGCGCCGACGCTCTCCAACTACGTCATGGTGCTCTCGGAGCTGCTGCTTCAGCGCGGCTGTCATTTGCTGCTGGAAGAGTTCCTGATCGACCGCCGGACTGGAAAGGCGCGGCAGCCGCGGAAGCTGTTTTCGGAGCGGGCGGCGGACGGTATTTTCGCCGTCGTCTCCGCCGGGCATTTCCCGCCGGAGATGGAGACGGCGCTTTCCGAACTCGACTTGCCGCTGGTCTGGCTGAACCACCTGCCTTCCGCCCCCGATTCCAGCGCCGTCATCAGCGACGAAAGCGCCGCCGTCACCGAGATGTGCCGCCATCTGGCGGCGCTCGGACACCGCCGGATTGCGTTTCTGACGCTCGATTACGAACACTACTCGGCCGGGCACCGCAAGGCGGAGCTGGAGCGGGCGGCAAAGGAGACCGGGCT
The DNA here is from genome assembly GCA_964435365.1 of uncultured Victivallis sp. Taxonomy (GTDB): domain Bacteria; phylum Verrucomicrobiota; class Lentisphaeria; order Victivallales; family Victivallaceae; genus Victivallis. The sequence continues at coordinate 25,183 of CAYSZM010000033.1, read as the reverse complement.
CGACCTGGCGGTGATCCGGACCAACGAATCGTCCGGGCAGTCCTCGATCCGCAAGACGGTGAATTGCTTTCTCGACGACCATTTTCCGCATCGCACCGCGGCGGTCTGCTACAACCGTGAATTCATGGAAGTGCTGCGGTTCGAGGCGGCAAAACGCGGAATTCCGATTCCGGGGCGGCTCTCGGTCTGTCACTTCATTTCGATCTTCGAGCGGCAGGTGCTGATGGAGTTCCCGCTCTCCGGCGTCATGCTGCCGGAGGAGCGGATGGCCCGCGAAGCCCTGAAACGGATGGACCTCATCGCCGCAGGTCATCCCTGCGGCGGCCCTCCCATTCCGGTCCCGGCGACCTTCGTCACCGGCGAATCGACCGCCCCCGCTCCGACGGAGTGAGGCTCTATCTGCTTTTCTGCAAGGTCTGCCGGGCGTTTTCCCGGAAGATCGCATGCACGTCGTCCAGATACCCGGTGAGAATCTCCTCCCCCAACCGGCTGCCGCAGCGGAACGCCGCCCGCGCCAGACGGAGATCGAGATAACTGGGCATGTAGTCGGGCGCGGCGTCGGAGCCGAGCGGCACGATGCGGCTGCCCGCGCCGCTCCGCCTGAGCAGCCCCTCCATCGCCGGAACCAGCGCCGCATCGGGGTGGTGTTCCACTGCGAAGGCGAGGCAGAGCAGCCGCCGGTAGAACGGACACACCGGCACGTCTTTGCGGGAGACGTCGTAAGGCATGATCCGCGCCACCGGTTCGCCCGGCCCGGCCGTGTCGTCGAGGATCGCGGCCAGTACGGCGGTGAATCCTTCCGCTCCCGACCGTCCGGCCATCGTCAGCAGCCGGTTGACCCGGTGAAAATCGCAGGTCGTGTCGCGGCGGTCGTTCAGCCGCGTCCGGTCGGGGTTCACCGGCGGCATGGTCAGGTGCATTCTCTCTTTGCGGGCGAGCTCCAGCAGTTCCCGGATCAGGTCGCCGCCGACGGCGGAACCGTACCAGGCCAGGGCGAGCGCCACGGTCGAACGTTCGGAGGTGAACGGATTCTCTTCCGCCGCAGGCGGCGTCAGCCGTCGCCAGCGCTCCTCCAGAAGCGGCACGGCCTCGGCGGCGGGGAAAGTCAGCATTTCCTGAAGACGTTTGTCGTCGGCGGCGGGCAGGATTTCCGCCGCGACCGCTTCCCGGTCGGCAAACGCCCAGTCGGGCAGGACTCCGGCGGCGCGGAGTTCGCGGCGCAGCGCTGTCAGGTCGACCTCGCGCACCCGCCCTCCGGCGGCCAGCGCGGCGGCTGCGGCGCACCCCAGCGCATATCCCTGGTTGACCATATCGGCGTTCATCCGGCAGAAACTGGTGGCGTCGCGTTCGCCGGAGATCGCTTTGGCCCCGACCAGCAGCCCTTCCAGCTGTTGCGGGATGAAACAGCCGTAGGGAATCCGGACCGGCATCGGCTTGGCGTCGCCGATCGCCGTGAATCCCGCCAGCGGCGAACTCAAATAGGCGTGGCTGTCGCACATGGTGGTGGCGACGGCGATCGCGTCGCCCGGCACGCGCCGGTTGAGGATGTCGTTGAGCCGCAGCCCGGCTTCGCCACGGATGCGCCGCCCTTCGCGGATCGTCGTCATCGGGGAGATGTGAAAATGCGAGTTGTTGCGGTGCCCCAGCGAAATCGCCCGCAGCCGCTCCGAGTAGAGCTCGGGGGAGATGATGCCGGGGTCGGAGTTGTAGCGCCCGCCCAGCCAGTTTGCGGTGGCGAACACCTCCGCTCCCCACATGCTGTACGACTGCTGCATCCCGTCTTCCGCGTCGCCGAGTTCGAATTCCGCTCCCGCCAGCGCGGCGACGTCGGCGTTGCCGGTGGCGTCGATGGTGACGCCGGGGCGGATGGAGAAGAGGCCGCTTTCGTTGGCGAACAGCAGTTCCGCCACCCGGTTTCCGTCACGCCGCACGCCGCAGAGCCGGGTGCCGCCGCAGATCGTCGCGCCGCTCGCGGCGGCGCGGTTGCGCAGGTATTCGCAGTAGTTGATTCCGCCCTGTCCCTGCGCTTTGAGTTTTCCGCTCGTTTGCGCCGGAGTCGCATCCAGGAGCCGTCCGCACTCGCCGCCGCGGTAACCGCCGTAAGTTCCGATCACCCGGCCCGGCGCGAAGGTTCCGCCGGGGAGCTGGTTGAGTTCGGCCGCAATCACCTTGAGTCCGTGCGCGGCGGCGGTCGTCGCCGCCGGTGCGCCGGCCGCTCCGGCCCCGACGACGCAGACGTCGCAGGAGAGCGTTTCCGGAACCGGCAGCGCATCGCTCCATTCCACCGTCTGAAGGTCGAGGGGGAGCCCGGCGTCGGGATACGCCTTGCGGGTCAGCCGGGAGAGCGCGACCTGTTTCGCGCTGCCGGTGATCACCTCGGAATCGGGAGCCCCCGGAGCCGGGTTGAGCGGAAGCCCGGCGACCGCCGTCTGGAGTTCCGCCCAGGCCGCCGCGACGTCGTCGAGCGAAAATCCCCAGGGAAGCGCCGGGGCGGCGAGAAAATTGTCGAATCCGCTGCCGGTCTCCGGCGGGAGTTCGTGACCCTCCGCCCGGCATTCGTAAGCCAAGTGGGTGAGCGAGGTTGCGGCGAACGCGCCGACCTGCTCGTGCAGCCGGAGGGCGAGGCGGAGCGAACGCTCCTGCCTGAGCTCTTCCATCCGGCTGAGATTGTGCGGGGAAGAGGCGGCGACTTCGGCGGGGAACGCGAACTCGATCACCAGCGTATCCGCCCGCAGCGCGGCGTGGAAACGAAGCGAATTAGCGGTCAGCCCCAGCTCCCGTTCGATTGCCGCTCCGACATCCGGCGGAAGCGCCAGCGCCTCCTGCCGGGACGCTGCGGGCATTTCCAATTCGAGGACGGCGTGAACCGTGTAAGTTCCGGGGGGAAAATAGGGGATGCGCTGCGCCAGCCGGACCAGATGGGCGCGCTCGGTGGCGTCGATCACCGCGCCCGCGGGCAGATGGATGATTCCCGGCGGAGCGGCGGCCAGCACGCCGTCGACCATCCGGCCGGAGGCGGAGAGTCCCGCCGCGTCGGTTTCGAAGAGCACCGGAATCTTCCGCTGTTCCAGCAGCCGCACCAGCTCCTGCCGGACGAATCCTTCCGACGCAAGAATGCCTTCCGCGTCGAGCATGGAGAAAATCCGCTGAATGTCGACCGGGAGGCGGCGCAGCGCACATTCGCCGCCGCCTTTGCCGATGAAACTGTGATTGTAGGCGGCGATCTCCCGGCCCGGATAAGCGCGCTTCTCCAGCACCGCGACCTTCCGCCCCGCCTCCGCCGCGGCCACCGCGGCCAGACACCCGGTCACCCCCGCGCCGCAGACGACAATCTCCGGCGCAACCATTCGCTCAATCATGGACAACTCCTTCCGATTTCAGGATACCCGCCCGGACAACCGCCAAGAAACGGTTTCATAATCAATAAAACGTATTCCCGAAACCCGCTCCTGTCAAGCTTTGAAGAACGAAAAATGATGAAAAAACAGCAGGAGCAGAGGTGATATCGAAACCAATCCGGATGAAATTCAACGTCCCGTGCTGCGAATCATCGTAACTGATTATCGCAGTCTCGAGGTGTTTCAATCTGCCATCCGGATGCTGTTGAACTGAGCGACGCGATAAATCGCTATTTCGCCGGGACGATCTCCAGCCAGTAGCCGTCGGGGTCCTGGATGAAGTAGATTCCCATCGCTTCGTTTTCGTAGGCGATGCACTCCATCCGCTTGTGTTTTGCGCGGGCCGCCTCGTAGTCGTCGGCGGTGAACGCCAGGTGGAACTCCTCGTCGCCGAGGTTGTACGGCTCCTTGCGGTCACGCATCCAGGTCAGTTCGAGGACGAAATCGCTCTCGCCGTCGCCGAGGTAGACGATGATGAATTCCCCGCTCGCCGGAGCGATCCGGCGCACTTCCGCCAGACCCAGCGCCTCGCGATAAAACGCCAGGCTGCGGTCCAGGTCCAGCACATTGAAGTTCTGGTGGGCGAAACGGAATTTCATTTCTGCACCTCCGCCTGCGCCGCCTGGAATTCCGGCAGCTTCCCGCAGCGCTTTTCAAGTTCCTTCTTCTCCGCATCGGTCGCATTGGTCAGGCGGTCGATGAAGTATGCGGTCAGGAACGGCTGGTAATAAGCTTTCCAGAAGTTGCCGGATTGCGCCGCGGCCTTCGCCGTCTGCGGCGTGAAATCCCCCATCATCAGGTCGAAATACAGCGCAGGCTTCGCCAGTTTCAACCGGCTTTCGATCCGCCGCAGGAAGAGCCCGCGAACCCGCGGATCGTTCAGGTCGAAGGAGCCCGGCTTGCCCGTTCCGTCGACCGCCGTGACCGAATCCGGCGTCACTTTGACCACCGTCAGAAGGTTGCGGTCCGGCATCTCCATGGAGAAACTGTCTTTGGTCGGGGAAATCTGCCCCAGCCGTTCGACGAATGCACGCAATTTCTTCTGTTCGCCCGGCAGTTCCGCCACGAACTTGGTGATTTGGGTCAAGAGCTCAATTTCCTTTTCGCTGCTGCCGGGGGTGAACGGGAAGTCGCGCAGCGCCGCCAGGTCGCGGTCGAATGCCGCCTGGTTTCCGGTGCGGGCGGAGGTCAGGAACGAATTCGCCACCTTGCCGAACATCAACAGCAACTGCGGGCGGACCCGGGCCAGGCGCGCTTCGGCCGCCGCTTTTTTCGTGGCTTCCTGCTGCGCCTTCTCTTCGGCGGCTTTTTTGGCTTCGGCTTCGGCCTGCTGCTTTATCAGGAGTTCGGCCTCCTGTTTGGCGGCCTGAGCCTTCTTGACTTCCTCGTCCGCCTTGTGTCTGGCGTCAAGCCCTTTCTGGAATTCGGCGCGGGCCATGGCGCGGGCGGGAGCCACCCGGGCTACTTCATCCACCCGGTGGTAGGCGTTGAGCAGCGGGCGCAACGCTTCCATCTCACGCGGGGAAACCGGATTCGGGAAGGCCAGGAAGAAGCGGTCGCACTCCTCCAGAAAACCGATGCGGTCATCCGGATTGCTCTGAATTTTCTCCAGCAGCGCGTCAATCCCTTTGAGATAGTCCGGACGGGTCGGGTCCACCGGCGGTTTGGGCAGCTCTTCCTGTTTCGGCGGCTGTACCGGCGGTTTCGGCGATTCCGTCGTGGGCTCCGTCTTCGTGCCGGTCTCCCCTTCGGGGTTCTTCAGGCGACTGGGGATGTTCAATACATGTTGTTGGGGCGGAGCTTCGCCGCGAATCAGCGTAATCAGTTTGTCGCCGTAAGGCTTCACCGCTCCGGGCAGCTTGTCTCCGGCCGCGAGGAAATAGAACGCGCCGACGAGGAAACCCAGCGTGATGCCGATCAGCAGCAGTATGGCAAGCACCATCAGGATAAGTTTCCCGATGCTCTTTTTCTCTTTTTCCGCTTTTCCGCCTTTGTCGCCCTTCTTCCCTTTTTTGCCGGGCTCCTCTTTCGTTTCCGCGGGGGCAGGAGCTTTTTCCGGTTTCGGAACGGTCTTCAGGGCAAGTTCTTCGTCCGCCGCCGGCTTCTTCTCCACCGGAGGCGCGGGTTTTACCGCGGCAGCTTCAGCGGAAGCTCCCGCCGGAGCGACCGGCGCGGGCGGATGCGCTTTGGGCATCCCGGGAGACGCGACCGGCTTGGGCGGCGTCGCTTTGGGCATCCCGGTCGGCGCCGCCGGTTTGCCCGGAGTCGCCATTTTGGGAACCGAAGGCGGAGCGGCCGGCTTGGGCGGCGTCGCTTTGGGCATTCCGGCAGCGGCTCCGCCGCCGGGGAACGGGCTGCTCTTCGCTCCGGGCGTGAACGGCGATTTCGCCCCGGGCGTCGCCGCCGGTGCGCCGCCCGCCGAGGGCAGCCGGAATTTGAGCTGCGGAACCGCCGAACCGCCGACGCCGGGCGCGCTGTGCTGCAGATACATCTCCAGCGCCTTGACCAGCGGAGCGGGGGTCTGATAACGATCTTCGATATTGCGGGCCATCATCTTCATGACGATGGTGTTGAGTTCGTCGGGAATCGCCGGATTCACTTCCTTTGGCGGTTGCAGATGACCGGCAACATGCATTTTCGCCAGTTCTTCGGCGGTGTCGGCCACATAGGGGAAACGGCCGGTCAGGAATTGGTAGAGGGTGGCGCCGAGGCTGTAAATGTCGCTGCGCACGTCGGTCGGCACCCCGGTCAGCTGTTCGGGGCTGATGTACTGCGGAGTCCCGAGCACTTCGTCGCCTTCGCAGGACTCTTTGTCATTGGTTCCGGCGACGCGGGCGAGACCGAGGTCGGCGAGCTTGGCGAAGCCGTTCGCATCGAGCATGATGTTGTCCGGCTTGATGTCCTGGTGGACCAGTTTCTCGTCGCGCCAGGCGCATTCGAGCGCGCCCGCCACTTCCTGGACGATCTTGGCCGCTTTGCGGGGCTCGATGGTCTTTTCCTCTTTCAGGATTTCCTTCATCGTCTTGCCGCGGATATATTCCATGGCAAAATAGAAGGTTCCGTTTTCTTCGCCCACCGCGTAGGCCTGAACGACGTTGGGGTGGTTGATCCGGCCCGCGGCGCGCGCTTCGCGGAAGAACGATTCCACATACTCTTTGTCGTCGAGGAATTTCGGCTGCAGAATCTTCAGGGCGACGGGGCGGTCCAGCGAAAGCTGCCGGGCGAGGAAGACCACTCCCATGCCGCCGCGGCTGATCTCTTTTTCGATCAGAAAGTCACCGATCACCGCTCCCGGTGATGCTGTTGTTTCCGGGAACGGGACCTTCTCCTTGCAGAACTCGCAAGTGACTTCATTCCCCTCTGCCGGTTTCTCCGCCTCAAAGACTTTCTTGCATTTATCGCAGTATACCTTCATCACCAATACCAAATATCACATCGTTGAATAATCGCGTCGGGCAACTCGCTTCCTAAGAGGGCAATATATACTCGCAATCTGTAAATTACAAGAGCAATTGAGAAAATCAGCAATTCCTCAGAAGAAATAACGGATAATCGCCTGGGCGCGCAGTTTGTCCATGTATGTTTTCCGGATGGTTTCGCGCTGTTCCAGATCGATCTTCCGGCGGATTTCCGGACTCAGGGAACGGAAGTCCCCTCTCTGCTCCGGCGAGTGGGCCAGGATTCGGAGAAACGAGACCCCTTCCGCCGTCCGGACCGGGCCGTAGACCCGGCCGGCTTCCAGCACCGGCATCGCCGCCGCGAACTCCGCGCGGAGCCGCTTCCGCTCGATCTCGCCGAGGTCTCCGCCGTTTTCGGAGTCCGGCCCGGCGCTGTATTTCCGGGCCAGTTCCGCGAACGCGTCCGGCGACGCCGCCAGGTCTCTGGCTATCGCGGCGCTCTTTTCCTCCAGGTCCGGGTCGGAGAGCTTGAGCATGATCATCGCCAGTTTGATCGTTTCCGGCCGGACGAACTCCGCCTTGTGCGCCTGATAGTATTCGTACACCTCTTTCGGCGTGATGTTCGATTCGATTTGAATCCGGTCGTAGACCATCATATGGAAGATGATGTACTCCTCGATCTCCTTGCGCAGTTTGTCGATGTCCGTACCGGAGTCGCGGAGCTTGCGGATGAATTCGGAACGGGAGCGCACCCCCATCCGTTCGGCGATCTTGTCGAGCTCCTCCTCGATCGCCTGGGACGGGATCGGGGGCGGGTTCTCCTGTTTGCGGTACTCCTCGAGAATCAGCAGCTTGTCGATCTTCTCATCCACCGCTTTGCGGCGGATGCTGCGGATCTCCTCCTCCAGCCGTGTGCCGGAAAATACCGCGCAGGCCCGGTACTCGCTGTCCCGGGTGGTCCCCAGAATATCGACCAGGCTGACGGGAACTCCGTTCACCGACGCCAGGATCGAGTCTATTTCCGGCGGCGGATTCTTCGCCTCCGGTTCCGCGGCGGCGGCGGCCAGCGCCAGCGCCGGAAGCATCATCGCGGTGAGAAAAAAACGGCGCATCGTATGTTACTCCTTTCGGCTTTTCCGGCGGCTTTCCGCCCGGAGGAGGGCGATTTCGGCGGCGGCGGTCATGCTGCCGGGGTCCGCCTTTCCCTGCCAGGCGATGTCGAACGCGGTTCCGTGGTCCGGGCTGGTCCGGATCACCGGCAGCCCGAGCGTCGAATTCACCCCCGTCTCGAACGCCAGCATTTTGAACGGGATATGCCCCTGATCGTGGTACATGGTCACCAGTCCGTCGTATTTTGCGCGGGTCGATTCGATGAACAGCGTGTCGGGCGGGAAGGGGCCGTCGATGTCGATTCCCTGTCTGCGCAGTTCGTCCAGCGCCGGTTTCGTTTCGCGCTCGTCCTCCGGGCCCATGCAGCCGTTTTCCCCGGCGTGGGGGTTGATGGCGGCGACGGCGAGTTTCGGCGCGGCGATTCCCTCCGCCCGGATCGCGTCATACAGGAGTTTCGTCACCCGGACGATCTCGGAACGGACCGCCAGCTTCGCAACCTCGGCGAGCGGAACATGGCAGGTGACGAACACCACGCGAAGGTGTCCCGACGACTGCATCATCACGAAATCGTTGCAGCAGCAGAGCTCGGCGATCCGCTCGGTGTGCCCGGTGAACGGGATTCCGGCGAGGTTGACCGCGTACTTGTTCATCGGCGCGGTGACGATCGCATCCACCTTTCCGGCGATGGCGTCGCGCGTCGCCGCGGTCAGCGCGTCGTAGGCGAGCTTGCCGCAGCGCGCGTCGGCAACTCCGGGTGCGAAGCTCCCGAACGGGAGCGTCCCGACGGAACGGACTTCCGGCAGCGCGCCGTTGCTCCAATGCCGCGCCGCCTCTTCGAGCACCGATTTCTCCCCGTAAATGACGAAACGGGCGCGGCCGGTCCAACGCGGATCGGCCGCGATCCGGACCGAGAGCTCCGGGCCGATTCCGGCCGGGTCGCCCATCGTGATCGCCAGAACCGGGAGCGATTCGGCCATTCTTACCACTCCTGTCCCTTGGCGGCGAAGTAGGCGGCCACGTTCGGAATCAGCGGTTTGATCAGCTGCTTGATCGCCTGGGCGTATTCGCGGATTTCCGACTGGGCGTGGTCGCTGTCGCGCAGGTCGAGGAAGTGGAGCAGATTGGCGAGGTCCACCGTTCCCCAGAAGGTGACCATCATATTCTGCGGCAGCACGCCGCGCGCCTGTTCGCGGCAGACGCCGGAAGCGAGCAGATGTTCGTAGAGCGCGAGGCTCGATTCGTTGTGCTTGCGGATCTCTTCGCGCAGCTCTTTGCCGTCGAACTCGGGGTCGAAATAGGAGGCCTGCCGATTGTCGTCCGACTGCCGCCGCAGGATGGCCGGAGTGTAGAACTCCAGGTCGATCTCGGTGTAGCGCCGCGAAATTTCGTTGTAGCTCCAGGTCCGGTGGCGGTGCCACTGGCCGCGGACGAAGAGCGGACAGTGCACGCTGAAGGTGAACACCATGTGTTCCAGCGGGCTGGTGTGGCGGTTGGAGATCAGGTAGGCGAGCAGCTTCACGTCTTTCGCGTCCATCTCGTCCTTGAGCTTGCCGAAGGAGACGCGGGCGGCGTTGACGATGGTCGCCTCGGTGCCGAGATGGTCGATGAGCCCGACCCAGCCCTGGCCGTCGAGCACTTTGACGTGGTTGGCGGGCGGTACGTTCAAGTGTTCCATATGCAATCCTTTATTTGGTTTTCTGTGTTTCGGCGTTGGTTTCGGTCAGGAACTTGCGGACTGCGGCGATGGAGTCCGCGACGCATCCGGACATGGCGGCGGCGGCCGAGGCCGGGGTGTCGCCCTCGATCGGCTTCTCGGTGGTGACGCTCAGGCTGCCGCCCCCCGTCGGGCGGCGGTCGACGAAAATCCGGATGTTGTAGTCCACGGTGAGAATCGCCGTTTTGTTCTCGCGGTCGAATTCGAACCGGTAGATGGTTCCGCTGAGGCGGAGCAGCCGCCCGTTGCCGGGGTTCCGGGTTTCCCGCGGGAACAGCGCTTTGTGGAGCTGCCGCTCGAGCATCAGATCGGGCGTGAGCAGCCAGCGGCTGTAGTCGTCGGAAAGCATCTGCTCGGCCTTCTCCCGGTAGAGGAAGCGGCGGTCGGAGCCGGAGAGATTTCGGAACGTCCCCACCTCGAACTGCACGTCGGTCAGCGGCTCCGCCGGAACCGACAGGTCGTATTCCTTGGGCTCGATATAGTTGGAGCTCATCAGCGCGCAGCCGGAGAGCAGCGGCAGAAGGAGCCCGCAGGCGGCGAGCATCGTTCCCGTGATTCGTTTGCGTAATTCCATCGTGTTCCTCCCTGTCAATACGGCCTGCTGTAAAAGACGCCGGTCCCGTCGGGCGCAAACCCGGCCCACAGGATGCGGCGCGGAGCGTCGTGCAGGAAAATCCCGCCCTTGCCGCCGCCCGGCTGCTCCGCTTCGCCGCCGACCGAACGCCAGCCGGTCGCCGTCAGTTTGGCGGAGAGCGTTTTTGCCGACGCCTCCGGGTCATTCGCTGAGTTGCGGAAACTTCCGTACACCGCCTTTCGGCCCGGAAAGCGGATGACCTGCCCGACAGTCGCTCCTGTCGGCATCGGCGGCAGTTCCGTCGGCCACCCGTCCGGCGGCGGCAGTTTCTCCGGCGCGACGATGACGAAAAGCGTCACCGGCCTGCCGGGGCCGCCGTCCACCAGGAGCCAGCGTTCCACGTTTCCCTGATCCACGCGGTAGGCGACCCGCACCGCATCGCTTCCGGCCTGGATGTCTTCCGGCCGGAACATGCGGACCAGCATCGCCAGCAGCGACGGAAAATCGGCGTCCAGCGTCGACGCCTTGATTTCCAGCGGCACGCCGTTCACCTGCATCTGTTCGGTGTAGAGCGGCATCTGCCGTCCGGGCAGTTCGCCCGTCCGGGACCCCCCGGACGGAATGCCGCCGCCCTTCCACGGCCACAGGTCGAACACTTCCGCCTGCAGCGGGGAAAGTGCGGCGAACGCAACGAGAACCAACAGCGAAAAACGCGATTTCCTTCCCATGCGCCGCCTCCGTCGTGAAACGATTATTTCAACGATTGCACGAACCGCCCCATGCGGTCGATCGCCTCGATCAGTTCCGACGCCGCCGTGGCGTAGCAGCAGCGGACGAACCCTTCGCCGGAGGCTCCGAACGCCACGCCGGGGACCACCGCCACTTTTTCCGCCTTCAACAGCTGTTCGGCGAATTCGGTCGAATCGAGCCCGGTCGAGCGCACCGACGGGAAGGCGTAGAACGCCCCCTTCGGCATCACGCACTCGAGGCCGATCCGGTTGAGCCCGTCCACGATGAGATTGCGGCGCTCGTGGTAGGATTCGCGCATTTTCGCCATCGCTTTTTCGCCGTTGCGGAGCGCTTCGAGCGCCGCTTCCTGCGCCATGGTCGAGGCGCACATGATCGCGTACTGGTGGACCTTCATCATCGCGTCGACGATCTCGCGCGGGCCGCAGGCGTAACCGACCCGCCAGCCGGTCATGGCGAACGCCTTGGAGAATCCGTGCAGGAAGAGCGTCCGCTCCCGCATTCCCGGCAGCGCGGCGATCGAAACGTGTTCGCCCTCGTAGAGGAGTTCGGAGTAGATTTCATCGGTGATGACCACCAGATCGTGCTCGATGGCCATCGCGGCGACTTCCTTCAGATTCTCGAGCGGCATCACCGCGCCGGTCGGGTTGCAGGGGAAGTTGAGCAGCAAAACTTTGGTTTTGGGCGTGATCTTTTCGCGCAGGATGTCCGGATTGAGGGCGAATTCGTCTTCGACCCGGGTCTCGATCGGCACCGGGACGCCGTGCGCCATGCGGATTTCCGCCGGGTACGAAACGAAGCACGGTTCGGTGTAGAGCACCTCGTCGCCGGGGTTGAGCAAGGCGCGCATGGCGATGTCCAGCGCTTCGCTCACTCCGATGGTGACGATGCACTCGTTCTCGGGGCTGTACTCGACCTGGTAATTGTCGCGGACATAGCGGCAGATTTCCCGCCGGAGCACCGGGGTGCCGAGGTTCGAGGTGTAGCTGGTATGGCCTTTTTCGAGTGAAAAGATTCCGGTTTCCCGGATGGTCCAGGGCGTTACGAAATCGGGTTCGCCGACGCCGAGGCTGATCACGTCGTCCATCGTATTGACCAGGTCGAAGAAGCGGCGGATTCCGCTTTTCGGAAGCGATTTTATGTGATCGGCGACAAATTCCCTACGGACACACTTTGAGTCGTTCATATTCTTCATCATTCTGCATAATCCTGCCGGATTCTTTGTATTTCTTGAGCATGAAGCCGGTCGACGTGGAGAGCACTCCATCGATCGTCGAGAGCTTGGCCGAGACGAAGGAGGCAACCTCCTGAAGCGAATCGCCTTCGACCATCAACAGCAGATCGAATCCCCCGGAGACCAGGAACAAGTCCGTGACCTCCGGGTATCTAGCGATGCGCTGCGCCACCTGGTCGAACCCCCCCTCGCGCCGCGGCGTCACTTTGACTTCGATCAGCGCCCGTACTTTGCTTACACCAAGATCCTGTTCATTCAGAATGACTTTGTAACCGCGGATCACGCCCTCGTTTTCGAGGGCCTGAATCGTCTCTTTGACCTGCTCCGGGGGCGCGCCGACCCGCAATGCGAGGTCGTTGAGACTTATCCGCGCATTTTCGTTCAGCAGATTCAGAATTTCGTCTTTCATGAAACAATCCCCCTGGCTGTCGTTGTCAATGTTCTTAATGTACCACGGCGCTCCGCTTTTTTCCACTTGTCAATGTCGAAAAAAGGCCAGAAGCCAGAAAAGAATGCCGTTGTAGAGAAAACTGTCGAGCACGTCGAAGGCGCCGCCCATCCCGGGAATCCAGTTTCCGGAGTCCTTGACCCCGCAGGTGCGCTTGAGCGCCGACTCGGTGAGGTCCCCGGCGAAGCTGCCCAGCGCCAGCACGATTCCGGCGGTGACGTACCAGCCGACCGAAGCTGAAATGCCGTATCTCTCCGCCCGGAGCAGCCAGAAGAAGAGCAGACTGGTGCCGATGCTGAAGACGATTCCGCCGACAGTGCCTTCCCAGGATTTTTTCGGGCTGATCGAGGGGACGATCTTGTGGTTGCCGCCGGGCAGGAATTTCCCGGAGAGCATCCCGCAGATGTAGCCGCCGGTATCCATCGCCTTGGTTACCATCATGACGAAGAAGAGGCCGATCGGCCCCAGTCCCGGCGTGATGTAGACCTGCGCCAGGGCGAAAATCGGAACTCCGCACATCAGGAGAATGCCGGAGGAGGCCAGCGCACGGGTGAGCATCTCTTTTTTGTCGCCGCGGAACAGCAGCAGCACCCATCCGGCGTAGAACATGACGAGAACGGCGAGCAACATGAGCTGCGAACAGAGTTTGGTCAGGCTCGGCACTCTTGCGTAGCCGAAGGCGAAATAGTAGAGCTGCAGCGAGAGCAAAGCTCCGCCGAGCAGCGCGGTTCCCCGGACGAAGGACGGCACGCCGATCTTTTCGACCATTCTGCCCGCTTCATAGAGCATCATTCCGAGAGCGAGGCCCGCCACCGCCGCGTAGAGATATATTCCCCATCTCGGCCAGATGATCATCACCGCCAGCAGCGCGATGAGGATCGGGAAACTGATTGCCCGGTACTTGAACATTTGAACGGATTCCTTGTTGTTATTTTCTGCCGCCGAACCGGCGTTCGCGTTTCCCGAAGGAGGCGAGCGCCCTGGCGAATTCTTCTTTTCCGAAATCGGGCCACAGGGTGTCGGTCACGTAAATCTCCGAGTAGGAGAGCTGCCAGAGCAGGAAATTGCTGAGGCGGAGTTCGCCGCTGGTCCGGATCAGCAGATCCGGGTCCGGAATGTCCGGCGCGTAAAGGCATTGGCGGAAACTCTCCTCGGTCAGCTTCTCCGGTTTCTTCCCGCTTTTCCACGCCTCTTCGAGATAGCGGTTGACGCCGTCCACGATTTCGGCGCGCCCGCCGTAACTCAGCGCGATGTTGAGCGTCCCGGCTGTGTTCCCGGCGGTGGCTTCGATCGCCTGAAGCAGTTTTTTGCGCGCTCCGGCGGGCAGGTCGGCGGTGCGGCCGATGGTGCGCAGACGGATATTCTTCTCCATCAGATCCTTGAGATTGGTGTCGAGGAACTCTTCCATCAGCCCCATCAGCGCCTTGACTTCCTGCACCGGGCGTTTCCAGTTCTCGGTGCTGAAGGCGTAGAGCGTCAGGTAGCGGATTCCGGACTCCTTGGCGGCTTCGAGAATGGTCGAAACCTGCCTGGCTCCCTGGCGGTGTCCTTCGACTTTGGGGAGTCCGCGCTGCTCGGCCCAGCGGCCGTTGCCGTCCATGATGATCGCGACGTGTTGAATCGGAGGAGTCTGCCCGGTCATTCTCCCCGGCTCCCGAAGAAACGCTCCTCGAGCGCCGCGCAGAACGCATGGTAGACGGGGAGGTGGAGTTCCTGGATCTTGAACGTCTCCTTTTCGGGGACGGCGACCACGCAGTCGGCGTACTCTTCGCAGCAGCCGTGGCGGTTGCCGGTGAGCAGCACCGATTTGATCCCCTTGACCTTGGCGGTCATCAGCGCCTTGCGGACGTTGGAGGCGTTGCCGCCGGTGGACATGGCCAGCAGGATGTCGCCGGAACGGCCGAGCGCCCAGAGCTGCTGGGCGAACATGAGGTCGGGGTCGACGTCGTTGGCGAACGCGCTCAGGAACGCGGAGTGGCTGAGCAGCGAAACCGCCCGCAGTCCGCCCTGGAGCTTCGCGGCGATCTCGCCGCCTTCGGCTCCGAAGCCGGATTCGAATTCTTTCACCGCGTCTTCGGATACCGGGCGTTTGAGCAGAAAGCCTTTGAGCAGTTCGCCGCAGATATGGTCGGCGTCGGCCGCACTGCCGCCGTTGCCGCAGGCGAACAGCGTGCCGCCCCGTTCGTAGGTCTGTTCGGCCAGAGTGATCATCGCCTCGACCGATTCCGCGCATTCCGCCAGCGCGGGATGCCGTTCGATCAGTTGCTCCACCGCTTTCCGCATAAATCCGGTCCTTTCCCGTTATCAAAGATCATTTCAATTAAGATAACCGGCCCCGCGTTTTTTTCAATCGCCGGACGAAAAAAAGCCCCGGAGATTCTCCTGCGCGCGATCCTTTTTTTATCATTCCGACACGAACCGGATTCTCATCGGATGCCGCTGTTGGGGCCGCTTTCGGGATGCGGGGTTTCGCGACAGCGGGAGGGCGGAATGCCGAAACAGCGCTTGAACGCCGCGCTGAAGTGAAACGGCGAGGAGAACCCCAGCCGGTTCGCCGCCTGCTCCACATTGCATTCGCCCGAAGCCAGCAGCTCCTCGGCCAGTTTCAGCCGGAGGCGGTTATGGAACGCTTTGGGCGACGTTCCCGTCTCCCGGCGGAACAGGCTGCGGAAGGCGCGGTCGCACATTCCCTGCCGCCGCGCCAGTTCGCCGATCGCCAACGGCCGGTCCAGCTGGCGGCCCATCGTTTCGATCGCGGCGTCGATTCTGCGGTCGCGCCGGGGAAGGGAAGCGCCGGCGGCGGCCGCGTACCAGTCCAGCAGCCAGCCCAATAGCGCGGCGGCGGCCGCCGCCCGGACCTCGTCCTGCTGCCGCAGCAGGAAGGCCAGCTGCTCCCGGACTTCCGCTTCGAAATGGTCGTCGGCCAGTTGGAAAATCGTCTCCGGTTTCAGCGTCGGCGCGGTCGAGCCGAACTCGAACCAGTCGAAGCGCCAGCGCGCTCCGGCGGTTCCGTAATGCCGCAGTTTCCGGTTGTCCAACAGGAGGATCGTCCCGGCGTCGGCTTCGAACACCGCGGAATCGGTCAACTCCAGCCTCCCGCGCCCGGCCAGGGTGCGGACCAGAATCCAGGTTTGGGAGGAGGAGTTGCGGCTTACCTGATACTCCGCATCCCGATCCACCTGCCAGACCGCCTGCAGCATGATTCCGTCCCGCCGGACAGGGCTGCAACTGGTGACACCGCGATTGATTTTTCCGTTTCTCATATGGAATATTCCGTTTCGTACATTCAAAACTATGCGATTATGGATTATACTATGATAGAATATTTCCAAAATGCATATATTCAATCGAGAAAGGTGGAATATGCCGGAAAAAATCGGATCGATCGCGCCCGAAGCGCGGAAAATGCGGGATTTCTACGAGATGAAACCGAATGCGCCTCTGGTTCATACCGAGTTCGGTTTCTACTGCACCGAACGCTGGATTCGGGAGGGCGCTCCGGCCGATCAGGCGAAGTGGCCGGAATTCTTCGGTTACGACACCTATGCGGTGCACTCTCTCGGCAATCTGGGCTGGTGCGAAGCGGCGATGTCCCCGGCGTTCGAGAAGAAAATCGTGGAGGACCGCGGCGATACGGAGGTGGAGATCGATTTCGCCGGACGCCACGTGCTCTATTTCAAAAACCGCCGCAGCGGATTCATGCCCGAATACATCGGCCACCCGGTGCGCGACCTCAAGAGCTGGCGGGAGAACGTATTGTGGCGGCTGGACCCGGCGACCCCGGCGCGCTGGAACGACCTTCCCGCCCGGATGGAGGCGGCCCGGCAGGCGGCGTCCCGCGGATACCTGATCTGCCAGAATCTCATCGGCGGCTATATGTATCTGCGCAGCCTGATCGGGCCGGAGGAGTTGCTCTACAAGTTTTACGACGACCCCGCGCTGCTCCACGAATGCATGGCCGCCTGGCTCAAGCTGGCGGACGCCGTCGCCGCCCGCCACCAGGAATTCCTCGCCTTCGACGAACTGTTTCTGGCGGAGGACATCTGCTACAATCACGGTTCGCTGATTTCTCCCGATCAGATGAAGGAGTTCCTGTTTCCCTATTACCAGCAGCTGCTCGCCGGCGTCAAGGCGCGGCAGCCGGGGCACCGGCTTCACGTTCAGGTGGACACCGACGGGTTCGCCGACCCGGTCATCCCGCTCTACCGCGAGGCGATCGGGATGGACGTGATGAGTCCGTTCGAGGTGGCTTCGAAATGCGATGTGGTCCGGACCGGGCGGGAATATCCCGATCTGCGCCTGCGCGGAGGCATCGACAAGCGGATTCTCGCCGCCGGTCCGGACGCCATCGACCGCGAACTTGAGCGGATCATTCCGGCGATGATGGCCCGGGGCGGGTACATCCCCACCTGCGATCACGGCGTTCCCGAGGAGGTGTCGCTGGAGAGCTATCTCCACTACCGCCGCCGGATGCACGAATACAGCCGTTAGCGCATCCCTTCTCCGTTTTCCGGGACTTCCCTCGCTGAATTCGGCTTGATATCTTCCGGAAGGGCGATATATTTTTTTCTGTCGTCCCGACCGGAAACGGATTTTTCAGCGAATGGAGTGTGTGCGAATGGCCCATATCATCACCGCAATGGTTCCCATGCGCGACGGGGTGAAACTCTTCACCACGGTCTGCCTGCCCGAAACCGGCAAGAAATACAACGTCGTGCTTCAGCGGAACAGCTACGGGTCCGGGCAGATTCCGCGCCTGGAGTCGTGGTGCGAGGACGGCGCGCTGGCCGGAGTGGAGCAGGATGTCCGCGGCAGCGGCTCCTCCGAAGGAGTGATTCACCCCTGGATTCAGGAGCTGAACGACGGCGAAGACTGCATCAAATGGATTGCGGAACAGCCGTGGTTCGGCGGACGCATCGCCATGATGGGCGCCTCCTACCTGGGGGCGTCGCAGTGGTTCGCCGCCGCTTCCGGCAGGCCGGAACTGGTTTCACTGGCTCCTTCGGTTGCTCCGTGCAACTATTTCGACAGCCCGAAGTACTTCGGCGGCGAGTTCGTGCTTCAGCAGAACATCCTCTGGGGGCTCGAACGCAGAAGGAAAAACGACCCGGTACGGTACGTGAAAGCCGAGCTTACGGCGGAGCTTTCGTCACACCTGCCGCTCAACGACATCGACCGCAAAGCCGGTCTGGACAGCATCGATTACTGGCAGGAGTGGCTGAGTCACTCCTCGTATGACGATTACTGGAAGCAGTACGACTTCCGGACCTATGTGGAAAAGATCAAAGCTCCGGCCCTGATCGACAGCAGCTGGTTCGACATCTACACCCAGGGCGCGCTCGACTGCTGCGCCCTGATGGCGGAACAGGCCGGCTCCCGGCCCGCCCGCGATTTCACCCGCTGCATCATCGGCCCGTGGTCGCACGGCGAGAATTTCGGTGAACTGCCGGTCGACGGGGAGTGCCCCAAGGGGGCCTTCCTCGACCCGCTGCGGCGGAAATTCCGGCTGGGATTGCTCGCCGAGCCGGAGCGCGACCCGCTGCCCGGCATGGCGCGTTACACCTATTTCATGTTCGGCCGCAGCGAGTGGCGGACGAGCGAATGCTGGCCCCCGGCCGGAGCGGCGGAGACGGCGTTCTTCCTCGACAGCGGCGGCGCGGCCAACTCGCTTTACGGGGACGGGGTTCTTTCCTCCACGGGACCAGTCGCGGGGGAGGGGTGCGACGTCTTTATCTCCGACCCCCGCAACCCGGTGCCGACCGGGGGCGGGCATTTCATCTGCGTGGTCAACGGGTCGCACGACCAGACCGAAATCGAAAAACGGGCCGACGTGCTGGTCTACACCTCCGTGCCGCTCGATGAGGATCTGGAGGTCGCCGGGCGGGTGAAGGTCGTCCTGTACGCGGCGAGTACGGCGCGCGATTGCGATTTCACCGCCAAGCTGGTCGATGTGTTCCCCGACGGACGGGCCTTCAACCTGGCGGACGGGATCATCCGGGCGGCGCACCGGAAATCGATGGCCGTTCGCGAGCTGCTGGTTCCGGGCGAGGTCGAGGAGTACGAAATCGACCTGTGGAGCATCGCCAACTGCTTCCGGCAGGGGCACCGCATCCGGCTGGAAATCGCCGGAAGCAATTTTCCGCAGATGGCGAGGAACAATCAGACCGGCAGCGATCCGGCCTCCGACACCGAATTGAAAATCGCCCGCCAGACGGTTTACCACGACCGGCTGCGCCCCTCCCGGCTGATCCTGCCGGTCATGAGGTGATTGCGATAAGCCGTTTGTTAAAGAACGCAACGAATTCTTCTTCAACCCCTTGACAAATCCGGGAATCTATTTTATATTCCGGAAGGAAAGGGGTATTCGGGAAAATACCGGGACACCGGAACCGCTTGACGAATGCAGCGCGGAACTCGTTCCGCATCGATTCTCTCTGGAGTGGCGTGTGCGCCATTGGGGTTTTGTGCGACCATGAAATTTCACGAACAGAAGAGGAGGAGTTCCATGTCTGGGAAAACGACATTGCGGAAGTCGGTCTGGTTTGCCTCTCTGCTGGCGCTCGCCTGCTGCGCCGCGGACCCAAAGCCGGTGAATCCGGAGGATTACCCCAGCGCCGACCACAAGGAGTGGGGCCAGCTCAGGTGGGTCCTGAAAATCGCCAATCAGCCGCTGGACGATTTTACCAACTACGATTGCGCCGATGAGATCGGCGACAGCGCGCGGCGGTTTGAAATCGCCTTTTCCGGTTACTTTCTCGGCGCGGAGCAATTCCATAAATTTCCGGCCTGGAACGGCCAGATCAAGACCGGATACTGCCGCATGATCGAGAAGATGTTCCAGAAGCCCGTCTGGGAGTATTGGAGCAAAGACAGCGCCGGGCGGCCGCTCTACGAACCCGGATTCAACTCGCCGGAAGCGCCGACGGCCGACCCGGTCACCTACCGGAATATCATGTATTCCGGCCACATCGGCATGATGGTGGGTCAGTATGAGATGCTCTACAACGATTTTCGCTGGGATGAACCCGGCTCCATCGTTTTGAACTGGGACGACCACACCCAGTTCGTTTTCGACAATCGGAAGGTGCAGGAGGTGATGTTCCTGCAGATGGTCACCAACCCGGTTCCGGGGATCGAGTGCGAACCCAACGCGATCTTTCCGGCGTGCAACCAGCACCCGATCCTGAGCTGGCTGCATTACGATTATCTGCACGGCACGCGGTATTACGACGCGGCCGCGCCGCTGTTCAAGAAGTGGTTCGAAGAGGTGCTGCTCAACGAGAAGACGCACGAGATCGCGTTCGCCTACCTCATCAAACAGGGCTATGTGCTCGCGCAGTGGCACCCGGAACTCGGCAACGTGCTGGACAGCAAGCTCATCCCGGCGGTCAAGTCGGGCAAACTCTCGCTGAATTCGCCGTGCAACGACGGCTGGGTGGGGGCCTTTATGCACGCCTGGGCGCCGGAGGTCATCGAGAAGCAGTATCCTTACATCAAAAAGTATTTCGTCGTCGTCAATCCGGACGGGACGGAGGAGGTCCGCGAGGACGAGATGTTCAAGCCGGACTTCCTCGGCTTCTACACGCTGCTGGCGGCGGAGATGGGCGACGAGAAAACCAGGGTCAAACTGCTGGAGCGGGCGGACAAATATTATGATCCGGTCTGGGAAGACGGCACCTATCATTACAAGTTTTACGATCCCAGCCTGGCCTTCGGGGTCAAGCCCGAAGACGGCAAGGAAAAGGCGCCGCCCCTCAAGAAATGCGGCTGCTCGAAAGCCGGGGAAGAAAAACCGAAGGTGGCGGAAAAACCGCATATGGCGGTTCCGATGGGCTCGCTGGGCCTGGGCAAGTGCTGCAAGGACAAGTTTCAGAACGACAATGTGCAGGACCGCCTGTTCGGCATGGCGCGCGCCCTGCCTCCCGGCGGTCTCCTGAAAATGTACCGGGAGCCGTTTGACAAACGGCATTTTTCCGAGCCGGCCATCACCGATGTCGATATCGAAAACGTGATCCTGCGCCGCGCCGTCTACGACCGGGCGAAGAAAGCGCTGGTCGTCTCCACCATGGGAGTCGAAAAGGGAGGCAACGCCGGGTTCAAGATCGTCAACCTGGTTCCCGGCACGCAATATGCGCTCTCCGACAACGGCTCTGCCGCTGTGAAGATCGGCGGAGTCAAGGAGTTCGAGGTGAAATTCGACAACAAGACCCCGCACGACTTCATCCTTCTCGAGGAAGCGGCGGGGAAGTAATCCGTAACTCTCTTATTCCGCGACCAGGAGCGTGATGCTGCGCGACGGGGCGCGGAACGACCGGGAATCCTGTTCCGTTCCGGGCCGGTAGGCGATTCCGACCGGCCGATCCGCAGCGGTGTTTTGCTCCTTGACCGAATCGGCGGTCAGCGTATAGACGTGTTTCACCCGCCGTCCGCCGAGGTCGAGCGAAATCTTCCGGGCGGTTTCCGGGAGGCGGTTGGTGACGACGACCCGCAACTTCCCGTCGTTTCCTTTGACCGCGACGGCCGAGAGCGACAGATTCCCGTCGAACGCGGTCCCTTCGCCGGAGAAGCTGGTTGCGACCACTTCTCCGCCCCACGGAATCAGCCTGTAGAGTTTGAACAGGTCCGCCAGCGCCGTCGCATAGACTTTGCCGCTGTAGGGGTCGGGGTAGAACATTCCCCACGGGCCGCTCGACGCGGCGTGCATGGTCATCGCCGACACTTCCGGGTGGGCGAGCATCCGGTTGAACCATTCGCTGACGGCGAGACAGCCGCCGAGGGCGTGGGTCTTGTACCAGGAATTCCTCCAGTCGCCCGGTTCGCCGCCCGGCCAGAGGCCGTGCTCCGAGACGTAAATCGTGATTTTCGGGTTGGCGCTCGCCGCGATATCGTCGCTGATTTGCTTCATATAGCGTTCGATCAGGCTGATCGGGTAACCGTGATAGTAGGGGTGGAAGGCGAAACAGCTGATATCGGGCGCGAGCTCTTTGAGCAGTGTGCGGTGCCACTCCTTCCAGTGCGCCTTCTGGGTGTCGTGCCAGGGCGCGGTGGCGGCGTGCGGTGCGAATTTCGCCGCGGGGTCGGCGCTGCGGATCGCGGCGATCGTCGCTTTGCAGAGGCGGACGTATTCGCCGATCGGCAGGCGCGGATTGCTCCAGTCGGTTTCATTGCCGAGTTCCCAGAGGGCGACGTCGACCGGTTCGGCGAGGCCGTATTCAATCCGCTTCTTGCCCCATTCGGTCGAAGCGTCTCCGCGGAGGAATTCGGCAATCTGCCGCGCCTGGGCGACGGCTTCATCGTCTTTCACCGTCACCATGATGTCGAATTTCGCGTTCGGGTCGACGGCGAGGATGTTGCGTATAGTCTCGACCGGCCCGGCGATCTGGAGCGTCGGAGCTTCCCACGGCACGCGCTTGTGCTTCCGCCGTTCGGCGACCGGCCCGATGCTCCATTTCCAGTTGTCCTCCACCAGCCAGAGCCGGTTGAGCGGCAGCGGCACGTCTTTCGCGGCGCGGGCGAAGTCCGGCAGCAGCCGGGGCAGCGGCTCGCCGGGAACCGCTTCGGCCATGCCAAGATGGTCATTGGCGCTGAAATCGTAATTGAGCCCGAACATCGTGGCGTCGTAGCGCCGTACCGGCCGGGCCGGATCGACCCGGAGCGCGGCGGCGAGTTCGGAGGCGTCGCTGTGCGGCGACGCTTCGAGGCGGATGTTGTCGTATTCATGCCCGGCGCCGATTGTTTCGGCGGCGGTTACCGGAGCGATTGCGGCGAGAGCGAGCATGGCGGAACACAGCAGGGTCTTCATGGTGTCGGATTCTCCCGGCGGGTCAGTTCTGGTCGTAGTACCACTCGGCTTTCCGCTGGCAGTTGTCCGGCCGCGAAGCGCGGGTGTAGACCGCCACGTGGCCGTCGATGTGGGCGGCGTTGGCGCTCTGGGCGTGCTTCCCGCTGATGATGCCCGACGTTCCGTTGTACCAGCTCCACAATGCCCAGCCGCCGGCGTCGTAGTATGCGTTGCTGTCCCGGATCGAGTCGATCAGGAAGATCAGCCGCGAGGGATTCTTTTTGACCTGTTTGAAGCTGATGAAGTTAGCCATCGGATTCGGGTCCCTGTTTCCGGCGTACTGCGCACTGTTCATTCCGTAGCCCTCTAGGGTGACCCTGCCGACGGTCGGGCAGGCGGCGACGCCATAGCCGAACCACTCCCACAGTCCGGCAGGCGGTTTCGGCATCAGCCCGGCTTCGGCGAGGATCAGCCAGTGCGGCGTGTTGCCGCGCGCCGCGCCGCCGTACATGATTTTCGCCTTGTTTCGGGCGAAGACTCCGTTGTTTTGCTCATACATGATGTGCATGGTCATCAACTGTTTGAGATTTCCCTTGCACTGGGTGGACTGCGCCCGCTCGCGCGCCTGGGTCAGCGCGGGCAGCAGCATCGATGCGAGAATGGCGATGATCGCGATCACTACGAGAAGTTCGATCAGCGTGAAATGCTTTTTCATAAGGAGCCTCCTTGCCTCTTCGGCGTTTCTTCAACCGTAAACGTGTTTGGTTCGATGATCAGGGAATTGTTCCGCGTCGAATCGCGGATGACTCTGCCGCCGGTCCAGCCCCCGGGCAGCTTCCAGACCAGCTGGGTTGCGCCCGGACCGATGTTGAGCAGCGCGACGGCGGACGCTCCGGCTGGAACCGGGTTCTCGAACGGGACCGTCTTCCCGTCTTTCCCAAGATAGTGAAAGGTGATTTGTTCGGCTCCGGCGGGGAGGTCGATCCGGTTGCCGGACTGGACCGCGACGAAGGCGAAATCTCCCTTCCCATAAGACTGGGCGAGCGTGTCGGACTGGTTCCAGGCGACGGCGGGCCGCCCGTGCCAGATTCCGTTGCGGTCGGCGTCGAGCGCGGCGGCGTCGATGGGGATCGCTCCTTCGTTCCAGCTCTCCTTTTTCCCGGTATTGCAGTTGCGGTGCCCCTCTTTTTCCGCGTAGAGGGTGATGACCGGGTTGTTCCAGGTCCGGTAGACCAGCAGCGCGCCGTTCCGGGTGTCGACCGGGAGCGGAATGCCGCTGCCGGGTTGGCGCGGACAGGAGAGCAGCGGCTGATAGTGCTCGGTGACTGCCGCCACCGGAACGCCGTCGCGTTCTCCCGCCGCCGGAGTGTTCCAGTCGCGGTCGCCGCGGTGACTGCCGGGCGTCAGCCCCGGCGAAAGCGCGCCGTTTTTGCCGTAGACTTGAAAGAAGATGTTTTCGACCGGGTGGTCGGTTCCGATTCCGTAGAGCTGTTCGAACGAGCGGTAGACGGTCCAGCCGGTGAGCTTCGCCTTGCCGTCGCCGGAGACGAAGAGTTTCCGGGCGTTGCCGCTGCCGGGTTCGAGCGCGAGGCGGGTCCAGGCTCCGGCGGGGAGTTCGGCTTCGGCGGCGGCGAGGGTCCGCGACCCGTCGCGGAGTTCCAGCCGGATGCGCCCGGATTCCCCCGCATTGAACAGCGCCACGGTGAAGGGTGCGTCTCCCTGCAGGCCGGGGAGGGCGGCCAGCTCCGCCGTTTCCCTTCCGGGGACGACTTCCCCGGAACGGACTGAGACGGCGGTTCCGTCGGCGAACAGCGGTTCGGGCGCACCGAATGCCAGCGCGATCCGGTTGCCGGACAGCCGCTGCCGGGTCCCGGCGATGGATTCGAATGGGACCGGCGCCGCGGATGCGGACAGCACTGTTCCCAAGAGTAGAATTTGCCAGATACGGTTCATCAGATCTCCTTCACGCTGTCGCGCACCACAAGTTCGGTCGGAATGATCGATTGCAGCGGTGCGGATTGCGGGTGTTCCGTGAGTTGGTCGAGCATGTCGAAGGCGTTGCCGATGAGCCGGGCGCGGTCGATGCGGATGGTGGTCAGCGGCGGGCAGGTGATGCGCCCCGCCAGCGAGTCGTCTATGGAGACGATCGAGACGTCCTGCGGCACGCGGATTCCGGCGTAGTGGAATCCCTGCATGATCAGCGCCGAATCGTAATCCGAGGCGATCAGGAACGCGTCCGGCAGCGGCTGCGCCGCGAGTTTCCGGCCGAGCTCGACAAGCGGAGTCTCTCCGGCGGTGCAGGGGGAGGAGTAGCGGACCTCTTCCGGAGAGCAGCCGAATTCGGCGCAGGTCCGGCGGTACGCATCCAGCTTCCAGGGGTTGACCGGGTCGTGGACGAAGACGATGCGGCGGAGTCCGCGGCTGTGCAGCAGCTGAAAGGCCTCCCGCATCCCCGGCATATAGTCGAAGGTGACGTTGTTATGCTGTTCGCTCTGCGAGTCGATCAGGATCACCGGCGTCCCCGCCGGAAGGATGCGGCGCTTTTCCGCTTCGGCGAGCACGTCGCTGACCAGGAACAGCCCGGTCACCGAGTAGCCGGTGAGCAGCGCGAGATCGGTGAGCGTCTGCTCGTCATTCCAGCGCGCATCCATGATGATGACGCGGATGCCGCGCTTTTCTGCCTGCCGCTGGACCTCGTAGGTCAGATCGGCGTAATAAGGCGAACGGATGTCCTGGGTCACGAAACCGATCAGGTCGCTCTTGCCGGAGACGAGGGTGC
>CAYSZM010000032.1:0-32854 GCA_964435365.1 uncultured Victivallis sp. | reverse complement strand
GTAAATCTGCTAGCACGTCTTTCGATGGTTCGAATCCATCTCCCACCACCATTTTTGACATTGGTCGTCCGACAGGGCGGCTTTTTTTGTGCCTTTTTTCTGAGATTTCAACTCAGAGGGACAGCGTTGCAACAGCGCGACCGGTTACCTGAACAAGTTCTCGCATGGCTCCGAAAACCAAGGATTCTGTACCAACCCTGTCCCAAGTCTGTATCAAGGGCTGACTATCACCCTCTTGCCAACGCTTAGAAATACCGGTAATAAGCCTGTTCTGGATTCTCTTGTGGCTTTCTGCTTTTGACCTTGAATGTCACTGATTTCAACAAGTTGGGCTGATTTCCTGGTCTTCTCCTGTCGTGATTCTCTTGTTTTCGGCCATAACTCAGAACTCCATTTGATGTCCGTCCTGTTGTTGAATCCGGTGGTCCGAATTTTGTCTTATGATGACTTGCAATTCACTTTCAGTCGGATATATTAGCGTTATCTTTAAAAATAAATCAAATGACCGCATGCAATATGAAATAATCAAATATTGTATGAATATAGAGATGATTATTTATAAAAAGACAAATTATCATTGTACGGATATTGTTTTCTTAATCGCGGAGTTGCTTTATGCAAATCGAGGTACAGCTATCCGGTTCCGGTGATCAGGTTCTCTCATTCGATTATTGTTACGAATTGTCTGCGGCGCTTTATGCGGCGCTCGACCGGACGTTTCCGGCGCTGGCGAAGGAGCTGCACGACGGCAGTCATCGCAGCCGGATCAAACTCTTCGTGTTTTCTCCGTTCAACAGCGACCCCGCACCGGAACCGGCGCTTCTTCCCGACGGTAAATCCGGGTTGAAGTTCGGTTTCCGAATCTGGATGCGGTTTGCTTCGCCCTGGCCTGAGTTGGTATATCATATGGCGGAAGCGCTCCAGAAGGAAAAGGATATGAATATCCGGGGGCAGCGTTTCCGGGTGGAATCGCTGAAGATGGTTCCGGCTCCGGAGTTTGTGCCCACCATGACCTATCGGCCTTTCGGACAGGCGGGATTCATCGTGTGCCGTTACAACAAAGACCGCAAGACTTATTTCCAGATGCCGGACGATTCGGAGCAGGGAATCCCTTCCTGCCGGGAGCTGATCGCCGGGAATCTGCGGCACAAACTGCTGAGGCTGCGTGAAATCCGTCCGGATGTGTTCGAGAATATCATGGGGATTGGCGGACTTGACTGTGACGCGGTGGCGCAGCTTCCGATCGAAGTGGAATTTCTGCCGCTGATGAAGGAGCGTCTGTTCCGCACCCGCCTGGTTCGGATCAAAGGGCTCAACGTCCGGGGATTCCGTGCGCCGGTTCGGATCACCGCCCCCGAAGCGGTCCACCGGATCATCTGGAGCGCCGGCCTGGGCGAGATGAATTCTCAGGGCTTCGGCCTGATGGAACAGGGGAGGGATTGACCATGCTTCTCAAGCGAATGGATGAAACCATCTCGGATGGCCTGTACGACCTCGACAGCGGTCCGGTCGACGCAAATGTTTATCTGGCGGAACCTTCCATCGGCAACGGCGTCGTCGATTGGAAAATCGTCGCCGAAGGCCCCGTTCCTCGTGAACAGCTGCACTACAACGATGCGGCCGACGGCAGCAACCAGCTGAACGGAAGCTGGCAAAAATTCTATGTGGCGCAGGCGCAATTCGGAGAACGTCCGCTATACAGCGGCAGCGCCATCTATTTTGCCAACGGGTCTCCGAATTTCGGCGGAGTCGCCAAGTCGGCGATCTATCTGCGTTACAGCGAGGGATTTCTGGCCTGGCTGGCCACATTCGATTCTGTCGCGGCGGAGTCTTTGCGGGCGGAGATTCCCGCGTTCGAAGCGTTGATGGAAAATGCGGACACCAAGAAACTGCCGGTGGCCTGGCACAAATTCAAAGCGCCGCGCGATCAGTGGCCGTTGATTGCGGTCTGTCGGTTGAGCGACGGGCGCTTCCTTGCGCATTGGCTGACGAAAGACGGCGAAGAAGACGAATCTCTCGCCGATTTGGGAATCGACGTTGCGCACTCCCGGGAGTTGATGAGGTTCCTCACGACTCCGGAAACGGCGGATTTGGAGCTGATCTCTGAAGAATTCCAGTCCGGCAGCGGGTTGGGGCGCAATGCGTTCGGCCGTACCTACGACCTCGACGTGATCCGTGGTTCCGAGTATCATCGGCTGATGGGGGCGACGCAGGAGAATTCGCGATCTGAATTACTCGAATTGTGGGGAAACAAGCTGGAATACCGCATCAAGGTCGCGCCTTCGCCGGATACCTCTTCCTTGATCTTTTTCCCGGAAGGCGAGTTGACGTACAGTCAGCTCAAGGAGTTCGTCGATGACGAGAACCGGAAGAAAAGCCTCTACTTCGAATCAAAGAAAAAGGCAAAGACCGCCTCCGATGAAGTCGAACAATGGAAAGCATCGAGGCCGGAGATGATTCCGACCGCCTGGTCCACTACGGTTTTCCTGACGAATATCGAAGGCAGCACCAAAAAGAAACGGATCGTCCAGCAGATTTTCCCCGCCGTGTCGCTGGAGTATCTCCAGACTCTGAACGCGGAACTTCTGAACTCCAATCTGCAATACGCCGTGGTCGGTTATATGAAGGCGGCGTTGACCGGGCAGGATGGCGACACGCCCAGCGTTTACCGTTACTGGACTTCGATTTTTACCTCGGCGCTGCAGAAACAGCCGATTTCCGGGCGCGAAGCGTTTCTGAACTTTCAGCGGTTCGCCAAAAGCCATACCGGGGACGAGTTGATTGACAAGCTGGCCGCGTGCAGTTATTTCCGCTTGATCGGCAAGTTGTTGCGGCTTCAGCACCTGATTGAAACGGCCCGGACCGATCCGGCCCGGCTGGGGGAGAACGGTTTTCAGTTGGAATTGAGCGATATCGAACAGTTCAAGGGAGTTAAAACAGGAGTATTCGGACCTATGAGTGCAACGATTCCGTCAGGAAAAGAGTTGATCGGGGAGACATACGATCTCCTTCGCGACAAACAGAAAACCAAGCTGGACAATTTCATCCGGCAGGCATGGGCCGGAGTTCCCTCCGCGGATTTTCCGGTGTTCGTGCGCGGCGCGCTGACCGGCATGCTGCTCAATGAACTCTGCTGGACCGTCAAGCAGGAAGGGCGCAGTTTTTCCGCCACGCAGGGACGGCACCCGTCGCGGCTGCGCGGCGAAGAGCTGCTGAAAGTGTTCGACAAAGGCGTCGGGCTGCTGATGAATCTGGACAAGGCGCAGCTGTTCAACTGCCGGCTGCTGCCCTTCCTGAAGTCGCTGGAACCCGAGAGCCGCCGTGATTCGTTCAACTCCGGCCTGATTACCGGAATGGTTTATTTCGAAAAGAAATCCGATGACAATGAAGAGGTGAAACATGATTAAGGTCAACTCCCCGCTCCCCGCAACCGGCAACGCCTACCTTCTGTTCGGCTTCGAAGCCATCCAGGCCCGGCCGAATCTCGACCCTTACAGCAGCACGTTGCGGATGAACGACGAAACCGGGCAGGTGTTCACGTCCGACGTTCACATCAAGCACCACGTCCGCCGCGGGCTCAAGGCCTATGCGAAAGAGGAAAATCTGCCGCACGCCGCCGAGACGGTTTTCTATGAGAAGGAAGACGAAGCGGGCAATCCCTGCAACTTCGAACTCCGGCTCAAGAAGATCCGCGAGGCCGCCGGAGTTGATAAGCCGGGGATGAAAGATTCGCTCGACAACACGCTCGATTTGCCGCTGTTCGGCTATGTCCATGCGGTCAAAGGGGAAAATTTCAATGTGACCAACGCGGCCAACACCCTGTTCCGCCCGGTCACGTTCCACGGTTGCGAGGTCTATTCGCTCGGCCGCAACAATGCGTTCCCGACGCTGGACAAGGAGGGGAAGGTCAAGGACTCCGCCGGTTCCGCCACTGTCGATTCGCTGGAGTACGGATTTTTCCTCGCGTTGTGGGAGGTCAATCTCAATATGCTGCGCATCAACGCTTCCGGCAGCAAGCTGATCGACTGGGAGAAGGGCGGCGCGGCGAAATGGTTCGAGGCGCTGGTCAACGGCATGTGGCGCGCGTATTCGAGCGACCGCTACCCGTCGTTCACGCAGCGGTCGCAGTTCGCGCAGTTCGTGCTCGGCTGGATTCCCGGAGGCGACGTGAGCTATGCGAATCCGGCGGATCTGTACGACGGCCTCAATGAGAAGCTGATTAAGAGCCACTCCGGCGCGGTCGCCGCGCTGGAACAGCTTCTTCCGGATTTCCTGTCCGGCTGGGATTGCCGGGCCGGAAATGTGTTCGTCAAACATCAGGCGGCGAACTTCCCGGTGGCGCTGCCGGGAGCGGAAGCATGAGCATCCTGCTGTTCGAACTCGCCGGGGAGATGGCGCTGTGGCGCAACGTTTTCGAGTCGATGGGCTCGTATTCCTGCCTCGGCCCGGCGCCGAGCAATCTTGCCGGGCTGATCGGCGCGGCGCTCGGGTTTGCCTCTCCCCGCTCCCAGGCGGCGCGGGAGCCGGACGGGAAGGCGCTCAAAAAAATGGACAAAGAGGGACTCCCCTGGCCGGTCTCGCCCGAATTGCTTGCGTGGGAAGAAAAGAACGATTTTCACGTCGGCTGCCGCTGGACCGGGGCGTTTCCGCGCCGCGTTCCGTGGAATGTCAACGGCTGTAAAGAGATCGGCAAAGGGGAGAACCTCCGCATTCAGCAGCAGGTGATCGAGAAGCCGCGTTACGAAATTGCGGTCAAACTTCCCGATGCGGAGGCGGAACGGGTGGCTTCGGCGCTGCGGCGTCCGGCGTTCCCGCTCTCTCTCGGAGCATCCTTCTGCCGCGCCGCGATACGCAATGTGCGAATCGCCGAAGCGGTTCCGGAATCGCCGGACTGGGCGTTTCATACCGATGGCGGCGCACTTGGCGAGGCGACGCCGTTCTCGCGGCACATCATCGATTCCGACCGCTGTTTCGAGCGAATCCGAAGCGACGGCTACTGGATCTATCCGACGCCGGAACAGCCGGGAGTCCTCGCCGCCGATCCGCTGGTACGCGGCTGGGTCCGTTCCGCGGAGGCGTGAGGTGAAACTGTACAGCCACGGCGAAACGTCCGACCTGCGCGAACACCTGGCCGAAGTGATGACGGCGGCGGAAACTCCGGAAGAACGGATTCTCTGCGCCTGCCACGACCTCGGCAAGGCGACGTTCGCGTGGCAGAAGTACATTCTCGGGGGCCGGGCCGAATCGCCCCACCGCCACGCGGCGGCGGGCGGAATCTTCGCCGCGCTGCTGTTGCTGGAGCTGAACGGTCCGGATGCTCCGGCATGGGCGCTCGCCGCGCTTCATGCCGGAGCCGCCCATCACACTTATCTCCAGGAACTTGGCGGCGATTTTCTCGGCGATCTGTCGCTGATTGCGGCCGATCCGCAGGTTCGGGAATTCGTACTCGACCGGGAATATGGAGTCGCCTCGCTGTTGCCGGAGATTCCGGAATCGGCGTTGATTGCTGCCTGGGAATCCTTTGCGCGTCTCGCCCCGCCGGTTTCCCGGAAACGGATGGAGCTGAACCGGATTTTGAAAACGGCGCTTATGCCCGAGGTTCGGTTGAAGGCCTATCTGCGCAGTCGTTCGCTGCTGGGGCGGCTTTGCCTGTTGGACCATCGTTCGGCAGCGCGGCAATCCGGCAAGCGGGTCGACGTTGGCGAGTGGCGGAGCGCGTTTCCGGAGAAGGCGTTTTCGCCGCGCCCGGCGCGTCATTATGCCGTTTCGGATTCGCCGCTCGCCCGGCTTCGCACCCGGATGCGCGAGGCATTTTTGAGCGAAGTCGTCGAAAAGGACGCCACATTTTATTTCATCGACGCCCCGACCGGCCTCGGCAAAACCGAGGCGATGCTGCGCGGGGCGGAACTGCTGCGGAAGCGGGGGGATTTCCGGCGGATCGTTTTCGCCGTGCCGCAGGTTTCGGTGGCCGATCAGGTGTATGAGGATTACTTCGCGGGCTGTACCGCCGCGCAGATCTGGAACTTCCGCCGCCGTGAGAAGACCGGCGACCCGGCGACGCCCGAACCGCGTTCCGGCAACGGCGTCGATGCCCAGGCGCTTGAAATCGAACAGCATCCGTTCGAAGAGCCGTACAACGTGACCACATTCAATCAGGTGTTGCTGGCAATGTGTCACCCCGACCGCAACCGCTGCATCCGCGGGCTGGGGCTGCGCGACGCCGTGGTGATTCTGGATGAATTCCACAAATTGCCGCAGGTGATTCTTCCCTTCTTCTTCCGCATCGCCCGGGAGTATGCGGCGCAGTTTCACTGCCGCTTCATCCTGGGGTCGGCGACGCCGCTGAAACCGTTGGCGTTCTGGGATCTGGAGGACCTCGGGCGGATTCCGGAAGAGGTGACTGCGCCGGTTTACCGCGCTCCTGAAATCGACCAGCGAAGACGCTACCGCAGTCTGGGGGAGCTGACCGTAACCGGGCTGGGCGAACGGATCGAAGCCTTTCAGTCGGAATCGGATCGGAATCTTCTGGTGGTGGTCAATCTGGTCGGCGCCGGAAGCTGGCCGTTGCGCCGTTGTTTCAACTGTGAATTCCAGCCGTGGCGGCAATTGGAGACATTGAAGGCCCCCGGTTCCGACCGGATCATGGTCTGGCTGGATGGTCTGGTCCCGCCGCTTCTTCGCCGTGAACTGATCGTCGCCTGCCGCGAAGCGATGAAGCACCGCCCGGTGACGCTGGTTTCGACCCAGATGATTGAAGTCGGCGTCGACCTCGATTTCGATGCCGCGCTGGTTGATTACCAGGGGCTGGCTGCGACCATCCAGCGCGGAGGCCGGGTGGGGCGTGAAGGGCGTTCGCAACCGTGTGAAGTGGAGGTGTTCGCCCAGGTGGACGACGACGGGAAGTCATCCTTCGCGCAACTGATTTCGGTTCGTGAAAAATACGATTCCCGCCTGAAAACCAGTCCTTTCAATACGATATATGAAACGGAAAGACGATTTCTCGCGGAAGAACAGCGTTTTTTCCAAAACTGGAACGACCGGGTGTATCGCGATTCCGAGTTGGCGGAGAACCTCGCCGAATTCCAGCAGAAGGTCTTTGCCGGGATGAGCGTGGATAAGATTTACGATCGATTTTTCTCCATCGACATGGTGTCTCCTCAGCATTTGGGGGCCCGGTTCGAGAACGCGCAATTCGTGGCGGAACTCTTCGATTCGGAGAATGCCGAGCCGATCGTGCTGGTCGAATCGCAATCCTGCTATGAAGAGCTCTGCCGGCTGAACGGCTTGGTTGAAAAGCAGTCAAGTTCGCCGGAAGACCGCCGGGCGTTGTTGAAGCTGTTGAGCGAGCGGACGATCACGCCATCCCGCAAGGTGTTGCCGGAACTCGGGTTGAATTACTGCGGCCGGATCGACTATCCCGACCGGATCGATGTCTACCGGATCGATTCATTGATCTTGTGAATGGAGGTTCGCATGCAGTTTATCGGGAAGGAGTTGAATTACCTGCACATCTGCCGCCGCAAACTGTGGCTGTTTCATCACGGCATCCGGCCGGAATTGGAAAACGAGCAGGTTCAGCTCGGTATGCAGCTCGGTGAACAGAGCTTTCCCCGGCAGGAGAAAGAGATCGCCATCGGTGAAATCGGAGTCCTGGACTGGGCCGACTTCAAGGACGGGGTGATTCACGAAACCAAGCGAGGGAAATCTCCGGGGGGCGGCGACGAGGCGCAAGTCCGTTATTATCTGGCCTTTTTAAACAGTCGTGGAATTCGGGCGCGGGAAGCGGTCATTCATTATCCCGCCCATCGGGACACCTTGAGTGTGCCGTGGAACGAGGAAGCGGAGCGGCTGGTGAATGAAGACCTGACCGCCTGCGAAGGAGTGGTATCCGGCCCGGTTCCGTCCGCGGTTCGGAAGCCGTATTGCAAACATTGCGCTTACGAGGAGATTTGTTTCGCATGAATTTGTATCTGACCCATTCCGGCCGGTTGCGGCGGCGCGACAACACGTTGCGGTTCGAATCGGTTACGCTTCCCCCGGAAGAAACGCCGCCAGAGGTGGAACGCGAGGCGTTGGACGATGCCGACTCCGACGCGATTCACGCGCTTCCGGTCGAGAGCATCGACGCCGTCTACATTTTCGGCGAGATCACGATCAATTCGAAATTGGTCAATTTTTTGAATCAGAAGAAGATTCCGGTTCATTTCTTCAACTGGTACGGGAATCATACCGGAACGATTCTGCCGCATGCGGAACAACTCAGCGGCGATCTGGTGATCCGGCAGGGGGAGGCCTACCGTAATCCGGCAGAAAGGCTGACCATCTCCCGCAACCTGCTGGGCGCGGTATTTCACAACATCGGTTCGATCCTGCAATATTACCAGCGCCGGAAAGGGGGACTTGAGGAGACCATCGCCGCCGTGGAACAGTTGGAATCCCGGCTGGAAGAGCAGACAACCCCGGAAGGATTGATGGGGTTGGAGGGAAATATGAGGAAACTTTACTACCAGGCTTGGGCGGTCTGGCTGAATGACGCCCAGAAATTCAAACGGGTTTATCATCCGCCGGACAATCCGTTGAATGCGTTGATCTCCTTTTTGAACAGCCTGCTTTATACAGCGTGCGTCAGCGAATTGTATCGGACGGCGCTGTATCCGGGAATCTCCTATCTGCACACGCCGCAGACGCGCCGTTTTTCGCTGGCGCTGGACTTGGTGGAGCCGTTCAAACCGCTGATGGTGGACCGCCTGCTGTTTCGGCTGCTGGATTGCCGGATGATCGGAGACCGCGACTTCCGGAAATACAGCAACGGTTTTCTTCTGACGGACGACGCCCGTCGCCGGATTCTTCAGGAATGGGATCAAGAGTTGCGTAAAACGGTACGCAACAGTTTGTTGAACCGTTCCGTCTCCTATCGTCAATTACTGCGGCTGGATTGTTATAAGCTGGTGAATTACCTGTTGGAAGGGCGAACCTATCAACCTTACCGGATTGAATACTGAACCATGTATGTCATCATTGTTTACGACACGGAGCGCGACAATTGCGTCAAGCTGCATAAGCTGCTGAAACGACATCTTTTCTGGAACCAGAATTCGGTTTTCGAGGGGACGGTGACGACGGCGCAATTTGCGAAGATCAAACAGCTTCTGAACGAGGTTCGTGCCAAGGACAGTCATATCACATTCTACTCCTTTGAAAATGAGAAGCTGCTTCATCGGGAAGAGATGGGAGAAGCCAAGGGGAATACGTCAAATATTCTCTAGTAGTTGATTTCAAATGTTTTGCAAGATAGGATACCGACAGCCGTATTTTGTCGGAAAAGGTCTTGAGTTGTTTGAAAATTAAAAAGTTTGAACTCAAACACAATTGATGTTATATTATAATAGACGGGTCCCCATCCCACCCAAGTGGTTTAGAAACATCGAGATTACGCCAATGCGGATGAAGAAGCCAAGGGTCCCCATCCCACCCAAGTGGTTTAGAAACATGTAATATTGCCCTTCCCGCTCGACCCATTCAACCGTCCCCATCCCACCCAAGTGGTTTAGAAACTGAAATTCAGTTGCACGGTTGACGGCGCCAGGTTGGCGTCCCCATCCCACCCAAGTGGTTTAGAAACTGGTGATTGGCAGTTGCAACGCGCGCTACGAAAACGGTCCCCATCCCACCCAAGTGGTTTAGAAACTTGCATTCCGGGCGGCTCATGGGGAATGAAATGAATCGTCCCCATCCCACCCAAGTGGTTTAGAAACAATTCCTGGCCGGTCAGTTTTTCGACCCGGAATCCGTCCCCATCCCACCCAAGTGGTTTAGAAACCACGAAAGCATACGCCGACATCCCGGTCCGGCACGCGTCCCCATCCCACCCAAGTGGTTTAGAAACCATTCTGGTCACATCATCCCATACCCACGGGGACCGGGTCCCCATCCCACCCAAGTGGTTTAGAAACACCATCATCAGGATGATGAATTCGGCGGCGTTCCGCGTCCCCATCCCACCCAAGTGGTTTAGAAACAACTCGATCAGCGCTGGGGAGAGGCGGCGCGGGCGGGTCCCCATCCCACCCAAGTGGTTTAGAAACACTGCGGAGCTGGAGCGGCGCGGGAGCGTGAAGGCGGTCCCCATCCCACCCAAGTGGTTTAGAAACATCTCCTCTTTTTGTTCGACCAGCGACTCATAGACCGTCCCCATCCCACCCAAGTGGTTTAGAAACGAGGTCTACTGATGAGACGGCATATCATCATGATCGTCCCCATCCCACCCAAGTGGTTTAGAAACAGTTGATATCATAGGCGGAGAGATGGACGAGCGCGGGTCCCCATCCCACCCAAGTGGTTTAGAAACATCTGCTTCTTCGCCGCGGTATCGCCGCCACAGAAAAGTCCCCATCCCACCCAAGTGGTTTAGAAACCGCAGTAGCCGGAATTCAGTTCAACGCCGACGCCGAAGTCCCCATCCCACCCAAGTGGTTTAGAAACTGATTTCTATGTATGTTTGAAATTGCTTGATTCCGTGTCCCCATCCCACCCAAGTGGTTTAGAAACTTCCGTCTGGACGTTTCGCCACGAGCACCACATTTCGTCCCCATCCCACCCAAGTGGTTTAGAAACTTGCGCCGGTCAACCTTGATTTTCTTCATGTGATCGAGTCCCCATCCCACCCAAGTGGTTTAGAAACCTATCGAAACTGCCCCGGTTGCGGATGGACGAAAAAAGTCCCCATCCCACCCAAGTGGTTTAGAAACATCCCGGCGTAATTCATCATCATCTTGAGGAGCGCAGTCCCCATCCCACCCAAGTGGTTTAGAAACTTCCCTTTCGATACTCCATATAACACTCCGCACAACGTCCCCATCCCACCCAAGTGGTTTAGAAACATTCTTGATCTGGCGCAATCTTTGCCGTCAGCTCGAAGTCCCCATCCCACCCAAGTGGTTTAGAAACTGAGGAGGCGCTTGACCACATGGCCGATTTTCTCGCGTCCCCATCCCACCCAAGTGGTTTAGAAACTACGGAATCAAAACTTCCGAGAGGCGTTCGGCTCGGTCCCCATCCCACCCAAGTGGTTTAGAAACATGCTTTCGGTTCCGGTTTCTGCGGATTGAGCGCAGTCCCCATCCCACCCAAGTGGTTTAGAAACTGATGGACCTGATCAGCGCGGCATTTCTCCATATCTGTCCCCATCCCACCCAAGTGGTTTAGAAACAGACGAATTCCGCCGTCCGGCGGCGGACCGAGTCCGCGTCCCCATCCCACCCAAGTGGTTTAGAAACTGCCACGATCTACTGGTATTTTTCATAATCTGCACTAGTCCCCATCCCACCCAAGTGGTTTAGAAACTCTTCCGCTTCAAATCTTCTTCGTCGCGCGGTCGCTGTCCCCATCCCACCCAAGTGGTTTAGAAACACCGCAAAGCCTAAAACAATGATAGAGGAATCTTTCGTCCCCATCCCACCCAAGTGGTTTAGAAACCCGATCCCGACCGCCGCCGCCGGTCGCTCGCTGCTGGTCCCCATCCCACCCAAGTGGTTTAGAAACTATAAAGCGAGAGAACACAAATGGCGTACCATTCTCCGTCCCCATCCCACCCAAGTGGTTTAGAAACGACGTATCAGCATGAGCCATACAAGCCCAAGTTTGAGTCCCCATCCCACCCAAGTGGTTTAGAAACTTCATTGATGCGATTACCGCGCTCCTGACCGAGGAACAGTCCCCATCCCACCCAAGTGGTTTAGAAACTTCGCCGAAGCGGCGCGCGAGGCGTCGCGTTTTACGTGTCCCCATCCCACCCAAGTGGTTTAGAAACTCTCCGCCACCTCCCTCTGTCCAGACCGCAGCACCCGTCCCCATCCCACCCAAGTGGTTTAGAAACAAAAGCAGATTCGGCATGATTGTGCCGCTGGTCTGGGTCCCCATCCCACCCAAGTGGTTTAGAAACCAACCGGGCGGCGGCATGGGATCGATATGAAGACCCGTCCCCATCCCACCCAAGTGGTTTAGAAACTAAAGATCAGCGCGACGCCGCAGCCGGTCATATCAGTCCCCATCCCACCCAAGTGGTTTAGAAACATGGCGAACTGGCTTTATGCGAAAACGCTCGAATTCAGTCCCCATCCCACCCAAGTGGTTTAGAAACCCTTGAAGTCGAGCATACGCTCACTGAAAAGCCGCGGTCCCCATCCCACCCAAGTGGTTTAGAAACCCTGCTCCATCCGCGTCATGTGCGGACGCATCACGAGTCCCCATCCCACCCAAGTGGTTTAGAAACATATTCGTAGCATCTCTATATATTGCCTTAGCGTCAGGTCCCCATCCCACCCAAGTGGTTTAGAAACCGAAATACTGCACCGTCGCATAGTCGAGAAACTTTCCGTCCCCATCCCACCCAAGTGGTTTAGAAACTTTCGTCAATGCTCCTGGAGACGGCATTCTCGATCGTCCCCATCCCACCCAAGTGGTTTAGAAACAGTTCTTCGGTCAGCGCCTTTTTTTCGGATTCCAGCGTGTCCCCATCCCACCCAAGTGGTTTAGAAACCGAATTTGATCCATCTGGTAAAAATCATGATATTTGGTCCCCATCCCACCCAAGTGGTTTAGAAACGATGTCAGGCTGATATCCGGGTTCTCTGCGAATACCGTCCCCATCCCACCCAAGTGGTTTAGAAACTCCCCGTCTCCGCTGCTGCATGAAGGTGAATTCCGAGGTCCCCATCCCACCCAAGTGGTTTAGAAACGAAATAGAAAATGTGGAATCAATGGAAAAGTCTTCAGTCCCCATCCCACCCAAGTGGTTTAGAAACTTTTGTTTTCATGTCATCCGGCATTGTCATGTCTCCGTCCCCATCCCACCCAAGTGGTTTAGAAACCCGTATTCAAAATCAACCGCTTCGACGAATTTTTCATGTCCCCATCCCACCCAAGTGGTTTAGAAACAACCGACTCGAGGCGACGGCGGCCAGTGAACCGGAGTCCCCATCCCACCCAAGTGGTTTAGAAACTTCGATTCGCACTACTGGCACATGTTCCAACAGAAAAGTCCCCATCCCACCCAAGTGGTTTAGAAACTGCGCCTTTCCAGTCGCCCAATATTTTAAGAATCGGTCCCCATCCCACCCAAGTGGTTTAGAAACAAGAACAAGCGGCCATCCTACTGCAAGTTTCCATGAGTCCCCATCCCACCCAAGTGGTTTAGAAACTTTCATCCTCCGCAGTTTCGGCCTCAGCTTCCAGAGGTCCCCATCCCACCCAAGTGGTTTAGAAACTACTGTGCAGGCAATGTCTTGTTGATAATCTTGCCGAGTCCCCATCCCACCCAAGTGGTTTAGAAACCGCATCGATCTGCCAGCGGGAGAGCGGGTAATCCGCGTCCCCATCCCACCCAAGTGGTTTAGAAACCGTTTACATGCTGATCGCCGGGCTGGAAGATGTCTGCGTCCCCATCCCAACCAAGTGGTTTAGAAACACCGAGTTCGGATACATGGGCGGGACCTACACCGGAGTCCCCATCCCACCCAAGTGGTTTAGAAACGTTGGATATAAAACCATCAAAACGGAGGTGTTAAGAGTCCCCATCCCACCCAAGTGGTTTAGAAACTTGCAAACCTTACGAGCCAAGGCACGGCTTGCGTCAGTCCCCATCCCACCCGAGTGGTTTAGAAACTGAGAGCGCAACGCCGGAGCCGGACCCGGCCCCGGGTCCCCATCCCACCCAAGTGGTTTAGAAACGTTCCGTGGCGAAGTTACGCGGCGACTGCGGCCACAGTCCCCATCCCACCCAAGTGGTTTAGAAACTTGTTCAGCCACATGCGCCCGCTCATTCACAGGTCCGTCCCCATCCCACCCAAGTGGTTTAGAAACTAAGTTCCATCAAGATCGGCAGACGGAATCAACTCAGGTCCCCATCCCACCCAAGTGGTTTAGAAACGAGAGGCGCTGCTCGCCACCGAAAAGGGAATGAAGGTCCCCATCCCACCCAAGTGGTTTAGAAACCCGCCGATCCGCGTCGAGTTTCCCTGGTGGTACATCCGGTCCCCATCCCACCCAAGTGGTTTAGAAACAAGCCAGTCACTCAAGAACGACATATGCGGGAGATGTCCCCATCCCACCCAAGTGGTTTAGAAACGGAGAACAATCATCACCGTTCGGGCATTCATCCGGGTCCCCATCCCACCCAAGTGGTTTAGAAACCACCCGAACGCGGTCAAACAGCAAATCGACGCCGGATAGGTCCCCATCCCACCCAAGTGGTTTAGAAACACTGCAAATCAGTCCGCTTGAATTCCGCTGTAATCTGTCCCCATCCCACCCAAGTGGTTTAGAAACCAGTATCTCTCATTCGGCAAAAGCGGGTGACTGGTCAGTCCCCATCCCACCCAAGTGGTTTAGAAACTCGGTTCCGGGGATGATTCGTTTCCCCGCCGCCTGGTCCCCATCCCACCCAAGTGGTTTAGAAACTAATCAAGATATTTGCCGAATCCCCACGCCACGACCGTCCCCATCCCACCCAAGTGGTTTAGAAACCAACCACTCGGATTCGGAGGGGTAGGACCACAATTGTCCCCATCCCACCCAAGTGGTTTAGAAACCATGGCATTGCCTTAACTCCTCTCGCAATTCGTTATAGTCCCCATCCCACCCAAGTGGTTTAGAAACCCCGAAGAACTGGAACCCGTGCTTGCGGAAATGGGCGTCCCCATCCCACCCAAGTGGTTTAGAAACACTGAAATCAAAGACGCACTCGACAAAATGCACGTCGTCCCCATCCCACCCAAGTGGTTTAGAAACTTTGTATCCAGCCAGAAGAAAATCGACGGAATCGTGTCCCCATCCCACCCAAGTGGTTTAGAAACCATGGATATAGAGCTCTCCGCGAAACAGGGTATTCCGTCCCCATCCCACCCAAGTGGTTTAGAAACATGCGTCGTGGGCGTGGGGGAAGGTCGGCCAGATCAAGTCCCCATCCCACCCAAGTGGTTTAGAAACCGGCGAAATCAGCCAGCCGTCGGGCGCGCCGGTACGGTCCCCATCCCACCCAAGTGGTTTAGAAACAAATCTCGCGTTGACATCGTCGGCGGCGAGATGGACGTCCCCATCCCACCCAAGTGGTTTAGAAACTAGGGAATCGATTGCGCGTCAGACCATGCGCCGGACGTCCCCATCCCACCCAAGTGGTTTAGAAACGTATCTGATTGATACGGAAATCGGGATTCTCTCCGGTCCCCATCCCACCCAAGTGGTTTAGAAACTATCTACTATCAACAATTGCCAAAATAATAGCACCAGTCCCCATCCCACCCAAGTGGTTTAGAAACTTCACGG
This sequence comes from uncultured Victivallis sp., assembly GCA_964435365.1. GTDB lineage: Bacteria > Verrucomicrobiota > Lentisphaeria > Victivallales > Victivallaceae > Victivallis. The sequence continues at coordinate 17,533 of CAYSZM010000032.1, read as the reverse complement.
CGGGTGAGCCGCCGCGGGCGGTTCGGCTCGTCCCCATCCCACCCAAGTGGTTTAGAAACTGACAGGGTAGCGCATTAAGCCACTATGCTAACAGGCCGCGTCCCCATCCCACCCAAGTGGTTTAGAAACCGCGGGAAGATCATCTATCACGAGACCGGCGAAAAGTCCCCATCCCACCCAAATGGTTTAGAAACACGCTGATGCAGTTTACCAACGATATGCTGCGGAAGTCCCCATCCCACCCAAGTGGTTTAGAAACATTTTTGCGGATATCTCGGGTTCCGGTTTGAGCCATAAACCCAGGCGGAGTGGCTCTCGGAGGCGTTCGGCGGCATTACGGGAGGCGGCGGCGGATTACTGTCTGCCGTCCGGAGCCGTCACCCAGCCGTCGTCCTGATCGTCGCGCCGGATGGTGCGGAGATCGCGGTAAAGCGAAATCGTGTCCTTGATTCCGCCGATGAAGAAGACCACCGTGGTGATCCCCCCGACGACGGCTCCCACAACCACGTACCAGATCCAGAAATTCGCCCAGCGCGCGGTGGTCATCACTCCGGCGTATTCGAGAACCGCCAGCGTGATTCCGACGGCGAACCAGAGCACCGTCCAGCCCAGTCCGGCGAAGAAGATGAACTTGTCCCCGAGGGTGAATTCGTCGGTGAAGCCGAACGCGCGCAATCCGTAGACCGGTTTGGCGCTGTCCTTGTCCGCGTATTTGTTGCGGTGAAGCATCCGGTCCAGTTCGAAATCGGGCAGTTTCCGCACCGCCCGTTCCAGCAGCGACACCGCGATGTAGATGCAGACCGCCCCGGCGATCGAAATGCCGAAGCCCCACTGTTCGTTGAGCAGCGGCCGCCCTTCGGCGTTGCGGAACCAGACCGGCAGCCAGGAGCAGAGCACGATGTTGCCCACCGCGAGCAGCGAACCGGCGGAGAGGGCGCACCAGGCTCCGAGCGTGCTCCCCTTCTTCCAGTAGAGTCCGCCGATGATGACCGAACCCGCGCCGCCCATGAAGATCGCGCCGGTGATGTTGCAGTAGAGGTAGATGTACTGGGTCTGGCGGTAGAGGTTGCTGATGAGGAAGGCGACTGCCGCGACGACCACGATCGAGAGCTTCAACAGTTTCATGTGGGTCCTGGGGGCGAACGGCTTGCCGCGCAGCGGCATGACGATGTCCTGGATCATGATGCTGCCCCAGCTGTGCATATAGGTGTTGTCGGTGCTGAGCATCGCGGCGAACATCACCGCGGCGAACAGACCCACCATCCCGGCGGGGAGGATTTTCAAGAGGACCACCGGAACCACCAGCTGTTCGCGGATTTGCGGGTTGTCGATTCCGCTCAGCGTGCCGCGCACCTGGTCGGCCAGCGGCACGAAGTCGGCGTGGTTCATCACCACGATCGCGCAGATCGGGATGAAGAGGAACAACATGTTCTGGGCGATCGCCCGCCAGGCGCCGAGGAGCCCGGCCATCTTCTGTTCGTGGGGCGACTTGGCCGCCACCTGGAATCCCTGCGACCCCAGCCACGCCCCGACGCTGTAGAACGCCGCGACGGTGTTGATGATGAAGAACCACGGGTTGAAGTCGCGGATCGCGTTGCCGTGGAACGGGTCCACCAGCGATTTTTCACTCCCTGCGCTGAGGCTGACCAGCGTATCGACGATCGTTGTTTTGTTGAAGACGAAGAAGAGGAAGACCAGCAGCACGAGAAAGACCACGTTGCAGAACATCCCCTGGATGAAGTCGGTGATCATGATCGCGATCTGTCCGCCGGAGACGGCGAAGAACGCGCCGAGCGCCAGCACCAGCAGCACCAGCAGCGGAAACACCGGGACGGTGAGCGCCCCCACGTGGAACTCCGGCGGAATCCCGCAGAAATAGAGGAAGAACCGCACCGAGATCGCCGGGAAGATTCCGTAGTTCGCCACGCCGGAGATCCAGGCGAGGATTCCGGCGAAGATGCGGAAGCCGCGGCTGTAGCGCATTTCGAGGAACTGCGCCAGCGTCAGCGCCCGCGTCTCCCGGAAGCGGTAGAGCACCCAGCCCGACAGCGCCGAGACAATGCCGATGACTCCGGTGACGAATCCCCACCAGACCGGCGAGAATCCCGCGTTGTAGTTCATTTCGAACGCGGCGATGATGGTCACCGCGCCGATGCCGGAGAGTCCGGCGGAGATGGTCAGGAGATAGCGCCCCCCGAGACGGCTGGCGGCGAGGAAGTCGGCGCTCGACCGGACGAATTTTTTGCATCCGGCCAGCACCATCAGCAAAACCGCCAGCAGCGTTCCGAGGATCAGCCAGTCGTACCAGGTCATGTTCATTTCGCGTCTCTTCCGAGCAGGCGGATGCCGTGGATGAATGCGCCGAAGCCGTCCTTCGGGGTGCGGTCGCGGATTTCAAGATAGAGGATGCCGTTGACCGCTTCGGGCGGAACCGGCAGCCGGAGCGTCTTGCGCGGCTGGCGGCGGCCGGAGTCGAACACCGTCTCCAGGGAATCCTCGGAACTGCCCGCCCGGACGAGGTAATCCGATTCGAGGTCGAGTTCGAGGGTGAGCGGCGCATGCGTCGCGTATTCCGCCGCCGGAATCGCCAGCAGCAGCCGGCCGTCGGCGTCGATATAGTCGTAGTTCGCGGCTTCTCCGACGCCGCGGCGTTCGACGGCGAGCTCCTTCTGTTTCTCGCGGTCGATGTTCAGCAGCTCCCGGTCGGGATCGAGGGCGACCGGGGTGTAAACCGGCCAGTCGGAAACCGGCGGGTCGATGCGGAACCCGGCGTCGGGCGCGGCGTAGCGCCAGATCGCGCTCGCCGTCACGTTTTCCCGTCCGAGAAAGATCACCCGCAGCGACGGCGCGTCGTAGCCGTAGGAGCTGGAGCTCGACGTGTTGGTGAGCACCGGAATCTCCTTCAAGCCGTCGTAATGCATCCGGACGAGGAAGTTCGCGTGGGCGTGGCCGCTCACCAGCCAGGTGGCGGCGGGACGGGCGGCGGCGGCCTTGGCCAGCGTCTCCCGCATGGCGCGCACCGGCTCCCAGCCGGGCTGCTGGACGGGGGTGTGATGGGTGAAGATCATGACCGGGCGGGTTCCGGCTTCGGTCAGCGCCTGTTTGAGCAGCGCGGCTTCGCTCCGGGAGAGCGTGCCCTGTTTGCCGGTGTCGAGCCCGACCAGCGTCCACTCGCCGAGTTTGCGGATGGGATTGCCGGTGACGGCGTCGCCGAGAATCTCCCGCATTTTGGCCGGGTCGTCCTGGTTGCCCGGGATCGCGAAGAGCGGAATCGCCGGGTCGAGTTTGGCGAAAATCCGTTTCAGCTCCTCATATTGCGCCGCGCCGCCGTCGTGGGCGAGGTTCCCGGTGACGACCACCAGGCCGGGGCGGGGGCGGAAGGCGTCGATCGTCGCGACCAGCTTTTCGAGGTCGCCGCGGATGTCCTTCGACCAGACCACGTCGCCCTGTTTCCCGGCATTGGCGGGGTCGTAGAGGTGGAAGTCCGAGAGCAGCACCAGATAGGGCGTCTCCGGGGTGACGGAGACGTTCGCCGCCTTGGCGAGTTCGTCGATGGTGCGAATCTGCGTCTCCCGGCCGGAGCCGCAGTTTTTCTTTTCGGAATCGTCGGTGATCGCCTCCGCGGCGGCGGCGATTCCGGCGGCGAGCAGCAGCGCGCCGAGCCAGAGATGCAGTTTCATCTTCGGACCTCCTATTTGATGTTGTCGATAAAGAGCTTATCGCCTTTCGCCGTGACCCACATCCCGGCGCCGGGGTTCAGCGCCAGGCGGAAGGAGAACGGCGGAATCACCGTTTCGAACGCCGGGTTGGAGCGGACGAGGAACGTCTTCGCCTTGTCGCCGGGGTTGTGGAGCCGCAGCGACACGCCGCGCTCAGAGATTCCCGCGAAATCGATGGCGAGCCCGGGATCGTCCGCCGTCGCCGGGTTCCCGGCGACGATCTCCGCCGCGTCGCCCGACGGCAGCGCGAAGAGCGCCGTTCCGTCGTTGTCCAGCGGCAGCGCATGGGCGGTTTTCCCGGTGAACAGCAGGGCGCTCCAGTTCGGGTTGAGTCCTTTGATGCGCAGCGGCAGCGGGTCTTTGCCGGTCCAGCCGGCGTGACTCCAGGCGGCGGCGTTCGCGTCGGCGTCGAAGTCGAGGACGAAGCGGGAACCGTTCTGCGTCCCCTGTTTCACCGCCGTTACCGTCGCGCCGCGTTCGAGACGTTCGCGCTTGAGTTCGGCCAGGGCGGGGGCGGTGTCCACCGGCGTCTGGGTCAACTGCATGACGAAGGAGAACTTGCGCTCTTCGCCCTTCTTCCAGCCGGACTTCGGCAAGAGGACGGTGAGCCGTTCGCGGCAGTTCCAGAAGTTCACCGTGTCGAGCCGCACTTCCAGCGGTTCGGCGTTGAGCGAGAGCAGAACCGGTTCAGCCAGGTTGTTCGGGTAGAGCGCCGCCGCGCCGAAGGGGGCGAGGGGGAGCGTGACCGGAACTTTCGTTCCCGAGAGCATCCCGTCCGCGAACTGGCCGGGCGCGGTTTCCACCCGGTAGCGCCAGTTGGCCGGGAACGGCGGCATCAGCCCGAAGCTGAACAGCTCCAGCGAGGCGATTTCCGTCGCGGCGAGGTCGCGTTCGGCGCGGACGGCCAGCTCGACCAGCACGGCGGTGTCGCCGCCGTCGGCGGAGGGGCGGAACGCGGTGAGATCGGCCCGCGAACTTAAGATTCCGCCGGGAACCTGGAACTCGTAGCGGATGCGGTTGCCTTCGCCCGAGGCGGCGGCGATCGTCATTTTGCTGTCGGTGTGGTCTTCTGCTCCGCCGTCGGCCAGTTCCAGCCGCGGCATCGGCCGGACGTATTTGCAGGGCTGGACGATTCCGGATTCGATGACGCGGGGGACGAGCTGCCGGGCGTCGCGCATGACGCCGAGCTGCCCCTGCGCCTGGCCGGTGTGCCAGTAGGAGTGCTGAAGATAGAGTTCGCGTTCGTCGCGGACGAATTTCTCCGGGGCGCGGCTGACCGAGCAGATCGAGTTCTGGTTGTCGGCGCACATGTTGCCGCGCATCCGCTCGTCCACGAAGGAGTAGGAGCCGGTGACGGCGAACGTGCCGTCCTCCGCCCGGACGATCCAGTAGAGCGAGGTCTGGCGGTCGACGCGGACCGGTTCGGAGACGGCGAAGCGCGTCCGGTTCGGGCGGAAGTGGCGGAGCTCCCGGACGCCGTCGGTCAGGATGGCGTCGGTGATCTTCGCTTTGGACTCCACGTCGAGCGACGCCGCGCACCAGAGGGCTTCGCGGAAGATGTCGCCGTTGCCGGGTTCGCCGTCGCGGGTCAGGTCCGAGGAGAAGGAGACCAACTGGAATTCCGGCCCGGTGCTGACGCACGAGGCGTAGAGGAACGGCCACGGTTTTTCGCCGGGCGGCGTCGGGAAGGTCACCCGGGCGGACTTCGCGCCTTCGCGGATTTCGTCCCCGGTCCGGTAGACCGCCGAGAGGCGCGGCTGCGGACCGTATCCCGCTGCGGTCAGTTCGCCGTAGAGTTTCAGACGGTCGCCGCCGTCGAGGTCGAGTCCGCGCCAGAAGCGCTGGAAGTAGGGCGAAAGCGTTCCGGGTTCGGCCGGGATCGGGAGATTGCCGACGGAACGGACTCCGCCCGAGCACTCTCCGCCGAAGAATTTCCAGAAGAGTTCATAGGGGTTGCCCAGGAGCGCGGCGTCCGGCAACTTCTCCAGCGGACCGGTGAAATAGGCGGTGATCGGCGTGTTGCGCTGCGGCCGGTCGCGGCGCGCCGGACCCGCCTCGGCGGCGGTCAGCCGGACGCCCGGCTGCACCTGGAGCTGTCCGTCGGAGGCGTCGCGGCACTCCCCGGCCAGCCGCGAGAGCGTTTCCGGGGTGAGTTTGTCGAACTCCTCGACGGCGACGAGCAAATCGAGATTGCTTTTGCGGGCGGCGGCGGCCAGCTCCGCGACGGTCTCCCGCCCCGGCTGCGCGCCGAAGAGGGCGTTCCGCCACACCCGGACTTCGGGCTGCAAGGCGATGCCGAATGCGGGGGTGTCGTACCGGGCGGCGAGTTCCGCCGCCGTCGGCTGCGCCGCGCCTTTTTCGAAGAGCCAGAGTTCGGCGAGCAGCGAAAACGAGCCGTCTCCGCCCGCGCCGCGGCTGAAATCCAGCGTCAGCGTCCCGGACGGGGAAACCGCTTCGCGCGGAACGGCGACGGTTTCGAAGCGCGGACCCTGTTCGCGGTCGTAGCGCGGCAGCGGGAGCGTTTGCAGCGGGTGGACGTTCCCGTCGGCGTCGGTCCAGCCGAGGTCGAGATCGCGCGCCCCCTCCTTCTGGGTGCTCCAGAGCAGCAGCCCGAGACGGTATTCGCCATTGGGGGCGAGGCGGTCGAACCGGTAGCGGAAGCTCCTGAGGTCGCAGGCGCGGGCCGAGGCGGCGGTGGGGTGAAAAATATCCATCCAGGGGCGGCGGACCACCCAGCTCCGGTCCGGTTCCGGCAGCACGCCGCAGCCGCGTTTCGCAGTGAACGCGCCGTCGGCGAGCCCCCCGGCGTCGCAGTAATAGCGGACGCCGAATCCGGGCGGAGTCAGCCGGTCGAGCACCAGCTTGCGCCATTCGTTCCGGTCCTGAATCACCGGCAGATTGCCGCGGGTGCGCGGCTCTTCGGGTTTCGCGGCGACAGGCGGCGTCCCGGCGGGCAGGTCGGCGCGGTGTTGCGAGACGAACCGGAAGAGTTGGGTCATCAGCTTCATTCCGTTGCCTTCGTTCAATACGAACCCGTCGCCGAACGCCCAGTGGTACGCGTCGTAGAGAAAGTAGCGCGACGCGGTGGTGAACAGTGCGAGGAATCCCTTGCCGACCGGGCGGACGGCGAGGAACGGCGGTTTGCTCTTCCACGTTCCCGCTTCCGGCTTTCCCGCCGCGAGGCTCCGGTGGGGCGCGGAACCGCAGGTTTCCTCGCCGGTGACGAGGACCGTCCATTCGGGCGAGGGCTTGGTCATGGTGTAGGTCCGCATGTAATTGTAGCTGAAATCCAGCGGCAGGTAGAGGAACGGGATGTCGCGCGTCACCGGGTGTTCGCGGTCGAGCGCCGTGGTTTTGAGGTAGCGGTAGGCGAGGGCGCGCACCTGCGTCAGGGTGTTGTCCGGGTTGGAATCCACCGGAATCTCGTTGCAGAGCCCGACGCCGTAGGGCTTGAGGAACGGATCGACCTGACGGACGAAGTCGTCGATCGTATAGTAGCTCGGGCCGGGAATCAGCACCAGCCCGCCCCCCGCACGCATGTATTCGTCGAACTCTCTGGCGAGTTCCGGCGTGATCGCCCGCGTTCCGGCGTGGAGCTGCGGAATCATGCCGACCACGACCGGGTAACGCATCAGCTCGTCGCGCGTCACCTTTTGGTAATAGCCGAAATGCAGCTCGAATCCCTGCTCGCGGTAGGCGGCGACCGCTTTGGGGTCGAGGTCGGTGAGTCCCTGCGTGGCGGCGTCCTCCGACGCAAGGCAGAGGACCGGGACGGGGGCGTCCGCCGCCGCGCGGAAGCAGCAGAAGAGGACGGCGATCAGGTACAACAGGCAGAAGCGTTTCATCGGGGTTCCTCCGTTCCCAGGGAAATCCGGTATTCCAGCGAAAGTTCCGTTCCCTCGGTGAATTGTCTGGTTTCCGGTTCCCACTCGGAGGAGAGCAGGAAGCCGTCGGCGCGCCAGCGCCATGCCCGGACAAACCAGCGTCCGGAGAGTCCGGCCGGTGTCCGGAACTCGTAAGTTCCGCACGGGTCGCCGGATACGGTGAACCGATCGCCGATTTCAAGCGCCGGTCCGGTTTCCGGGTGGGCGCGGAAGAGTTCGAAGGCGTTCAGGTTGTCCCACTCCTTCCAGTCCGCCGCGACATCGGTTCCGGGGAGCATAAATTGTTCCAGCGGAACGCCGTTCAACAGCAGCCCCTCCTTGCGGGCATGGATCGACTGGGCGAGGATGATCCTCCCGGCGGAGAGTCGGAAATCGCGATGGAACAGAAGTTTGAGATGAAAGAGCACTTCCGTCGGCCGGTACGGCTTCCAGCGCGGAATTTCGTAGGTGCCGGAACAGTTCCAGAGCGTGCTCGGGACGATCGCGCGGGTGGGGTGGAATTTGCGTCCGCCGTGCCCGGTCCACACCGCTCCGGGCTGTTCCAGCCACATCCCGCTGCTTTCGGAACGGACGAAGTGGACGTTCGCATCGCAGAGTTCCAGCCGTCGGCGGTGATGGTTGAGAAAGTCCGGCGCGCCGTCCTCGGCGATGACGAACGGGCTCGGGTGGAACGACTTGAAGTTGGCCGTCATGCTCGAGACCTCGATCCCCGAAGGCATCAGGTCGGACCACGGCACCGGGGAGGTGATGCGGACGTAATCGCCCCAGGCGAAGCCGCAAGTGACAAAGCCGTAGGGCTCGTAGAACCGGTTGCCGATGCCCATGATGCCGCGCGGATTCTCTTCGAACACGTTGTGGTAGTCGTTCATCTGGTCGCTGCCCGCGTGCGCCCAGAAACGGCGGTTGCGGGTGTACAGCGGGTAACTCGACACGAGTTCCCCGCCGTCGGCGCAGCGGGCCGCGACGGTGAGCCGCAGATCCCGTTCGAATACAATCGGTTCGGCGTGTTCGAAACGGAGGGTTCCCGGCGTGAAACGCCGGAAGACGTCCATCCCGTCCCACACGGTCACTTCGGTGATCGGGCTCTCCGCTTCGAGGGAGAGTTCGAGCGTCGCGGTTTCGCCGGTGTCCCACTCGTACCAGAAGCCTTCCCAGTCGTCGCACATCAGCGTCGGGCCGAAGAGCCCGAACCCGTTCAGCCGGAGAGAGCCGGAGGCGACGAAGGTGTGATGGAAATTCTCGGTCAAGTTGCGCCGCCACGACTTCGCGTCGGGGGCCAGAACCCAGGTGTGGAAGCGTTCCTCACCTGGAGACTCGCCGCGGTTGATGGCGACCAGCCCGAGCGAGCTGGCCGTCGAGACCTTCTCCCGGAACATGGCGAGCGATTCCGGCCCGGTGTATTCGACCAGGTTGTAGCCCCCGTGCCGCCAGAGCGGATAGCGGTTCTGCCCGGTCCTCGCGTAGATCGCGGCGTAGCCGCTCAACTTGACCAGCAGGTCTTCGAGCAGGTTCGAGTTTGGATACGATTTCCGCTGGTCGGGGAGCTCTTCGACCGAAAAGACCACGCTGGCGTTGCCTTCGTCGTCGATCTGTTCGTAGCCGGGGAGCACGTCGATTCCGGGGATCGCCCGGAGGGAGTCGCGGCGGAGTCGCCACGATTCCGGCGTCTGTTCGTCGTAGGGTTCGACGGCGACCGCCGCGACGCAGCCGCATTCGCGGGCTTCGGCGGCGAGTCGGGGCGCATCCATGCCGTTCGGGACGGAGCCGAGGAACAGCCGGAACGGTTTGCGGCGTCTCAACCCTTCCTGTTCCTCCGCCGTGGCGTAGCGGAACGAGAAGGTGCGGTCGGCCTCCCGCTCCCGGTCGAGACGGTCGAGCGCGGCGGAGTCGCCGCACTCCCGGCGGGCGGCCCGGTCGAGGAGTCCGGCGAGAAAGCGCAGTCCTGCGCCTTCGCGCTGGTTGAGCAGGTAGCCTTCGAACCGGGGCAGGAATCCGCTGGCGATCCAGAGCGGTGCGGAGCCGGGGAAGGCGACGATTTCGCCCTTGCCGTACTTGCGCGCCGCCGCGAAGACCGGGCGGGTCAGGGGGGCGGCGCTCCCGTGGCTGTAGAAGCCCAGGGAGAACGCTTCGCTGCGGCAGTGTTCGCCGCCGCGGAGCAGGATTTCCCAGTTCCCGTCGGGGTCGCAGGTCAGCTGCTGGGTGCCGTGGCCGCCGCCGGTGACCACTTCGAGCTGCGCCAGGGTGTCCATGCCGGAGGCGTCGGCGAGCACGGTTTCGCCGCCGTCGAGGTTGGGAATCATGCCCCGCCGGGCGGGGTCGGATTCGGTGATCCGGTTGAAATAGCAGCGCAGCCCGAGCGGGGAGGTGAATTCGTTCAGCGTCCCCTCGCTGCGGCCGTAGGATTCAGAGAAGAAAATGGCGAGCCCCAGCCCCGCATCCCGCACCGCGGCGAGAATGCGCGGCGTCCAGTCGCGGAAAAGCACGCTGTCGTCCTGCGCATGGCCCGGCATCGGGGTGCGGACGATCGCCAGCACCGAACTTTCGCGCAGATGCTCTTCGCGCAACTGCGGCAGATAGCAACTATGACAGCGGAATCCGGCATCGGCAAGTTTCTCCGCCAGAACCGGATCGACGATCTGCCGGAACTGTCCCTCGCCGCTCGCGGCGGCGACGAACAGAATATTCCGCATCGGTTTCTTCATCGCAGAACCTCCTTCCGGACCTGGAACGGGGCGAAGCGAAGTCCGGCTTCGCGCCACTCCGTCTCCCGACCGGCGCACTCGAACAACCACCAGCATCCGGCCGCGTCGCGGCCCGCGATCACCAAATTCTCCGGCATTCCGGCGAACTCCGGCAGCGGCGACGCCTCGTACTCGACTTCGGCGGCGGCGAGCTGAAACTCCGTCCCGATCCGGTGACGGTCTCCCGAGGCGACCGCCGCCGCGTCGGCGCAGAGGGCGAACCGGTATTGCCGCGCGCCGTTGTCCCACATCGATTCCTCCGGCGTAACCGGGAACCACGGCGCCCAGCGCTTGACCGGGCTGCGGAGCACGAGGTTCTCCAGCCCGCCGTCGCGGAAGGCGTGGGCGGGCGTTCCGGCGTTGACCCAAATATAATTCCCGAATGTGACAAAGTCCAGCGCGGGGAACGGTTCCGAGCGGGTGATTTCCCGGTTGTAGCCGCGCCGGGCGACCGTACCGAAGGGGATTTCCGCCGTTCCGGCGTCGAAACGGTAGCCGGGGAGGGCGAGGCGGACGGCGAGTTCGGTCGAGTTCCCGAGGAAATCGGAATCGAGCTCCACTTCCATCCACGGCGAATTCCGGCGGACGCGGAGCGTCTGCGTGTACCGCAGCCGCGAGAAGCCCGGCCAGTAGTTGCGGAAGTTGCGGTCGGCAAATCCGGTGCGGATCTGCATCTCGTCGCCGTCGCAGGATATCCCGGCGGCGGTTTCCCGGGCGGAGAGCTCCGCCGTTTTCCCGGAATACTCCTCGGTCCACAGCGTGCCGTGCTCTTCGCGGGCGACGAGCCGGGGCAGCGGAACCGGCTTCCCGTCGTAGAACGCCGCTTCCGGCCGTCCTTCGGCGTCGAAACGGAACTCCCAGCGCCCCCAGGCGGTGTCGGATGCGGGCCGCCAGGTTTCGGCCGCGGCGAACGGCCGCCACAGCCGCTTCCACGGCAGCCGCCGTTCGGCGGGGAGGGCGGCGAGCGCTTCGTGATATTGCCGGGTCATCGCTTCGGCGTTCTCCGCAATGTGGCAGCCGCAGATCGCGTCGTGGAACTGGAGCAGCGCCAGCGTTTCCCGGCAGGAATCCGGGACCGCCGCGTCGGCGCAATCCGCCGCGAAAAGTTCGGATTCGAGGCGGCGGGGCATCTTTTTGCTGTCGATCCGGGAGGTGTAGCAGCCGGTGAAAATCCGGGAGAAATCCTCTTCGGCCCGGTAGAGCGGAGCCGCTTCCCAGTCGCCGATGCTCCGGCAGCAGGCCTCGTGGGTGCTGAACCCGAGCTGGATGCCCTGTTCGGCGTATTCCGCCCGGAGTTCGCGCACGATCTCCACCACGTCGGGCAGGATGTCGTGCTCTTCGCCCATGACGGTGACCAGCGCGTGGGCGGCCCCGGAGCGTTCGGCTCCGGCGACGGCGAGGCGGAGTTCCTGTTCCAGCCGGATGCGGCGCTCCCGCATCCCGGCGGCGGGCTCGTCCGGGTTGTCCAGGTTTCCCCAGCCCCACGACAGGCCGTCGGGGGAGTTGGCGAGGCAGCGGATGCAAGAGCCGTCCTTCGCCTCCCAGCGGAACGCTCCGGCGGGTTCGGGGGCCCCGTAGCGCGGCATCCGCCCCGCCTTGTAAAATTCATATCCGCTCAGGGCCAGCAGCTGCGGCAGTTGCGCCGAGACTCCGAACGCGTCCTCGAACGCGCCGACGCGGACCTCGTACCCGAATTCATCCTTCAGGTAGTTGCGGCCCTCTTCGATGTTGCGCACCAGCGCGCCGGGAGAGCACAGATTGACGTCGGCGATGCTCCATTCCCCGCCGATCCACTCCAACCGCTTCTGCCGGATCAGTTCGGCGACCGTGGAACGCATGGCGGGGGCCGTTTTCAGGAACTCCGCCAGCGGCAGGGTCTGCGAGAAGGAGAAGGTGAACTCCTCGTGTTGTTCCAGGAGTTCGATCGCCTGCCGGTAGAGCTGCGCCCGCCGTTCGGCATACCAGGCGACGGGCCGCCGCCAGACCAGGTCGAAGTGTTGATGGGGAACGATATGAATCTGCATTTGCTTGGTACTTTCTCAATTGGCCGGATCAGAGATTTCCGAGCACGCCCTTGTAGCTCCACATCCGGCGCTCGTCGCGGTAGTCGGCGAGCATGGCGTTGATCTGCGCCGAGGCGGCGTGTCCGTCAACGAAACTCAGGTTCTTCGTGCCGTCGTGGCGCGGGAAGGAGAATTCCTTTTCTTTCTTGCTGCCGCCCCCTTCGGCGCTGACGTCTTCTTCTGGATAGTAGAGCCACGGCCGCGAACCGTAGGCAACCTCCCAGCTGCTGGCGTTGTCGCCGTAAGCGATCAGCCGCGACGGATTGGGAATCTTCGAAATCTTCGTCGTCATGGTGCGCGGGTCGTTGATGTCGACCCAGCCGTTCCACTGGTGGAGATAGACGTTTTTGCCGTAGCCGATCATGTCGGGCAGGCTGACGCCGCCCTTGTCGGCGGGGCAGTACATCACCTTGGAAATCTGCGTGTTGTCCCGCCAGGTGTCCAGGTTCTGTTTGCCCATGTAGCCGTTGATCAGCTGATACCAGTAGGCGTTGTTGTCGGAGGCCGCCGCCGTATAGCTCTGCCCCGGCGGCATGTAGCCGTTGAAGTCGGCGGAATAGAGCTGCGAGGAACCCCCGATCTGTTTCAGGTTCGAGATGCAGTTGATTTTCTGCGCCTGTTTCCGCGACTTGTTCAGCGCCGGCAGCAGCATCGCCGCCAGGATGGCGATGATGGCGATCACCACGAGCAATTCAATCAACGTGAAATTTTTTCGTTTCATTTTCAACGTCCCTCCCTGCTGGTTTTCTTTTTTGTTTTGCCGAATACATAATAACTGTTTATAAACTATCGATATTATATATCATTTGATGGTCGATGTCAAGAGGGAATGAGAAAAAAATTGTTTTTTGATTTGTCCTTGAAAAATTCGAATATGACGATATAATTATAACTGTTGCCAATGTTTATAAAAAAAGGATGAAACGCCGATGAAATCCGGACCTGTCGCCGATGTGCGGCGCGACGCCCCGCAGCCGCTTTACCAGCAACTGGTGGAGCGGTTGAAGAAGATGATGGCCGAGATGGCGGAGAAGGGGGAGAAGATGCTTCCTTCCGAGCGCGAGATGTGCCGTCTCTTTTCCGTCAGCCACACCACGGTGCGGCTGGCGCTCAAGGAGCTGGAGGTGGCCGGGCTGCTGCTGCGCGTTCCCGGCAAGGGGACTTTTCTCGGCGAACCGGCGGACGCCGCCGGAACGGAGACGCTGGTCTACGGGGTGATTCTGGAAAAATTCGCGGAAGGGCAGCAGACCGATTTCCGGGTCAATCTGCTCGGCGGAATGCGGCAGGCGGCGCGGAAGGCCGGGGTTTCCCTGATGCTGCTGGGCGAAGAGGATGAGATTTTCATGACGCTGGCGCGGAGCCGGACGCTGGCCGGGCTGGTCGTCACCAACCCGATGCTGGCGGAGAACCGGATGCGGGAGCTGAAGCAGCTGGGCCTGCCGCTGGTGACCATCGGCCGGGCGCCGATGCGGGGGATTCCCTGGGTGGACAACGACAACGTGGCGGTCGGCCGGGCCATGACCGAACACCTGCTGGAGCGGGGCTGCCGCAAAATCGGCTTCATCGGGCTGGACCGGGCGTTCACGCTGACGGCCGACCGGCTGGCGGGATACAAGGAAGCGCTGAAGGCGGCGGGAATGGTCTCCCGCCGGAATCTGATTGTCTTCCGCGAGGCGGAAGGGAAAAACGGCTACGGGGAGGCGGAGGAATTGCTGGCCGCCGGAGCCGACGGCATCGTCTGCATGGATGACCTGATTGCGATGGGAGTCCTGCACCGCCTCCACGAGAGCGGCAAGCGCTGCCCGGACGATGTGGCCGTGATCGGCTGCAACAATTCGAGTTTCACGGAGTTCTCCTTCCCGCCGCTTTCGTCGGTGGACATCCGCCCGGAGCAGATCGGTCGCGACGCGGTGGAAATTCTGGAGAAGATCCGCCTCGGCGGCGAATGCCCCTCCGGAATCTCCGTCTCCTTCCTGCTGCGCAAACGGCAATCCACGCGGGATGGCCGCAAACATTAGGAACGGCCTCGTCCGACCGCAAATGCGCAGCTCATAAACGGGTTGACGGATGATTCCGTCAACCCGTTTCTCTGTCTTCTCTCTTCCTCCGCGGGATGCCCCTGGCGCCATCGGCGGCTCCGTCTTCACCGCCTGCCGGCAGGGGCGTTGAAATAGAATGCGGCATAACCTCTGTTTCAGCACTTGAAATTTGTCGATAACAATGATATAGTTATTTAAATTGATTTAGTCTGCCTGGCCGAAGAGGCGGTGCCGAACAGACAACGTCGATGAATTCTTGTTCCGGCGCGAAGCAGTTTCTTCAACCCTCCCTCGACGGAGAGGTGCGAAGGGCTGAGGGGGACGCGGCGGGTTCAAAAGAGCCGACGGGGTTTGGGGTTGGGCCTTCCGAAAAAGCAAAGGCAGTTCGTTTTCCAAAGTAAAATTTCAGAAAGTTCAGAATGCGCGTATGAGTTATATCGATTGGTCCATTGTCATTCTCCCGCTTGCTTTCATTATCTGGATGGGGTACCACTCGCGGCTCTATATTCACGGCGTTGCTGATTTTCTGGCGGCGGGCCGTGTCTGCGGCCGTTATGTGATCTCCGTCGCCGACGTTGCAAACGGGCTCGCCGTCGTCACGCTGGTCGCCCAGGTCGAGGCCAACTACAAAACCGGCATGGCCATCGGTTTCTGGTCGAAACTCACCATCCCCGTCGGCATGCTCCTCGCGCTGACCGGGTACTGCATTTACCGCTACCGGGAGACCCGCTCCCTTTCCATCGGGCAGTTCCTTGAAATGCGCTACAACCGGGCGCTGCGACTGTTCGCCTCGGCTTTGCGGACCTTTTCGGAAACCATCTGCAATATGATCGTCCCGGCGGTTTCAGCCCGGTTCTTCATCTATCTTCTGGGGCTGCCCCACAAAATATCGCTGTTCGGATTTCAGATTTCGACCTTTGCGCTGGTAATCATTATCGTGCTGACGCTGGCGCTCTTCATCATCTGGTGCGGCGGCACGGTGGCGCTTATCATCACTGACTCTGTTCAATCGCTGCTGTGCTATCCGGTATTCGCCATTTTCGTCATCTTCATGCTGACCCATTTTTCATGGTCGCAGGAGATCGCCCCGGTCATGGCCGACCGGGTTTCCGGAGAAAGCTTTCTCAACCCGTACGACCTGAGTTCGTTGCGCGACTTCAACTTGTTCGCGCTCATCGTTACTTTGATGACGCAGGTGCTGAACCAGGCCAGCTGGCTGGGGGCGGGCTCTTCCACGGCGGGACGCACCCCGCATGAACAGAAAATGGCCGGAGTCCTCGGCACCTGGCGCAACGGTTTCGCTCCGGTTTTCTATTTCCTGATCGGCGCGATTCTGCTGACTGTGCTGAATCATTCGAATTTCGCGGACCAGGCCCGGAAAATCCGCACCGCGATTTCGGAACGGGTGGCGGAAGAGGTCGTGGTCGACCCGTCAACGCGCCAGAATTTGAATCTGACGATTGCGAATATCCCGGCGCATCAACATGCCATCGGCACCGACGAGCCGCTCTCCCAGGACCGGAATCTGGACACTCCCTACCTGCAGGCCGCGCATCAGGCGCTGGGCAACGACGGGGAAGGCAATGCCCGGTTCCAGGAGTACCGGACGCTCTACCACCAGTTGATGCTGCCGATGACCATGCGCTCGATTTTGCCCGTCGGATTGCTGGGGTTGTTTGCCCTGCTGATGGTCATGCTGATGATTTCGACCGACGACAGCCGGATATTCTCGGGAGCCATCACCATTGTGCAGGACATCATTCTGCCGCTGCGCAAAACGCCGTTTACCCCGAAAATGCATGTGTTTTGCCTGCGAATGGCGACAATCGGAATTGGAATCATCTTCTTCTGCGGTTCGTTTTTCATGGCGCAGCTTGATTACATCAATCTGTTCTGCGTCATCACGACAAGCATCTGGCTGGGTGGAGCCGGCCCGGTGATGGTGGGCGGGTTGTACACCCGGTTCGGCACCACGGCGGGAGCTTTTGCCTCCCTGATCACCGGTGTCGTGATATCCGGCGGGGGAGTGCTGATGCAGCGAAGCTGGGCGGATTATCTGTATCCGTTCCTCGCCCTGCACGGCTGGGCGGGCCCGGTGGGGACCATGCTGGAGACCGTCTCCGCGCCGCTGGCGCCCTATGTCGTCTGGCAGATGGACCCGGTGAAATTCCCGATCAACTCGAATGAAATCTTTTTCCTCTCGATGGTTCTGGGCATCATCGCCTATTGTTCCGTCTCGTTCCTGACCATGAAGGAGCCCTTCAACCTCGAGCGCATGCTGCATCGCGGCATTTACCGGGACCCGAATGAAAAAGTGGCGGTTCCGAAAAAGCAGAGCGTCTGGGGTTCGCTGGTCAAACTGATCGGCATTGACGAGAACTATACGCGGGGAGACAAAATCATCGCCTGGTCGGTGTTCTTTTTCTCGTTCGTTTACAGTTTCCTCCTCTGTTTCGTCGGCATTTTGCTGTGGAACTGGCTTTCGCCCTGGCCGATTCAATACTGGAGCTACTATTTCCTGCTCGTGAACCTGGTGATTCCGTGCATCATCGCCGCAATCAGCATGGTCTGGTTTTCGATCGGCGGCCTGATCGACCTGCGCCGGATGTTCCGCGACCTGAAGGCGCGGATCGACAACCCGCTGGACGACGGCCGGGTGAACGGACACGTTTCGCTGGTGGACACCGCGGTTTTCACCGAAGACGAAAAACAGGCGAAGGAACACAGAAAGTAAGAGAAAGAAGGGATTCCCCTGAACCGGCGGCACTCCGCCATCCGGGGACTCCCTTCATTTTTACAGGGACGGCTCCAGGCTCATCGCGCCGGAATCGACCTCCCGTTTTCGCGGCAGGCGGAAGCGGACATTGCGCCACGCCGCCGGGGGCGACGAAGTCAGCAGTTCATTGACGGCGCGCACAAACAGCCCTTCCGCCGTGGTGAACCACGGATGGCTTCCGGTTTCGTAGATCTCGAAGATTTCCGAAAAGCAGCCGGTGCTCTCCGCCGCCTGCTCCAGCAGTTTCAGCGCCTCCTCCGGCTGGCCGAGCCGGATGCGGGCCATCGCCTGCCACGCCGCATACCAGGTGC
>CAYSZM010000031.1:0-33019 GCA_964435365.1 uncultured Victivallis sp. | reverse complement strand
GCTCCTTGCCGCCCGCTTCGGCTTTGCCGAACCGTGCGGTTCTCTCACATCCGCTGCGCGGCGCCTACCGCGCTTTTGAATTGGGCGGAAACGTTTGCGGGCCGGTTTACTTCTTTCTGCGTCAGTGATTTAGAAGCGTTTCCGGGGCGGTGAAGCCTTGCTCTATGGCGGCGAAGAAGCGGGAGACGTGGAGGCCGTCCGCGAAGCAGTGGTTGAGCTTGATTCCGATCGGAATCCGGCCGTCCTGGAGCTTGCCCCAGGTGAGGATCGGGATCGTCTGGTGAAACCCGTATTCGGCCTGGGTGATCGATTCGAAGTGCGTCCACGGCACGCAGCTTGCGCAGAGGAAGTCTTCGCCGTGTTCGACGAGCGGGGAGGGGAGGCTCCGCTTCGCCCGTTCGACCTCCGGCGCGACGCGGTCCCGAAACGTCGAAAAATCCGGCTCGTATTCGCACCAGACCTGGCGGAACATCTCCGACTCGGTCATGATCGGGGTCATCGCCGCGATTTGCTCGAATTCGACCACTTCGCCCCCGATGATCCGCTGGCGGAGCTGCGGCACGGCGTTGGCGGCGCGCAGAATCGCGTAGAGACAGAGCAAAAAGAACGACTCCCCGCGCGCTTTGGCGAACGCCTGGATCGGCTCCGCCTCGACCTTGACCGTGAGGTTGTAGCACGGCGCGTCGAAGGAGCGGTAAAACGCGAAGAGCTCCCGCCGCGGCCAGGTTTCCAGATCGATTTTCCGGTACGAATTCATCAAGCGGCCTCCCTGTTTCTCCGTACTATACATGACCCCTCGGCGACAGTCAACCGCAACTTTCGGACTAT
This sequence comes from uncultured Victivallis sp., assembly GCA_964435365.1. GTDB lineage: Bacteria > Verrucomicrobiota > Lentisphaeria > Victivallales > Victivallaceae > Victivallis. The sequence continues at coordinate 32,191 of CAYSZM010000031.1, read as the reverse complement.
TTTCGGTTAGAATTTTGTTACCCCGATTGAAAATCCGTCTGTTTCATCTATATTTCGTTATGTGGCGAATTGACGAAATAAGGAGAAGAAAATGGAAAAGATCCTGAACATTGCCAAAGCGCTGTCGGACGAAAACCGGCTCCGGGCGCTGATGCTGTTGCGCAACGGCGAACTCTGCGTGTGCCGGTTGATCGACCTTCTCGGGCTGGCGCCTTCGACGGTCTCCAAACACATGGCGATCCTGAAACAGGCGTCGCTGGTCGAATGCCGCCGGGAACGGAAATGGACCTATTACCGGCTCCCCGGCGACTCCGCCGATGCGACGGTCCGGGAGATTCTCCTCTGGGCGGAAACCCATCTCACCGGGGACCCGCTCGTTGTCGCCGACCTGCGGCACCTGGTGAAAGACTCCAAATGCCTGGCCGGCGCCTGCCGGAAACTCCGAATCCTGTTCCTCTGCACCGGCAACAGCTGTCGCAGCCAGATGGCCGAGGGCTGGGCGCGCGCACTCAAAAGCGAAGAGATCGAAGCCTGGTCCGCCGGAATCGAAACCCACGGGATGAATCCGCGCGCGGTGTGGGTCATGGGGGAGGCCGGTGTGGATATTTCCGGCCATCACTCCAAGCTCGTCAAAGAGCTGGCCGACATCGAGTTCGATTATGTCGTCACGGTCTGCGGGCATGCCGACGAGAACTGCCCGGTATTCCCCGGCGGAACCAAGGTCGTTCATGTCGGCTTCGACGATCCGCCGCGGCTGGCCGAGAAGTGTCTGACCGAAGAGAAAAAACTCGACTGTTACCGGCAGGTGCGCGATCAGATCAAGGCGTTCATCGAAACGCTGCCGGAGAGCCTTCCGGCAAAGGATTGAATCGAAATCATGATCAGGGTGGAAAATCTGACCCTCTCGGCGGCGGACCGGATGTTGTGTTCCGGCGCATCCTTCGAGCTTGGGAAGGGGGAGAAGGCGGTGCTGACCGGGGCCTCCGGCTGCGGCAAGTCCTCGCTTTTGCGCGCCCTGGTCGGGCTGCACGGGATCGACGCCGGAACCGTTGAAATCGACGGGGTCGGCCTCTCCGCCGCGACGCTCGGGGCGATCCGCCAACGCATCGTGTTCCTCGCGCAGGAGCCGGTGATGGGCGGCGAAACCGTGCGCGAGGCCCTGCTTCTGCCGTTCACCTTCAAACTTAACGCCCGTCTCCGGCCCGGCCCGGAGAAAATTGCCGAAACGCTAGACCGCATGGGACTTGCCGAAACCCTTCTCGACCAGCCCGCTGCGCGTCTCTCCGGCGGCGAAAAGCAGCGGGTCGCCATTGCGCGCGGATTGCTGATGAACCGGGACATCGTTCTCGCCGACGAAATCACCGCGGCGCTGGACGGCGATTCGCGGGACAGAGTGATCGGCGTTCTTCTGGAGCTCCCGGTGACCATGCTGGCGGTCGCCCACGACCCCGTGTTCCGGAGCGCCTTCCCGGTCGAGTACCGGATGGAGAATCACCTCTTGCGAAAGGTCGGGCCATGAATCACGCCGTCGAACTGAGCTATCTTGGCATGGCGGCCGTCTATCTGCTGCTGCTGCCGGTCCTGCTGCTGTCGATGCGCTACCGGCTGGCGATCGTGCGCGACACGCTGTGGGCGGTGGCGCGGATGTCGGTACAGCTGCTGCTGGTCGGGCTCTATCTGCGCTGCGTGTTCCAGTGGAACTCGTTTGTAGTCAATCTGCTATGGGTGCTCGTCATGACCGCCGTCGCGGCGTGGACGACGCTGCGGCAGGCCAAACTCCCGGTCCGGGTGATGTTCCCGGCGGCGTTCGCGGCGCTGACCGGCTCGTTTCTGGCCGTGCTCTTTTACTTTATCTTTCTGATCACCGGGAAGAGCGCCTCCGACGCCGCGCTGCTGATTCCGATCGGCGGGATGCTGCTGGGGAATTCGCTCCGCGGCAACGTGGTGGTTTTGGAGCGCTTTTTCCGCCAGATGCGCGACAACCGCGCGGAATACGAACTGCGGCTGCTCTACGGGGCGAACCGGAACGAGGCGCTGCTGCCTTTTATGCAGACCGCGCTGCGGGCGGGGATCTCGCCCCAGATTGCCAGCATGGCGACGCTGGGGATCGTCTCGCTCCCCGGCATGATGACCGGCCAGCTGCTGGGCGGATCGACGCCGATGACGGCGATCCAGTACCAGATCGCGATCATGATCGGAATTTTTGCGATCGACATGATTTCGACGGCGCTGCTGCTCGAAGTACTGGCCCGCTATGCGGAAAAAAACGAAGTGGAAAACGAAAGAGGGATTCGATGAAAGAACAGGAATTTGCCGGAATCGGCTTTTTTGAGCGGTATCTGACCGTCTGGGTGATTCTCTGCATGATCGCCGGGGTGCTGATCGGCCGGTTTCTGCCGGGAGTTCCGGCGTTTTTGGGCCGGTTCGAATACGAACAGGTGTCGATTCCGATCGCGGTGCTGATCTGGCTGATGATCTACCCGATGATGATGAAGGTGGATTTCGAGAGCGTCCGCAACGTCGGCAAAAATCCGAAGGGCCTCTTCGTCACCTGGGTGGTGAACTGGCTTGTGAAGCCGTTCACCATGTACGGGATCGCGGCGCTGTTCTTCTACGTGATCTTCCGCAACTGGATCACGCCGGAACTGGCCCGCGACTATCTGGCCGGGGCGGTTCTGCTCGGTGCCGCGCCCTGCACGGCGATGGTGTTCGTCTGGAGCCATCTCACCCGCGGGAACCCCGCCTACACGGTGGTGCAGGTGGCGACCAACGATCTCATCATTCTGGTTGCATTCATTCCGATCGTCAAATTCCTGCTCGGGCTGAGCGATGTTTCGGTGCCGTGGAGCACGTTGATCCTGTCGGTGCTGCTGTTCGTGGTGATTCCGCTGGCTGGGGGAGTCATCACCCGGCATGCGGTGGTCGCGCGGCGGGGGCTGGACTATTTCGAGAAAAAATTCCTCCCGAAATTCAGCAACATCACCATCTCGGGGCTGCTGCTGACGCTGGTCATCATCTTCTCGTTTCAGGGGCAGGTGATTCTCGCCAACCCGTTCCACATCGTGCTGATCGCAATTCCGCTGATCCTCCAGACGTTTTTGATTTTCTTCATCGCCTATCTGCCGTGCCGCTGGATGAAACTGCCGCACGACGTGGCGGCTCCGGCGGGGATGATCGGGGCGTCGAACTTCTTTGAGCTGGCGGTGGCGGTGGCGATCGCGGTGTTCGGCGCGGCCTCGCCGGTGGCGCTGGCGACGATCGTCGGAGTCCTGGTCGAAGTCCCCGTGATGCTGATTCTGGTGCGCATCGCCAACCGGACCACCGGCTGGTTCCGCAGCTGATTCGAAGTGGGGACTGTCTCTCGTCGAGTGGCTGTTTTTTTGCGGAAATCGTTTATTTTCAATCTATTTTCCAAATTGCGCTTGCTATTGTCCGGCCGGCCGCGTATATTGATGGTATGCTTTCAAACCGGAATGCATAATAGCGGCGGCTCATTCGGAGTTGCCGTTGATGACACATGCATCCTTGAAAGTTCGATAAAAATTTGTTCTTCGGTCAGTTTCTTCGATTTCCCGAAAATCCGGATTCCTTCAAAGTGGATTCCCCGCTGGGTCTTGCATTGCTTTCTCCATGCTCTCCCGGGCAAACCGCCGCGTCATTCCGACAGCAAACCAATTTTTGTCCGATGAGGAAGCAGAACAACATGCGGACAGGAATTCCGCGGAAAGGAACCACAAAATGAATATTTATGTGGGAAACATGGCATTTTCGACGACGGAACAGGGACTCAACACGGCATTTGCGGCTTACGGAAACGTCGGCAGCGTCCGTCTGGCGACGGACCGCGACACCGGCCGTCCCCGGGGCTTCGCGTTTGTCGAAATGAACAATGATTCGGAAGCAAAGGCCGCCATTGCCGGCCTGAACGGCCGCTCGCTCGACGGCCGCGAAATCGTGGTCAACGAAGCCAAGCCGCGCGAAGACCGCGGCAACGGCGGCTTCAAGCGTCAGGGCGGCTTCCGCCGCTGACGAAGGAAAACGGCTGGAAGGAGATTCTTTCCAGCCGTTTTTACTGAAACAGCCGAACAGGAATGGAGAACACCATGCCGACCGATGACGGGGCCGAAGTCCTGTTGAAACATTATTCCCGCGGCGAAGAACGGGCCAATGTGCTCACCCATGCCGTCGGGGCTTTGATCGCTGCCTCCGGGCTGGTCGGGTTGGGAATCCTGGCCGGGCGTTCCGGCTGGCTGGCGCTGACCGCGACTACGATTTACGGCGGGACGCTGCTCGCCATGTACCTGAGCTCCACCATCTATCACGCGGTCCGCGACATGCGGTGGAAGCTGTTCTTCCGGAGGCTGGACCACTGCGCGATCTACCTGTTGATCGCCGGAACCTACACCCCTTTGATGCTCCTCGCCGTCGGCGGCTGGAAAGGGTGGACGCTGCTTTCGATCACCTGGGCCCTGGCTGTGACGGGAATTTCGGTCAAATGCGTTTCGATGAAGAAATTTCACGGATTGTCGCTGGCTCTGTATCTTTGCATGGGCTGGCTGTGCGTTCTGATTATCCGCACTCTCTTCGCCTCAATGACGACGGCGGGATTCGCCTTTCTCATCGCGGGCGGGTTGTTCTATACATGCGGAGTTATTTTCTACCTGATCAAACGTCCTTACAGCCACACTGTCTGGCATCTGTTCGTCATGGGCGGCAGCATCATGCATTTTCTGATGGTGATCCAGCTCTGTTAATCCCTTTCCCAGCAGGCGAACCCCCTTCACCGGCGGCCCGCGACATTCCGCAGAGAGGCCGCACGCTCTTCGGATTCCGATGGAATGCGGCGAGTGTGTTGTCAATGTCAAAGGATTTATCATGGATCAAACTGTGGAACTGCCGGATCTGGTGATCGGCGGATTGCATATCAACCCTCCGATCATTCAGGGGGGAATGGGCGTACTGGTATCCTCCTCCCGGCTTGCCGCCGCGGTTTCGAACGAAGGCGCCCTCGGCGTCGTCGCCGCTGTCGGCGCGGGTGAAGACGCCGACCGGAAAGGACTGAACTACCGCGACTGGTCGGCGCAGGGGCTGCGGAAAATTCTGAGAAAAGCCCGGACGCTGACGCGCAACCCCATCGCCGTGAATGTGATGTGCGCCCTCAGCAACTACGAGGACCTGGTCCGGGTGGCGGAGGAAGAGAACGTCGCCGCGATCATCTCCGGCGCGGGGCTTCCGCTCAAGCTGCCGGAATTGGTGCCGTCCACTGAAACCAAACTGATTCCGGTGGTGTCTTCGGCGCGGGCCGCTTCCATCATCTGCCGCACCTGGTGGAAGAAATACCGGAGACTGCCGGACGCGCTGGTGGTGGAAGGCCCTTCGGCGGGCGGCCATCTGGGATTCTCCATGCGGGAAATTTCCGGAGTGCCGATTACGCTGGAATCCGTCGTCTCCGGAGTGCTGGACTACGTGAAAACGGTGGAAGCCGAACATGACGTGCGGATTCCGGTCATCGCGGCCGGCGGCGTTTTCACCGGAAGCGACATTGCGCGGTTCCTGAAACTCGGCGCTTCCGGCGTGCAGATGGGCACCCGTTTCGTCTGCACCGACGAATGCGACGCCTCGCCGCTGTACAAGCAGGCCTATCTCGATTGCGCCAAAGAAGATATCGTCATTATGGAAAGTCCGGTCAAACTGCCGCTTCGGGTGATCCGCAATGCCTTTGTGGAAAAAGTGTTGAATGGAGAAAAGACGCCGTTCCGCTGCAATTACCATTGCCTCCGGAATTGTGTGCCGGACAGTTCCCCGTACTGCATCGCCAACGCGCTTAAGAACGCCTCCATCGGCCGGTTGTCCGAAGGATTCGTCACCTGCGGCTCCAACGCCCACCGGATCGACCGGATCACATCAGTCAAAGAGCTGATCGCCGAACTGGTCGACGAATGCCGCGAACAACTTTCCGCATTGCCTGTCTCTGTTTGAATCCCGCAGGCGGTAAAAATAAAATAATCGATTTGTAAATTTCACCCGACGGTGATATGGTTTCTCCAGACATACAATCGTTCGGGAGTCATCATGAAAAAAATCCGGTTGGGGGTCAGCAGTTGCCTGTTGGGTGAGCCGGTCCGCTACGACGGGCAGCACCAGCGCAACCGCTTCATCTGCGAGGAATTGGCGGAGTATGCCGAGTTCGTCCCGGTCTGCCCCGAGGTCGAGTGCGGGCTGCCGGTTCCGCGCGAGGCGATGCGGCTGGTCGGGAAGCCGGACTGCCCGCGGCTGGTGACCATCCGCACCGAACGGGACCTCACCGAACAGATGCGGCGCTATGTTTCCAATCGCCTCGATGAGCTCGAAACCGAGGAGCTCGACGGATTCATCTTCAAGAAGGATTCCCCGTCGAGCGGACTCGACCGGGTCAAGGTCTACAACTCCAAAGGCGTCCCGTCCCGGACCGGGCGGGGGTTGTTCGCCGGGGCGTTCGTCGACCGTTTTCCCCGTCTCCCGGTGATCGAGGAGGGGATGCTCAACGACCGTTTTTTGCGCGAGCGGTTTCTGAACCGGATTTTCACCGCGCAGCGCTGGCATGAAGGCGACGGAGTGCCGCGCACCCGCAAATGGCTCTCCGATTTTCAGTCGCTTCACAAGCTGACGCTGATGAGTCACTCCCCCGGCCGCTATGCCGAACTCGGCCGGATCGTCGAATCCGGCGACGCCGACGCCTACCGGGCCAAGCTCGACGAACTGCTCGAATATCTCCCGACGGTGAGCAAACACGTCAACGTGATGCAGCACGTTCTCGGCTACTTCAAGAACGAGCTTGAAGGATGGGAGAAGGAGGAGGTGCTCGACGCGCTGGAATCCTACCGGAACGGCCGGCTCCAGATCGCGGTTCCGCTGACGCTCCTGCGCCACTACGTCCGCAAATACCGCAAGGAGTATCTGGAGAAGCAGACCTATTGGGACATCCTCGGTCAACTTTACGGATGAGGAGGGGAGTATGACGGAACGGGAAATTGTCGTCAACGACTTGATGCAGAACAACTATCGCTATCTTCGCACGGAGCCGCCGGGCGAACGTTTCCATTCCGGATTCGCGCCGCAGCTCACGCCGAAGGAGATGCTGACACTGGGCGTGTTCGGCGGGCGGTACATGACCGACTGCACGGCGGAATTCCCCGACGACTGGTTCGAGAACGCGAAGCTCTGCCACGAGCGGCACGTGCCGGAGCTGAACTTTTTTGGGGTGAACGCCTCGATGCCGCTCGCCTACTGGCGGGAAAAAGGCTGGATTCACCCGGACGATCCGCGCGGCTGGTTCCAGTGGTACTGCCGCTATTACATGGGGCGGCGCGGGGAGGACGACGAACGCCAGATCGCCCGCTGGCGCGCGATGGTGCGCCACCTCGCCCAGATTCAGAAATTCTGCGCTCCCGGGGACCCCGACTGCCGCCTCAAACAGCGTCAGGCGCTGCTCAATTGGAGTTACGACACCCGCATCGGTGACGGTGCTCCGGCTTCGCCAGGTTTGTCGTGAGATGCCGGCACAAAAAAAAGCTCCCGTTGCCGGGAGCTTTCAGGGAAGCAATATCGTTATTTCTTGTCAACGATAACGCCGTCGCCGTACACCGCGCTTTCGATGGAGATACCGAAGAACGTGTAGTAATAGACGTTCTTACTGTTCTGGCCGCTGGAGGGGGTGCGCAGGGAGCCGCAACCGGTGAGCGTGCCGAGAAGGGTGGCAACCGCAGCGAGCAACAAGAGTTTTTTCATTCTTCTCTTCCTTCATTCTGGTTCCTGGAATCAATCGGAAACCGCCCTTTGCGGATTTCCGGCTTGATTAAAGATATTCCGGCTTGGAAGGATTGTCAAACTCCGAAAGAGGAAAAATGAAAAGATATAAGGAATTTTCGCCTGTCACACGGGACGGTGAGGAACAGCGAGTGCGACGAACGCCGGATCTGACCGGCAGCGATAAGAAATTCAAACAACAATTAGGATATTTGTCATGAAATTCCGTACCATCCTCTTTGCTCTCTTCTGTATTGTATCCGTCTGCAACGTCTGTTTCGGGGGGCGCTATCACTATTCCGTCGGAATCACCAATGCGATGCCGGATGCGCAATTGTTCCTGACCCCTTTCATGTTGTATTCGAGTTCCCCTCAACTGGGGGTCCCCTCGAACAAGAGCATCGAAGGCACCAAAACGGTGGACTCTTTCACCCACAGGCCATTGCCGCAGGTCAGATTGCACTGGGAAGTCAGGAGAGGTGAATCGGTAAACCGATATTGGAAAGATGTAGAGATTGATGTCCCGAAGCAATTTACGGATAAATCCGGACGCGGAATCATTTTCGTTTTTTATGAAACGCAAGTTCTGGTTGTATACGGATGTTCTTCCGGGTACTCGAAAAACAACCGGGAGTCCATCGGAAAATTTGATTGGGGCGCCAACTACATTTTCTCCGACGGTACGCCATATACGTTTCAGGATTTCCAGGAGTTTATCAAACAGAACCCCGGGGGCAGTTTTGACGATTTCCGCAGAAGTCAAAAGAGGAAATATAAAAAGTAAGCGGCCAGCCACCGCCCGGCGTGCGGAAATTCAGCGGAGGCGGTAGCGCTTCTCTTCGCCGTCGGATTGGATGGCGACGAGTCCCTTTTCTTCCAGCTTCTCCAGCATCCGCCAGCACATGGTATCTCCCATGAACGGATGTTCTTCGCATTCGCCGAACGCCCGGAAGATTTCGGGGCCGGTCTGTTTGCCTGAACGGATGATTTCGAGCAGTTGCCGTTCGCTTCTGCCGAGGCCGTCCGCGCCGGGGAAATCCTCCAGGTATCGGGTCAGCGCTTTGGCGAGAAAGGGAAAGCGTTCCACCTTCTTCTCCGCAAGGAGCCGCCGGAGCGACTCGGGGCCTTCGGTAACCGCTTTCCACGCGGAGGCGTAAAGCGCGATGTCGTCCGGAGTCAGGCGGAGGGCGCTGTCCCGGTTCTTCGCGAACAGCTCGGGGGAGTCTCCCCAGGCGACATCCTCGCAGACCAGATGGACGGCGGCGGGCGTGCCGTTCATCACAAAGAGGATGCGGGAGAGCATGATCTGGTCGTACATACAACCATCAAACCAGAGGATTGCGGAATCGTCCGCCGAAAGCCCGGCGACGGTCCGGTCGAGGGAACGCAGGAAGGAGAACAGTTTTTCCTCGTTCAGTTCCGGCATGAGTTTGTGGAGTTCTTCCGCTCGGATTCGCTCGAATTCGTCAAGCGGGGTATCCGGCCCGGGGATGTGTCCCTCGAGGTAGCTTTCACGCCAGACCAGCGCCGGAGAAGTTCCGCCGGACTTCCGCCACGCGTCGCAGGCGCAGTCCCCGTTGAAAATATTCAATACCATATCGCGCTTTCGAAGTTTTTCCCTGTAACTGTGCAAAAGTAGTATAGCCGCTCTGCGGAAAATTGCAAGCGAACGCGGAACGGATACGCCGCGGGATTCTGAAATGTCTCGGCGGGCGCCGGGCAACCCGTGGGGGCGGGAGAGAGCGGCCTTGTTTGCGGGCGGGGAAAATCAGAGCGAAAGGGGGCGACAATGGATTTTCTTGCGCGCCAGATATTTGTCGCATTTTATTTCGTTCTTCCCTGTTGATTCTGCGATTTTGTCACTTTCTTTGGAAAAAGGATTGATAAAATTTAAATGCATGTTATATTTATTTATATTTAACATATGAATAGGTGGTTTGGCAATCATGAAAAGCGACGTTCAAAATCGATTTCAGGAGCTGTGCAGACGTACGGGCTGGAAGTGCACGCCTCAGCGTCTGGCTGTTTATGAATTTTTGCAGCAGAATCATTCGCATCCGGATGTGGATACCGTTTGGAATGCGGTGCGTCGCAGCCAGCCGGCGATTTCACGCGAAAGCGTATACCGTATTCTCAATGAACTCTCGGAGTATGGTATTATTGAACGTATCGATCATATTGACAATGCGCGCTACGATTGTCGCGTCGGTGCGCATGGACACTTCATTTGCAAAAGCTGCGGTGAAATTTCTGATTTTGATTGGCCGGACGGGGCGCAAATTCCGTCCGAATTGCTGGCACGGCAAGTACAGCATATGGAGATCAGGCTTGTCGGACTGTGCCCGAAGTGCGCCTCTGCGCACAAAGAAAAACAGCATTCATCCGGCAAGCCGGCGAGTAAAAACGAGGAGCCTTGAAATAGGAGCACGGTGCTTCTATGGCAATAACCCACAGGAGGAGCAATCATGAGAAGTTTCACCACGTTCGATTTGCAGTATGCCCACAGGTTCTACAAGTTCCAGGGCGAGGCGCAATATCTGCACGGTCACACCGGCAAGGTGACTATAGAAGTCGAAGATTCCGTCAACCCCGGTGTCAACATGGTCTTTCCCTGCAATGAAATTCAGAAGGTTGCCTGGGAGGTGCTGAAAAACTTCGACCATGCACTGATTCTGCGCGAAGACGACCCGTTGCTTCCCGCCATTCTCGGAGTTTATGAAAAACAGGGAATCAAGGATGGCGCGCCCTCCAATAAAATGAAGGGCGAAGCGTTTAAGACCGAACTTGCCACCGCCTATCCGGATGCACGGCTGGTGGTTACCAAAGAAACCATGACGGTCGAAGGTATGATCAAAATGATTTATGAGCTTTTGAAAGACAAGCTCAATATCGCCAAGATCACCTTTACCAGTGGCGTCAATGCCGCCACGCAGGACTACACCCCGGTTGGAACAATTGATCGGTGTCCGCTGTGCGGCGTGACGCTGGTCGATGGCGTTTGCCCGAAGTGCGGTTACAAAAAGCACTGATTTCCAAACGCGCGGCAGAGGGCTTTCGCTTCGCTGCGTTCGACAGTGCCGCGTGCGTTCTTTGCTGCTCATTTCGGCTGAAATGAGCAGCTTTTTCACGAATTTGTGAAACAGTTGCAAATTTAATTGAATGATGATATGTTTCTTTACTCGCATGAGCTGCAAATCTGCAATGTCGGCTTTTGCGGCAACCAGTGCCGTAGTCATGAGGGTTTGAGATTTTAACACATGGTGTTGGTTTTTTGGAGTAGACCGAATATGCGGAAGACGATATTGTCAATGGTTTCCCTGCCGGCTGTCATTTGCGGCATTGTGATATCTGCTTACGGAGAGGAACGTGTCAGCCTGACGGAGCCTGCGGTCGAGGCAATACCTGCGGAAAACGATATGATCCCATTGACGGTGGAGGGGTTGAACATCAGGATCAAGAGGTGTGAAGCAAATCTTGATTATGAATTTTTAACGGCAAGCAAATTTGAGAGACTTGACAGCCCTGAGAAAATTTTCAACGAATATTTTGTGGCCGTCAATACTGCGGACTGGGATAAGTTCGAAAAGCTGACAGTCAACTTTGATGATTATTGTAACCGTGTGAAGTCGACTCGCAAAGAGAGAAAGGAACTTCTTTTGAACGCCTGGCGGGCCGGCAATGAAAAGACGCGCACTTTTTCTTTGAATTACTTTGTGGAATACCGGGGACGATATTTTCTGATCATGCATTCCAGATATTTTCATGACGGCAAATACAAAGGAGGGCCACGGCCTTTGCCCCTGAGAAAAGAGGGAAGTCTTTATTATTTTGACGCAAACGGTTTCAACGCCAAAGATCCGATCATCCATGCATTGCTATTTACCCCGTTTTCAGAATACGACAAAGCCTTGGGCAAAAAATAGGCATCGCATATAAGCGGCCTCGGGAGAGGCTTCCTTTTGATTATTTCCTTGAAATCCGGTTTTGCAATCGATCCTTTGCATGATATTTTAACTTCTGTTGGTCAAATCAAACCGGGAGTCGTTGGGGATGAAGTGTCCGAGCTGCGGTACGGAACTGGCGAAAGAGTTCTACGAGAAGGTGATCGATTTCCGCTGTCCGGGGTGCGGCGGGCGGATCATGACCATCTCCGGCCTCAGGACTCTCTGCGCCGACCCCAACTTCGCCAATATGCTCTGGCATACCGCACAGTACGGGTATTCGCAGGTCGGGCCGGTCTGCACCTCCTGCGGCAAGACGATGCGGCGGGTGACCCTGCCGCTCTCCGGCATGGCGCTGGAGCTGGATATCTGCTGCGCCTGCCGTCTGGTCTGGTTTGACCCCGGCGAACTGGGCCGGATTCCGTTGCCGAAACCCGGGGAGGTCGTTCCGCCGAAAGCCCGGGAAGTGCTGGCCATGCGGCAGGTCGAAGCGGTGGAGAAGGCGGCCGGCTTCGATGACGGCGCTCCGGACGAGGGTTGGAAGTATCTTGCCGCCCTGCTCGGCATGCCGGTGGAGCTGGACGCCCCGGGGTGCCGCCGCAAGCCGATCATCACCTGGATCATCACTGCCGTGTGTCTGGTCGTTTTCGCTCTGACGTTCGGCAATTTGGATGGGGTGATCGACAACTGGGGATTCATCCCGGCACAGTGGTCGCGCCACGGCGGGCTGACCATTCTCACGTCGATGTTTCTGCACGGCGGAATTCTCCACCTGATCGGGAATCTCTATTTCCTGATGATTTTCGGCGACAACGTCGAGGATGAATTCGGGCGCTTCAAATATATTGTCCTGCTGGTCGCCTCGGGGTTGTGCGCCACGCTTCTGCACTCGTTGTTCGATCCCCGTTCGACGATTCCCTGCGTCGGCGCCAGCGGCTTCATCTCCGGGGTGATCGCCTGTTATGCCTTCTGCTTCCCCAAAGTGAGATTGTCTTTCCTGTTGTGGGCCAGGGGTTTGATCTTTGCCCTCCTGTCCGGCCGCAACTGGTTTGCGATTCCGGCCTGGAGTGCATTCGCCATCTGGCTGATTCTCCAGGTCGTCGCGGCGGCGATTTCGACATCCGCGACCGGCGGGGTGGCCTACATGGCCCATATCGGCGGCGTTCTCCCCGGAATCCTGTTTGCGATCTACTATCGCTGCCGCCAGAAGAAGCATTATCAGGATGCGTCGAAGTCGCTGGATGACCTGAAAAACGTGAGAAACCTGTAACGCTTCGCTCCCCGGGCTCCGGACCGGCGAGGTGCCGGTGCCGATTGCTTCACTCGTCGCCTGCGATCAGGCGGGGTTCGATGACGATGTCGATGCGGTGCGAGCCGCGCTCGGGGTCGTTGAGGCGTTGGAGCAGCTGTTCCACCGCCTGCCGCCCGATCGCGTCGCCGGGAATTTCAATCGTCGCCGGGCGCGGCGAAAGTCCGGCCAGCAAACCGAGCTCCCCGTCGCAGCCGATCAGGTCAAGGTCGCGGCCCGGCCTGACGCCCAGCCGGGCAAGCACCCGGTAAAGCAGCGCAAGCTGGAAATCCATCGGCACGAAGAACCCCGTCGGCCGTTCCGTTCCGGAGAGGCAGGGGGCGATCAGCGTTTCGAGTGAGCGTTCCAGTGCGGCCACATCCGGGTCGGAAGCCGAAAAATCGATCGCCGCCCGCTCCGCGACATGGAAATCGACCGGAACGCCGCGGCGTTGGGCGAAAAACTGGAAGAATTCACCCCGCGCCCGAATGGCGGTAATCTCCGGCAGCGCATTCACATAGGCCAGGCGGCGATGCCCCCGCCCGGTCAGGTAATCGAGGGCGAGCCGGGCGATGCGGTCGTTCCCTGCCAGCGCGGAGTCGCCGTTCTCGCTGTGCGACGTGATCCAGCAGGCGGGAAACCCCGAGAGCGCTTCGACCAGCGCACGGTCCGGCGTCTGCCCGGCCAGGATCAGCCCGTCCACTTTGTGCTCGCGAATCTGCGCCGGAAGGTCGTCGCAGGAACGGATCACGCTGTAAAGGCAGCCGAGCTGGTTCTCCCGCGCCGCGCGGATCACCCCGCGGAAACTCTTCTGGGCGACCGAGGAATAGGGCAGGAAACAATCTTCCGCCAGCAGCAGGAGCGCGATCGTGCCGTACCGGAGTTTCCGGACGCCTCCGCCGATGCGCCCCATCGCGGCGGCGTCTCCGCCGGCCCGGCTGATGGCCGCCCGGACCGCCTCTTCGAGCTCAGGTGAAACGCCGGTTCGCTGGTTCAACACCCGCGAAACCGTCGAGAGCGAGACGCCCGCTTCGGCTGCGATTTTACTGATCGGAATCTTCTTGCCCATCCTGCCCCGAATGTTGCATGGTTTTCGTTTGTAAACAATACGTGCGCTTTGCGTTTTTTCAAGCGGTCTCCGCCGCCGCCGCCGGAGAAAAGCGGGAAATCAGCCCCTCCGCCTCGGCGTCGAGCTGCCGCAGCCGTTCGCAGTCGGCGGGCGCGATGCTCCGCTCGGTGATCCGGCAGCGCAGCGACATCGGCACTCCGAACAGCTGCATCATGTATTTCGCCGAAACCGGGTAGGCCTTGCCGAGATCGGCCAGCGAATCGTTGGCGGCGATGAAGTGCTGAATCTCGTCCGCCTCCGCGAGACTGCGCCGCTGCCACAGCTGCCGGAAGAGTTCGGGATAGTAATTCGCCCCGACGCCGCAATAGCCGTCGGCCCCGGCCCGGAACGAGTCGAGCAGCGTGGCGGCATTGGCGTTGTAGAGCCGCAGCGGAGTTCCGTGAATCAGCTCGATCCGACGCCGGATTCGCGCGATGTCGCAGCAGGTGTCTTTAAAGAAGAGGAAACGCCCGGTCGCCGCCAGTCGCGCCAGCGTCTCTTCCTCGAGCCGCCGGTGGTAAGGTTTGGGGCATTCGTAAAGCCCGAGCGGCAAGTCGCCGGTGAGTTGCAGAAGCCGTTCGGCATTGGCCAGCAGCCGGTCGTCACTCTCGTCGGGCCCGGCCAGTTGCGAAACCAGTACGACCACGGCGGCGACGCCGGTTTCGGCGAGACGCACGGCGTCGCGGGCGATCGCGTCGATGCCGCCCTCGGCCGGCATCACCCCGCCGACGATCGGGAAGCGTCCGGCGGCGACTTCGACCGCGAGGCGGTTGAGGCGGAGAATCTCATCGATCGACAGACAGTTGAGTTCCCCGGTCAGGCAGGTGACGAAAAGCCCGTCCACCCCGGCGGCGGCATACTGTTCGAACAGGGCGCGGTTCCCGGCCATGTCCAGCTCCCCGGCGGGGGTGAACGCGGTCAGCGCGGGCGGCCAGATTCCGGCCGGAAGCAAAGAGGAATTCGATTTCATCATCGGTTGACTTTCCGGAACCGGGCGGACCTGCCGCATTCCGGTTCCTTGTTGACATTGGGTTGCGAAAGACTCGTCCCGCAGGACGACGGTGGCGGCCGAATCGTCTGCGTACGCTTTTCATTATACCAGAGTTTTCAGAGAATGTCAATATATTTTCTGAAAATTTTTCTAAATTAATTTCAAAAACAGCGGAAATTTTCTGATATAAGCTGGAATAGCGGGATATAATGGCGGAATTATCGATTTTATCAGAAAGTTTTCAGAAAATATAATAAAAGTTTTCAAATATTCCTTTTGAAATCACTTGCCTTTTTGCAAACCATTTGCTATAATTAGTATCGGCGGACCGAATCACAGAAGAAGAACCTATTAATGGAAAGAAAGGTTATCGCCTTATGAAGCACCTCAATCCGCTTCCGGAATCGAAGTCCGGTGTGCCCTCCGGCCGCCGCTGTCCTTTCACGCTGATCGAATTGCTGGTGGTGATCGCCATTATCGCCATTCTCGCATCGATGCTGCTCCCCGCCCTGAACAAGGCGCGGGAGAACGCCAAGAACACCAACTGTCTCAGCAACCTGCGCCAGATCGGCCAGGCCGAAGCGTTTTACGTCGACGCGTTCGACGGGTTGCCGACGGCGGTTCAGGACCTCGGCCGGACTTCGCTTGTCTGGCAGTCGATGCTGTTGGTCTCGGGGCTGCTGCCCAACAATTCGGAACTCTTCGCCTGTCCGGCCGCGCCGGTGAAAACCATCACCCCGGCCGTGCTCAATATCGGCGGAACCAGTTATACCTATTACACCTGTTACGGCATCAACGCCGACCTGGTGGGATACATCGGAACCGACCGGAGACGCGGCTTCTACAGCGGCAACATCCAGTTCAAGAAGCTGCAGACCGCGAGCAAGACGATCCTGGTCGCCGACATCACCGACGGCCTCACCTACGCCGGATTCGGCCAGAGCACCTGGCATGACGCGGTTTCGCCGATTTCGACCAACGACCGCCACGGCGAACGCCACTACGGCAGCCGCGGCTGCAACATCCTGTTCGCAGATTTCCACGTGGCGGGAGCTCCCTACCCGGAAGTCTACGATAATCTTGCCGACCGCGCCGTCTACTTCGGCCGGCAGTGACAGAGAGAATGAGGAGTTCTGCCTCCATGAAACGTTTTTACTGCATCTTGCTTTTCGCTTTCGCCCTGACCGCCGCCGCCCTGACCGAACAGGCGCTGCCGGTGAAGAACGGGTTCAACTTCGACGGAACGGCCGCCGCCGAGTGGGCCCGGCCGCTGCCGAAGGCGTTCACTTTGCTGTTCGATCTTCGCGTGAAAAACTGGCCCGCCGGGGGCCGGGAGGAATTCTCGGCCGTCTCCCCCGCCGGAATCGTCCTGATTCAGGGGCCATCCGCTCCGGCCGGGGAGTGCATGGTCCAGGTCTTCGGCAAGCGTCCGCGCCTCTACCTGCGCGGAGCCGGAGCGCGCGGCTCCGACGCGGTCGCCGATGTGGAACTCCCGGTCGGCGAATGGGTTCAACTGGCGCTGACCGTCACGCCCCGCGGCGTATCGCTGTTCGTCAACGTAGTCGAGGCGGCGGCGCTGGCGATGCCGCCGGACGCGGGTCCGTGGAACAGTCTGGTGCTGGGGCGCGAACGCAGCCCGAAACGGCAGCTGGACGGCGTCATCCGCAACGCCCGGCTGATCGACCGCGCCCTCGACGGAACGGAAATCGCCGCCAGGTTCCGGAAATCCGGCCTCTCCGATAAAACGACGGGCGTGGTCGAGCAGCCGCTCGAACTGCCTTACCCGGCCCTGCGGGTCGGGCCCGATGCGGTTCACCCGATCGCGGGAACGGTGGCGCGGACGGCGGAAATCGTGCCGTGGAGCGGCCCCGGCTCCCGCGACCTGCTGGTCAGCGGCGAAGCCAAGTTTCACGGCCACCGGGTCATGCTCTACCGCAACCTCAACGCCGACCGGAACGGCGTGCCGGTATTCGACTCCGGCGCCAGTATCGGCTTGACCGGACGAGACTTCCAGATGCTGAAACGGGCCGACGGCAGTTTCGATCTCGCCGCATTGGGAGAGAAAACGCCGTTCCCCGGCCAGCTCGTTTTCTACCGCAATACCGGGAAACCGGGCGCGCCGCAATTCGCCAACGCGGTGCCGATGCCGGTGGCGGGCGGACCGTTCGCCACCGCGTTCGGGGCCTTTTCTCCCCGCCACTGGAACCTCGGCGACCTCGACGGCGACGGAATTCCCGACCTGGTCGCCAGCGTCGCCCCGTCCAATGAATGGAACAGCAATCCGCCCGACGGCGTTTCGTTCTTCAACGGGCAGGAGTCCGTAAACAGCGGACCCGGACGCGGTTACGATATCGCCGGGGAGTGGCTCGGCGACAAGTGCCGCTACCATTTCTTCTGGGCGAAAGGCGAAAAAGAGGGCGACAGCCTGCGGTTCGGCGAACCGAAACCGATCCTCGCCCGCGACACGGTCATGCCGCTGCAATGGAAGACCCTGCCCGCCGCGCCTGCTCCGGCGGTCCTCGCCATCGGCGGTTCAAGCTATCTGGTCGTCGCCGGAGACGCGGACAAACTGCTGGCGATGAAGATCGTTCCCGACGGGGGAGAGATGCGCTGCGGCCCCGCTGCCGGACTGCTCAAAGACGGCGCGGGCATGAACGAGAATTACTGGATCGAGGCATTGCGCGCCGCCGATCTCGACGGCGACGGCAAAGCGGAGCTGATCGCCGCCGGGAATCCGGGGCGAATCACCGTCTACCGCGGCGACCGGGCAGGGGAATTCATCGAAGCGGGCTCCGTGCTCCAGAAGGGCGGACTGATCGAAACCGACACGCTGGTCACCCCGGCGCGCGGCGACTGGGACGGCGACCGTTACCCGGACCTGATCACCGGCGACGCCTCCGGCTACCTCATCTACTGGCCAGGGACCGCCGACCCGCTGGTCTACGGCGAACCGGTCCGCCTCTGCGAAAACGGCCGGCCGATTCACCGTCAGGCGGGCCTTGCCGGGTCGATCCAGGGGCCGTCGGAACAGCGCTGGGGCTATCTCCAGCCGACGCTTGGCGACTGGGACGGCGACGGACGCAACGAGATCGTCACCAACGATATCCGGGGTGAAGTGAGACTCTGCCGCCCGGTGGCGGGCAAACCGGGAGAGGTGACATCCGAACCGTTCACGGTTCAGGGGAAACCGCTTCCGGCGGCGTGGCGGGTACGCCCGGCGATCGTTCCGGCGCGCTACGGATTCGGCGGCGAACCGCGCGCCGTGCTGCTCTTCCTCGACTGGGACGGCGACCTCGCCGCGGCGATTCCCGCGAAACCCGGCTCGACCGAAATCGCTAAAGTGGAAAAGCTGCCGGACGCCTCCGGGAAACCGATCCGGCTCTGCGGCATCCGCGGCCATTGGGGGCGCGCCAAACTGGCGGTTTCCGACTGGGACGGCGACGGGAACTGGGACTTGCTCTGGGGCCACAATCTCGGCGTCTACCGCGAAATCTGGCCGAAGGAGCTGTCGCGCCCGAAGGGGGCGGTTCCCTGCCTGTTCCGCAACGAAGGGAGCAATGCGGCTCCCCGGTTCGGCAAACTTCAGGAGCTGGAACAGTCGAACGGAGAACGTTTTAACTTCCATACGCACAATAGCTCGGTGTTTCCGACCGACCTTGACGGAGACGGCCGCGAAGACTTGATCATCGGGGCCGAGGACGGCAAAATCTACTGGTTCCCGCGGAAAGACGTGAAGCTCCGCGACGAGAACGCTGAAAAGAGGTGACGTGATGTTTCGATTCTGGGACCTGACGGCGATCGTCATTTTTCTGGCCGGAATGGCCGGAATGGGGCTCTGGTTCGCCCGCAAGAACTCCAGCACCGAGGCCTACTTTCTCGGCAACCGGTCGTTTCCGGGCTGGGCGGTGGGGATTTCGATGCTGGGAACGTCGATCAGCTCGGTGACGTTCCTGGCGCTTCCGGCGGCGGCGTATATCCTCGACTACCGGCAGGCGGTGCCCAATATGGCGCTGCCGCTGGTGGCGGTGATTGCGGTGTTCTTCTTCATCCCGCTGTTCCGGCAGGGGAATATGACCAGCGCGTTCGAATATCTGGAGAAACGCTACGGAATTCTGGTAAGGGCTTATGCGGCACTGAGTTTTCTGGTGCTGCAACTGGTCCGTCTGGCGGTGATCCTCTATCTGGTGGCGATTCCGGTGGAGGGGATGCTGGGGATTCCGATTATCTGGGTGATCGTGGTCGGCGGGCTGGTGGTGAGCCTCTACACGGTGTTCGGCGGAATCGAGGCGGTGGTCTGGACCGACGTGGTGCAGACCTTCATCCTGCTCGGCGGCGGACTCCTCTGCCTCGGGCTGATGGTCTGGGAGATTCCCGGCGGAATCGGCCGGGTGATCGACCTCGGGGTGGAGTACCACAAATTCGGACTCGGTCCGGTGAAATTCGACCTGAACGAACGCACGTTTTTCGCGGTGCTGCTGCTGGGGCTGGTCAATTTCACCAACGAGTACGCGAGCAACCAGAATGTGGTGCAGCGATACATCGCGGCGAAATCGCTGCGGGAAGCGCGCAAGGCAACGCTGATCTGCATGTTCATGAGCGTGCCGACGTGGATGAGCTTCTTCTTTCTGGGGAGCTGCCTCTTCGCGTTCTACCACGTGTTCCCGGAACCGGCGGTGGCGGCGATGGCGGCGGACGAGGTGCTGCCGCACTTCATCCTGACGAAGACGCCGCCTTTCGTGGGCGGGCTGATTATCGCGGCCTGCCTGGCGGCGGCGATGTCGTCGCAGTCGAGCTCGATCAACGCGATTTCGACGATCTGCACGGTGGATTTCTTCAAACGGTTCGGGCGGCCCCGGAGCGACCGGGAATATCTGACTATCGCGAAACTGACCGCCGGAGTCGCCAGTCTGCTGATGATCGCCGGAGCGATCGTGATCTGCTATATTCCGAAAGAGAGCATCAATGACTTCAGCCTGATCATCGGCTCGCTGTTCGGAGGGGGAGTGCTGAGCATCTTCCTGCTGGGCTTCTTTACGACGCGGGTGGGCTACCGGGCGGTGCTGCTGGGGACGGGGGTTGCCCTGGCCTGCAACGTGTATCTGATGCTGAACACCTTCGGCTGGCTCCCGGAAGCGCTGAAACTGCCGGTGCACTCCTATTGGACGACGATCATCGTAAACGCGGTGCTCCTGCCGGTGGGTTACGGGGCGGCGCTGTTCTGGCCGAACCGGCGCAAGTTGAACCACCTGACGGTGTGGACGATGGAACGAAAAGCCGGAAGGAGCCCCCAACTGATTCCGGACGGAGTCAAAGAACCCAGAACAGAAGAAAAACCGTTCTTCTCGGAATTCTGAGGGAAAAATCCGGAAAAAAGTTCAATTTCGGTTTGAATTTCTGAAAAAACGGTGTTTATTATAAAACATTGAGAGAAACAAAGCTCTCGTGTGGCAGGATAGCTCAGTCGGTAGAGCAGGGGACTGAAAATCCCCGTGTCCCCAGTTCGATTCTGGGTCCGGCCACCATTTTTAGCAGATACGCCAGTCGAAATGACTGGCTTTTTTATTTTTCGCCCCAAATCCTGAGCTCAAACCAGCTCAGAGATCCAAGGAAATTCCCGAATCCCGTCCGCCTCTTCTCCGTTTTGAGCCATAAATCAGAGGGCCTCTTTCCCGTTTTGAACCATAATCAGAGCTTCCTTTAAGTTTGGATTGAGGGTAATTGAAATATCTTTAATTTAACATAGATTTTAATCAATCACCGGATTATATTGTATCTCATATGAAGAAGTAAAAAGAAAGAGTAGAGTGTATTAGTGATTTGGTGGTTCTTGACATTGATTCCAAATTTATAACTCTCAATCGATATCATTTAGGTGTACATATGTTCCCCCCTAAGAAAATACTCTTCCCATACTACTATGGTCCAAAAATATTCGATTGTGGGGCATCTCTACTATGGTTTGGACAACTTGATTGCGTGATTCTGCCCTGGGCTTTAGAGAAACCAGTAATTGTTTTTGATCAACTTGAAAGACGAGCTAAAGAACGACAACTTCCGCTTGCCGAGTTATTTTATATTGTAGGAATTTGTTTAACAGATTCATGTCTTGCGACCACTGAAGTATCAAAAGAAATTAATTGTCTCGCGACAAAAATCACACAGATTTCTTGTGTTGGCCCCGGAGGTCAATCGCGTTACTCGGAAATTCGGGAGAATTTTAATGAGGCAACTGAACTCGCATTTTCATTGTTGGACGATCCCGAACATTTTCGCATTGCAGGATGTCAGTTTATTTGGCGCTGTTACGAATATTATTCAGAAATGTCGGAGTGTATAGATGATGTTCTTGACATGCTATCTCACGAAGAATCGGCAAAATATGGCAAGTCCCTATTACTTGCAGAATGTTTAATTAACCATTATATCTCATTCCCGCCCATGTGTTCAAACATAATACTTGAGACTGAGCTTGTATTTGATCTTGTTACCAAATGTGGCGGAATGGCACGAGATAATATTAGTAATATTGATATCTCTAAAAACTTACATAGGTTTCAGCGAGGATATCTTGCCAGTACTATCTTTGAAAATACTCTCTCTCACTTTTGTCCGCCCATCATGAAGAAAACATGCGAACATTATGATAAAGTACTAGGCCAAAAAAACGATGCAATTGAAGCAGCGAGAAGAAAATGTTATATAGCAGCCGATAAATTACTTGACAAACGAAACAACCTGTCCTCATTTGAAACACTTCTTGAGCAAACCCTTTCTGATATGCAATCAGAAGTTCAAGAAATATCCGAAATAGATATGATAACATGTCGTAAATTTTTTAATCAATTAGTAGAGGATAATGTCCTTTGGGGTGGCTTTGCAGGTTTTGTAGGAAGTTTAACGGGAGCTCTTCCCCCTGTGACTCTTGCTGCCGCCGCAATTACCGTATTTATACGAATAGCAACCACAGGTATCAAAGAGACCAGAAATAAAGCGGAGATACTTAAAAATTCTGATTGGTGTTTCATTTATCAACTAAACAAAAGACGCCATCCTTTTTATAAATTGAAATAAATTCTTGAAAGAGGAGATTATTGGTTAATGATGTAGTATTCATAAATTATTTATTATAAGTGTTTGTTTTATAAAGCATTGACGATGTCGGTGGCGCCCAACGTTTTGTGCACATCTGATTCCGATTGATTACGAACTCAAACGTTGCATGGGACGGAGCCGAAGCAATTTTGGTCAGACAAAAAGCGTCGGAAGAGTAGGATCGAATTACACAGGCGTCCTTTTGAGCTTACCATACATCTCCATTGTAGGATCATAAAACAAGGTGATTTTCCGATTGATTGTTTTTGGTCTTCGTGTATAGTAGAGCAAAGGAATCTGCGATATGGCGAAGAAGAAAACGGAAAAACCGGTTTTGATGGCGGTTTCGGTGGCGGCGGGGTTTCCTTCGCCTGCCGAACAGTATGTGGAGGCTCCGCTCGACCTTAATGAGTTGCTGGTGCGGAAGCCCGCCGCCACTTTTTTTGTCCGCGCGGCGGGGGATTCCATGGTCGGGGCCGGAATTTGCTCCGGCGACATTCTGGTGGTGGACCGCAGTCTCGAAGCCGTTGACGGTTCCATCGTCATCGCCGCCGTGGATAACGAATTCACCGTCAAGTTCCTGCGCAAGGATTTTCCCGACGGCACTGCCAAAAGACGTGCGGCCGACCGCCGCGGCTCGGCAACCGGCTTCACCGGGGCGGTTTCGGGGGTTACCTCTGCGGGTAGCCCCCTCAACACTACCGGCAAACCCGGCTGCCGAATCCATCAGCGGATCGACTCGCCCACTTTTGGCAGTACCGTCGCCTCCCGCGTCCGGCTTGAGGCCGCCAACCGCCGCTACAAGCCGATCCTCTTCGACGAAGGCATGGAGCTTCGCATTTTCGGAGTCGTCACCGCCGTCATTCACCAGTTCGTCAAACCGTAAGAGGCGAAAATGAAATGGAAGATAGAGTACATCCTCGTGATTCTGATCGCCTGCGCCCTTTCCGAATTCGCTTTGTTTACCGCCTGGGTTTGGTTCTGGTCGGGATTTCAGTGGTCTCCTTTCGGGTATGAAACCTGCGGTCTGATTTCTCTGGTCTTCCCGTTTTTCGTCTGGCCGGCGCTGATCCTTTCGGAGCTGATCCGGTTGGGATTGCTTTATCGTTGGCGTTTCCCCAAATACGTCTGGTTGTCACACTTTGCAACGGTTCTGGTGGCAATTCCCATCTCCAAAGGGTTCACCGGGGGAATCTTGGCCGCCCTGCTGATGGTGCTGATTCTGGCCGGAGATCTATACAGCATCGTCAAGGTGAAACGCAAATCATGATCGGCCTCATCGACGGCAACAATTTCTACGTTTCCTGCGAACGGATCTTCGACCTTGCCCTTGCCGGAAAACCGGTGGGGGTCATGTCGAACAATGACGGCTGCCTGATTTCGCGTTCCCAGGAACTCAAGGCGCTCAACGTCCCGATGGGAGTGCCTTTTCATGAATTGAGACCCTTGCTCGACAAACACGGAATCATCCTTCGATCAAGCAATTACGAGCTATATGGCGATATCTCCCGGCGGGTGATCGCGGTGCTGAACGAATTCACACCCGAGATCGAACAATATTCCATCGACGAGGCGTTCATCCACGTCAACCGGCCTTCGGGGACCGATTACGGCGTGCTCGGCGGCGAAATTCGTCGGACCATCCTTCAGTGGATTGGGATTCCCTGCGGCGTCGGGTTCGCCCGAACGAAAACGCTGGCGAAAATCGCCAACCACATCGGGAAGAAACGTCCGGACGGCGTTTTCATCATGCCGGAAGACGCCGAGCCGGTGCTTTCACAGCTTCCGGTTTCGGAAGTGTGGGGCGTCGGCCGCCGTCTCGCGCCGAAACTCGAAGCGCTCGGATTCCGCTCCGCCTGGCAGCTCGCGACGGCGGACGAGGCGCTGTTGCGCCGGAAATTCAACATCACGCTCGCCAAGACGGCACGCGAACTGCGCGGCGAGCCGATGATCGAGGCGGAAGACCCGGAGGAGCTTTCGCTCAGCATCTCCTGCTCCCGTTCCTACGGGCACCCGGTGACCGAACTTGCCGAATTGGCGGAGTCCGTCGCGCACTACACCGCGCAAGCCGCCGAAAAACTTCGCAAGGAGGGCCAGCGCGCGGCGGGGGCGAACGTCTACTTTCAATACTTCCCGGAGCATCGGCCTTATGAACTCGAAGGCGGATTCTCCGGAACCACCGTTCTTTTTGAGACGCCGACCGCCGTCACCGCCGAGATGCTCCACGCCATTTCGCCCAAACTCGCGGGAATCTTTCTCCCCGGCCGCCGCTACAAGAAGGCCGGAGTGGTTTTCTTCGGCCTGGAATCCGGTGAAGCCCGGCAACTCGACCTCTTCGGCTCCGCCGCCCGCGACGAGAAGGGGGAACGCCTCGCCGCCGCCATGGACCGGATCAACCGGCAATTCGGTCGCGGCACGCTCTTCCATCTCGCCGAGGGCGTCGAGAAACCGTGGAAGATGAAGCGGGAGTTCCTGAGCCCGAGCTACACCACCAACTGGAACCAGCTTCCGGAAGTCAAATAGACCGGTCACTGGATCAGACTCTGTACCATGCTTTCCCTCTCTCCGCGTCAAAAGCGCGACAGGTGCGGAATCCCATAATCAATTTGTAAATTTCGCCGAACGATGATATAATTCAGTCGTTGCAAAATAAATCAGGTCAGGATTCATGATGAAAAACAAAATCAATCTTGCTTTGATCGCGGTGACTGCTCTCGTCCTCCTCTTCCTGTTGATTAACTGGAAATGGAAAAGCGGCAAAAGTTACACGCCGGAATCCCCTGTCCCTTCGATCGTTTATACCGCCGGGGAATTGGATCAACTCATTCACCATGGTTTGACCGGTTCTGAAGTAAAAAAGATTTTGGGGAATCCCGGAGATATCTCAAAGTCGGAAGAGCTGGTGATTTATTATTATGCGTTTCCCGCCGAAAAGGTCGAGAAGAAGAATGGTGCAATCCCGATCGGAATCAATGTCATGTTCATTGATGACAAGGTCGTAAACTGGGGCATTGTGCGCGTCCTGCCGGATCAGTCGCCATAAGCTTAACGATCTCTGCATGAACGTAATTGCCGCGCTTCCTCCGAGTCCCGGACCCCGGCCGTCCGCGATATGCCAGGCCGGGTGAGTTGTCATTGCAATTTTTTTTAAAAGAAAAGTTTGCAATGTTCCCGTTCAAACTGCTTGAAAAAACAAAGCAGTAAGATATGGTAATATTCAGAAGGACCATTGGAAAATAAATCAATAAAGATATAAGTTTTAAAATACCTGAATAATCACGAATTCCAGATTGCGTATTTTGCTTGTGCTTATCAATTTACCGAAAGGGGGATGACCATGAACGCAACACTTGTTCAACACGCCAGCCAACCGGAGAACTTTGATGCGCCGGCCATCCTCAATATATTGAACGAATGTCTGAAACTTGACAAAACATTGTTCAAATCCTATTCCGGTTTCGCCGCTTCCGAACCGAATCCGGATATCGCCGCATTCTGGCGTGAAGTCATTAAAGACGAAGCCACGCACATTGAATTCTGGAACCACGCCGTCAAGTTCTGCAAAACGTCCTGCATCAATGTCTGCCTCGACGACCCGGTGGCTACTGCAAAACGGCTTCTGCAAATGGAAGCATCTGTCCATCAGCTGTTGAGCGATATGGCTTTCTGCGGCTCGTCGGAGCAGCGGCTGCTGTCGGCCTACACGATCGAGTCGTATCTCTTCGACCCCGCCTTCATGGAGATATTCGAGGCGTTCCGTTTCCTCAAAAAGGACATCAACAACCTTTATCTGGATCATATCAAAAAATTCACGGCGGCGCTGGAACGCTTCCATTACGATCTGATTCCGTCCCAGATCCGGGTCATGGGCGAAATGATGCTCAATTTGTACCACCTGAACCATAAGCTTTTCCGGGAAGCGATCACCGATCCGCTGACCGGGCAGCTCAACCGCCGCGGCTTTTTCAATGCCGCCGTTCCCTACCTGGGCCTGGCGGCGAGAAACCACATGCAGATGGGCGTCCTGATGATGGATCTTGATGATTTCAAACTCATCAATGAACGCTGCGGACACCAGACCGGAGATCTGGCCCTGAGCGCGATCGGAAAAATTCTGTCGGACACATGCCGCAAAGCCGACCTGACCGGACGCTACGGCGGAGATGAATTCATCATCCTGTGTCAGGCCAAAGACCCGGATTCGCTCCAGCATTTCTGCGAACGCATCCGTCGCGCCGTCGAAATCGGCTCGAAGAAACTCACCGGCCATCGCTTTACCGTGAGCCTGGGCGGCGTAACCGCCGAAGCGATATCGGCCGACCATCAGTTTCTCCTTCAGATGATCGCGCTCGCCGACGCCAATCTGGCCAAAGTCAAAGGCTCCGGGAAAAACGGCTGCGTCCTCACCTGACGGGCGAAGCCGCCTGTCTCCGGAAAAGCCAAACCCCTGTTGAATCCGCGCGATTGCGTGATTCATTACTTTACATTCAACGGGGGAGAGTCAAATGAAGGTGGTCATCGAGGAGAGTCCGGCGTTTTCCGTGCTTGCCGTCAGCCGGGAGTTTTCCGAAAAAAGCTGTATGGCGGAAATTCCGAAATTCTGGCAGGAATACTATGCGTGGGGGTATGGCGAATTCGCCTGCGGGCAGTACGGCGTCTGTTACGGCGGGAAGCCGGACGGCACGTTCCGCTACGCCATCGGCAACCGCTGTACGCCGGAATCGGGCGCAGGCGGTTCGACCGTGTATCATATCTTCAACCGCCCCGACCGGACGGAGATTCCGGAAGGCTTCGAACTCCTGAACATTGAGGCGGGAATGTGGGCGAAATTCGAGTGTCTCGGCCCGCTGCCGCGTTCGATTCAGCAGATGTGGCCGCGCATTTACAAGGAATGGCTGCCCGATTCCGGGTATGAAAAACGCCCGGGGTTCGACCTTGAGGAGTACGGCATGTGCCGGACTCCGGAGGATTCGCAAAAACCGGATTACCGGAGTTTCATCCGAATTCCGGTGAGGCGGAAGCTGTCGGACGGTCAAATCCGGTCGGAGTCGGGAGATTCCGCAGCCGAACAAAACCGATGAAGCGCATTCTTGTCGTCGGCTGCAGCGGAGCCGGGAAAACCACGCTGTCGAAGGAACTCGGCAGGCTCCTGGAACTCCCCGTGCATCATCTCGATCGGCTCTGGTGGCAGCCCGGATGGGAACATGTGTCGCGCGAAGACTTCGACGCCGGTCTGGCGGAGATTCTGAACACCGACCGCTGGATCATCGACGGGGATTACAGCCGGACGCTTCCGGAGCGGTTGAAATATGCCGATGCGGTGATCCTTCTCGACTATTCCCGGACTTTGTGTCTGTTCCGGACGCTGAAGCGGATCGTGCGCTTTCGCGGGAATGTGCGCCCCGATATGGCCGAAGGCTGCCCGGAACGGTTCGACCGGGAATTCCTGCGCTACGTCTGGAACTTCAACCGCGACATGAGCCCGCGGGTCGAGGCCGCGCTGAAGGGCTTCTCCGGCGAACTCATCCGCCTCAAAACGCCGCGCGAAACCGAAGTCTTTCTCAAAACGCGGGTTTGACTCGTTTAGAGCTTATCCCGAAATAAAGAAATGGCGTTTCACCGCAAATCAGGACATTTTGGCTTATTTCGGGATAAGCTCTTATTCGTCGGCGCACTCGTCGCTGGTGCGGGTGGGGTTGTAGAGGTCTTGCGTCGCGCCGCCGATGAAGCCCACGCGGGCTTCCACGGCGCAGGCGTGGCCGGTGTTGATGGTTCCCGCGCTCTCGGAACTCACGTGGCCGTCTCCCCACGCGACGTTGCTGCGTCCGGCATGGCGGAAGTGTGCGGTTCCGCTGGTCTTGTTCGACCACTGCGTTCCGTCCGGCAGAATCTTGCAGTACATGTAAGGCGTGTAGCGGGCCACGTCGTAGGAGGTGCTCGATTTTCCGCTGCTGGCACAGTCGCCGAAAATGATCGTTTCCGACAGTTTGCGCATTCCGGCGCGTTTCAGGTGCGTGGCATCATATCCGCCGAACCACTTGCCGTTGTACCCGTAGCCGCCGCCGTTCGCCGAGTTGGTGAGATCGGGAACCACTTCGAAAGGGGAGGGGCAGAGCATCAGCTTCGGCACGTTGCCGTAATAGGGCCCGAGCAGCGGGCTGGTGGTGATGTCATATCCGCCGCTGTTGCGCACCCCGAACCAGTAATCGCCGAGTTTCACTTTTCCCGTCCCCGTCGCCGTGGTGTAAGGCACGCAGTAATCGTCGTTGGCGTCGGCGTACATATTGTTCGCCGTGGCGATCTGCTTGAGGTTCGAGACACAGGAAATCGCCTTGCCGCGATCCCGCGCCGCCCCCAGCGCCGGCAGCAGCAGCCCCGCCAGAATGGCGATAATGGCGATCACGACGAGCAATTCGATGAGTGTGAATTTAAGACGCACGGTATGGTTTCTTGGTTGAATCTGATATTACGTTTTGAAAGATCGTAATAATATACCGTGAAAAAGGGGAATGTCAACCCGGATTCCGGGCGAATCAGGAAATATGTTCACCGGTGGTGCTCATGGCGAGTTCGGCATGGAGGACGCCGCGCAGCTTCTTCATGGCGTTGGCCAGTTTAACGATGCCGGCGCCGTTGCCGCGGAGCATGATCATCTCGGCGCAGATTTCGTGGCTGATATGCACGTGGGTCGAAGCCAGCACGTGTTCGCCGCTGTGGTGCTGGAGGTCGACCAGCTTCTCGGTGACGCCCCGCTGGTGGTGGTTGTAAATCAGCGTCAGCGTGCCGATGACCTCGCCGCCGGACTTCCATTGCTCGCGGGTGAGCTGCTCGCGGATCAGGTCGCGGATGTATTCCGAACGGTTCTCGTAGCCGTTCTCCTCCACCAGTTTCGCCAGGCTCTCCAGCAGGCTCTCCTCCAGCGACAGGCTGACTCTTGCCAGATCGGACATAATCGATTTTCCTTAGATGTTCCAATATTACGATTGTGAAATAATATAATACCGAAACCGGAAACTTGCAATCCGGGCGGATTTGCGATATGGTAAGAAAAAATCAGAAGTTGGCTCATCCGGGGGAGAGATTGCCGATGAACACGCTTGTCCATGTCCGACCCGATCTTGCCGAAGGCGTTACGCTCACCGTCTTTCTCGTCACCTATTTCGGGCTGGCGGTCGGCCACTGGTTTTTCCTCCAGCTGGACCGCACCGGAATCGCACTTCTCGGCGGCATCGCCATGCTGGCGCTGGGCTGTCTCACGCTGCCGCAGGCGGTCGATTCGGTCAACATGCAGTCGATTTTGCTCTTGTTCGCGTTGATGGTGATCGCCTCCCAGCTGCATTATGCCGGATTCTACGGCTGGGTCACCCACCGTGTTCTGCGTCCGCTGCTCGACCGCCCGGCGATTTTCCTCGGCGTGCTGATCGCGCTCGGCGGACTCCTTTCGGCGTTTCTCAACAACGACGTGGTCGTCTTGGCCGTGGCCCCGATCATCGCTTCGGCGCTGCTGAAAAAACGGATCAACCCGGTGCCGTTCCTGATCGCGCTGGCGCTCTCCTCCAACATCGGCTGCGCCCTGACGCTGATCGGCAACGCCCAGAACGTCCTGGTCGGCGAAATGGGGAAAATCCCGTTCGGCGGCTATATGCTCTTCGCCGCTCTGCCGGTGACGCTTTCGCTGCTGGTCTGCTACGGAGTGGTCTATTTTCTGGGGCGCAAGTCGTTCGCGCTGCCGCCGGACGAGGCTGCGCTGCCGGTTCCCGTCGACGAGATGCCCTTCAACCGCTGGCGGTCCATCAAGGGCGTCGGCGTACTGGTCATCCTGGTCGCGCTCTTCGTGTTCACCGGGCTGCCCCGCTACCTGGTGGCGATGACCGGGGCCGGGCTGCTGCTCTGCAGCCACATGCTCCCCAGCAGGAATGTGCTCAATAAGGTGAACTGGCAGCTTCTGGTTCTCTTCATCGGCCTTTTCGTGGTGGTCGGCGCTTTCGTCGACAGCGGGCTTTCGCAGGATATGCTGGCGTTTTTCACCTCGCACGGAATCAACGTCAACAACCCGGTGCAGCTGGCGGTCATCTCCGGCATCCTCAGCAACTGCATCAACAACTCCGCCACGGTGATGCTGCTGGTGAAGGTGGTTGACTTGACCGACCCGATGAACTGTTACGCGCTGGCGCTCTCCAACGCCTTCGCCGGGAACCTGATCATCGTCGGCAGCCTGGCCAACATCATCGTCGTCCAGTGCGCCGAGAGCTTCAAACTGAAGATTTCGTTTGTCGAATTTTTCAAGTACGGCGCTCCCGTCGCCGTCGCTTCCATGCTGATTCTGGTCGGCTGGCTCCTTATTTTTTAAGATTCGACTGGAAAATGGGTTGTGGATGGTGTATATTAATCAAATGCACGTCAACAACATAACCCAGAATCCGGAGTTTCAGTTTTTCCATGATTGCAGCAACCGACATCTCCATGCGCTTCGGCCAGCAGACTCTTTTCGAAAATGTTTCGGTCAAATTCGTTCCCGGCTGCCGCTACGGCCTCATCGGGGCCAACGGCTCGGGTAAATCCACCTTCATGAAAATCCTTTCCGGTCAGCAGCAGTCCTCGACCGGAACCGTCGCCATCGACAAGGACTGCCGCATGGGCTTTCTCAAGCAGAGCCATTACGATTACGAGGAGATTCCGATCCTCGACGTCGTCTACATGGGCAACGAAGCGCTCTGGAAGATCCATCAGGAACGCGAATACCTCTACAGCAAGCTCGAGCTTACCCCCGAGGAAGAGGAACGCGCCAACGACATCGAAGGACTCTTTTCCGACGCGGGCGGCTACACCATGGAAGCCGACGCCGCCAAACTGCTGGTCGGCCTCGGCATCCCCGAAGAGAAGCACTCCCAACCGCTTTCGAGCCTCACCGGCGGCTTCAAGCTGCGCGTGCTGCTCGCCCAGGTGCTCTTCTACAACCCCGACATCCTGCTCCTCGACGAGCCGACCAACCATCTTGACATGGCCAGCATCGACTGGCTCTGCGGACTGCTCAAGAACCACAAGGGCACCGTCATCGTCATCTCCCACAACCGCTACTTCCTCAACGAAGTCTGCACCAACATCGCCGACCTTGACTATCAGGAAATCCGGCTGTTCCCCGGGAATTACGACGACTTCATGATCGCGAACGAAATCGCGCTCGAGAAAATGCGCCGCGAAAACGCCCGCAAGGAAACCCGTATCTCCGAACTCAAGGAGTTCATCAACCGCTTCGGCGCCAACGCCTCCAAAGCCCGGCAGGCCACCAGCCGCCAGAAGGAACTCGACAAAATCCAGCTCGACGAACTCAAGCCCTCCAGCCGCGTTTCGCCGTTCATCCGGTTCACCCCCATGAACCGTCTCGGCGAAAAAGTCGTCGAAGCCACCGAATTGACCAAAACCTACGACATCACCCTCTTCGACAAGGTCAATTTCACCATCGGCAACAATGAGAAAATCGCCATCATCGGAACCAACGGCGTCGGCAAAACCACGCTGCTCAAAATCCTGCTCAAAATGATCGAGCCGTGCTCCGGCGACGTCGTCCACGGCGAAACCGTCCAGCTCAGCTATTTCCCGCAGGACGCCTCGGAAATCCTCCGCATGGAAGACCGCGCCATCGACTGGCTCACCCATTTCTCCCCCCGCGAAGGCCTCTCCGAACAGGAACTCCGCTCGTTCATGGGCAAAATGCTCTTCTCCGGCGACGAAGTCAATAAACCGGTCAAAGTCCTCTCCGGCGGCGAAAAAGCACGCCTCGTCATCGCCAAAATGATGCTCGAAGCAGGCAACGTCATCGCCCTCGACGAACCGACCAACCACCTCGACCTCGAATCCATCGAAGCGCTGAACTACGCCCTCTCGCTCTACAAGAACACCATCCTGTTCGTCAGCCATGACCGCGAATTCATCAGCAGTCTCGCCACCCGCATCATCGAAATCTCCGACGGCGTCGTCACCGATTT
>CAYSZM010000030.1:0-34791 GCA_964435365.1 uncultured Victivallis sp. | reverse complement strand
GAGTGGCGTTTTTTGAGGTGCTACTCCCAACCCCCGCCCCCGGCCCCTCGGGGGGGGGGGGGGGGGGGGGGGGGGGGGCGAGCCCCCCCCTCCAAGTCCCACGACCACGAATTAGAGTAGATCCATGCGGCGAGCTTCGCGAAGATTTTTGCGATCCCAATAGACCTGACCGTTTTCCGGCCATTCGCTTTTTACGGCGCCGGAGAGTTGGAATGGGACGGCTGCCCAGCTCGGGAAATTGCGGTCGGAGATGTGGAGTTCGACCGGGAGATAGACGAATGCGCCGGAGAAAGCGCCGGCGGTGAGTTCGACTTCGAGCACGTGCCCGGAGCCGTTGCGGGTCATCAGACACTGGGACGAACCGGGGGACATGGTCCATCCTTCGGGCAGCTTCCACTCGATGGACAGGGCGCGACAGTCGAACGGACAGTCGTTGAAATGGAGAATGAGCTTCTGGGTTTCGCCGGGGGTCATCAGGGGGCTCTTCTCATATTCCACGGTGAACTGGCCGTAGGGGAGCTGGAAGTCGATTTTCTTCGACGAACGCGAGAGCACCCGTTTGGCGGTTTCGGAACCGTCGGAAAGACGTTTGAGGAGTTCCGGATCGATGACGGTTTCGCCGTCGGTGAGCCGCATCAGGGTCGGGTTCATGAAATCGGTTTCGAGTTTGCAGCGGATCACCCGGTCGGTGAGTTCACCGAGGGTTTCGGGGAGTTCGAGCATGAAGGGGTTGACCGCCACGGTTTTGATGCCTTCGCCGATGGGCTCGATCCACTCTTCGGGGATGCCGGAGCGGCCGAGCAGGATGCCGAGCACCGAGCCGCAGGTCGCCCCGGTGCAGTCGGTGTCGTCGCCGCAGTTGACTGCGATGCAGATCGATTTGCCGAAGTCCCCCCTGCCCCAGAGCAGGCCGACGACGGTGAAGCCGACGTTGGCGGGGGCCTGGAACCAGCCGAGATCGGCGCTGTCTTCGACGATCCGCTCGCGGGCGACCTTCCAGTCGTGGCCGGCGGCGAATTCTTCCCGGGCGATTTTGACGCTGCGGGCGACGCGCGAATCGGCAGGAATCCGGGCGAGTGCGATGTCGATCAGCTTTTCCACGTCGTGTTCGACGAAGGTGGCCGCTTCCAGAACGGCGGTGAAAATTTCGGCGTAAATGCCGTCTCCGGCATGATCGACGCAAGCGTCGCACCAGGCGTAGGGGGCGACTTCATCGGGTTCGCCGGGGAAGAGGCAGGCCCAGATTTCGGAACGAATCCACGCGCCGTTGCTGTTCTTCCACTGGTCGTTGTTGCAGAGCCCGGAGAGCGGCGGGAACAATCCGTTGATCATGTTGAACTTGCCGATGCCGTACTCATTCCACGGACCGGTGACGAAGCGCAGCCAGTATTCGCCGAGCACCCGCTCGTTCACTCCGGCGATGCCGTGGTCTTCGATCGCCCGCAGCCAGGCGAGCTGGAGGTCGAGGTCGTCGTTCGGCGCGGGATTCCCTTTGAGGTCCTGGGTGTAGAAAGAGACTTCGAATACTTCGCGCTTGCCCTCCATCGGCGCACCGAGGGTACCGCCGATGTTTTTCCCCGTCCAGCAGCCGAGCACCCGGTCGCGGTACTCGTCGCGGTTCATGAAACTTTTTCCCGGAACTTTGGTATGAAGCATGATGGAATCCTCCTGTTGTGTCTCTCCGTCATGGCTTTCAGTATACCCTGTTTTCCCGATGGAAACAAGGGCGGCGGGCCGATTCGCGCCGCAAATAACCGCAAATGCATTTGCGACGGCGCGACACGCGGTGTATATTCCGACAGAAAGAAAGGAGGGCGGCGGAAATGGATAAACGGGTGTTGATGAAGGACCTGGCGGCGGCGGCCGGGGTTTCGGTCTCGCAGGTTTCGCGGGCGCTCAACCAGAAGCCGGACGTTTCGCCGGAGCTGCGCGAGGCGGTCCACCGGCTCGCCCGCGAGATGAACTACCGGAACTGCGCGGCGGGACGCCGTCCCACCGTTGCGCTGCTGGTCCGCTACATCGGAGAATTCAGTTCAAACCTGTTGAACGAGCTGATCCGTCAGGGGGAAGCACGAAACTGGCGGACGATCGTGGTGCCCGCCGGCCAGCTCGACTTCCTGAACGACCGGCTGTTCGACGGGGCGGTTTCCATCGCGGCGGGAGACTTCTCCCGGAACTGGCATGAGCAATTCGGGATTCCGCTGGTGATGCTCAACAGCTACGGCTGGCTGCTCGACCGGATCTGCGCGGTTTTCCCGGATTCCAACGGGGAATCGCGGCTGGCGATGGAACACTTGATCGGACTCGGCCACAGCCGGATCGGGCGGCTGCGCATCGTGTCCGACAACGCGTCGGAGAAAGAGCTCAACCGCGGTTACGACGAGTTCCTCCGCGTCGCCGACGAGTACGGCATCCGCAACCGCGTCCGTTACTGCCATGCGCCGGATATGGAGACGCTCGAAACCCGGCTCCGGGGGCTGATCGCGGAAGGGTTCACCGCGTTCGTCGGAATTTTCATGGCCGAAATCACCCGGATCATCGAAGTGATCCGGAGCTGCGGCAAACGGATTCCGGAAGATATCTCGATCATCGCCTACGAGGCGGACGGCCTCACCGCCCACCTGGTTCCCCCGGTGACCGCGCTGGCCTACGACTACCGGCTCCTCGCCGGACGGGCGTTCGACCAGCTCGAACTGGAGATGAAGGGCGGCGGCGCGCTGCGTTCGATCGTGGTTCCGGGCCGCCTGATCGTGCGCGGCTCGACCGCGACGGCGACGCCTACTTCTCCGTCGGGACAGGCTTCTTCTTGCGGAACAGCGACTCCGCCACCGAGTAGACCGCGGGGATGAAGAGCAGCGTGATGATCGTCGAGCTGGTCAGTCCGCCGATCACCGCGCGCGCCATCGGGGCCTGCGCCTCGCCGCCTTCCCCGAGCCCGAACGCCAGCGGCAGCAGCCCGAGCACCGTGGTCAGCGTGGTCATCAGGATCGGGCGCAGCCGCCGGGTTCCGGCTTCGCGGATCGCCCGTTCGAGCGTCAGCCCCTCCGACTTCAGCCGGTTGGCGGTGTCCACCAGCAGAATGGCGTTGTTGACCACGATTCCGGCCAGCATGATGCAGCCGATGAAGGACTGCACGTTGAAGGTGGTCCGGGTCAAAAAGAGCGCCAGGATCACCCCGAGTCCGGCCAGCGGCACCGAGAACATCACCACCAGCGGGTCGCGCAGCGATTCGAACTGGCACGCCATCACCATATAGACCAACACGATGGCCAGTCCAAACGCGAACATCAGCTCCTGGAACGACTCCTGCTGATCCTCGTAATCGCCGGAAATCACCAGCGAAAACTTCGGCGGCAGCGGAATTTCGTCCAGCTTGGCCTGGATGTCGGCCACCACCGAACCGAGATCGCGGTTGAGGATGTTTCCGCCGACGGTCAGCACGCGCTCCTGATTCTTGCGTTCGATATTGACCGGGCCCTTGACGCGGTCGTAGCTGATCAGGTTGCGCAGGACCACCAGTTCGCCGCGGTCGTTGCGGAGCGAGAGGTCGAGAATCTGGTCGAGCGTCAAGAGATCGGCGTCCTTGACCTTCACGAGAATGGTGTATTCGTCGCCCTCTTCGCGGAATTCCCCCGCCTCGGAACCGGCGAGAATGGTGCGCAGCGCGTCGGCGATCACCTTGACCGGAACGCCGAGGTCGTCGGCTTTTTTGCGGTCGATGTAGATGCGGTCCTCGGGTACGCCGAGGTCGCGGGAGAGCTTCACGTCGGTGATGCCGGGGACCGACTCCATCGCGCTTTTGACCCGTTCCGCCAATGCGGCGGCGACGTCGAAATCGTGGCCGCGAATTTCAACCGCGACGCCCTCGCCGGTCCCGGCGCCCATCATGCGCGAAAACAGCCCCTGCCCGGCGCGGACGCGGAAGGTCGCCCCGGGACGGTTTTTAAGCCGCTGGTCGAGTTCGGCGGCGATGTCCTGATCGGAGCGTTTCCGCTCCTTGCGCGGCTTCAGCCGGATGTTGTAGCTCGCCTTATGGCCGCCCGAGGCGCGCCAGCTCGACGCTCCGGCGAACGCGACCCAGCCGGTCATGTCCTGCCCGCACACGTCGCGGATGGCGTCCTCAGTCGAAATCACCGTCGCGTTGACCACGTCGGGGCTGGTGCCGGTCTCCATTTCGAGGTAGACGCGCACTTCGCCCTCGTCCGCCTTGGGCATGAATTCGCTGCCGATCATCGGAACCAGGAAAATCGACATGCCGACCAGCGCGGTCAGCCCGGCGATGAACAGCCAGCGATGGGCGAGCACTCCGTCGAGAATCCATCCGTATCCCTTTTCCAGGCCGCGCTGGACCCACTCGGTCGGAGCGAGCAGACGCCCGAACAGCGAACGAGAAGCGTCGTTGGACTTGTAGCTGCGGGTCATCACCTTCGAGGCCATCATCGGCACCAGCGTGATGGCGACGAAGAGCGAGCAGGCGAGCGAGAAGGTGACCACGCTGGAGAACTGCTTGAACATCACGCCCGCCATCCCCTCCATGAACAGGAGCGGCAGGAACACGGCCAGCGTGGTGAGCGTGCTCGCCGTGATGGCGACGGCGACTTCGGAAGTGCCTTTGACGGCGGCCTCCGAAGCGGCCATGCCGTGGTCGCGCAGCCGGGTGATGTTTTCCAGCACCACGATCGAGTTGTCCACCAGCATGCCGACGCCGAGGGCGAGTCCGCCCAGCGTCATCAGATTGAGCGTGTAGCCGGAGAAGTAAACCAGCGCGAAAGTGGCGATGATCGACATCGGAATGCTGAGGCCGATGACGATCGTGCTGCCGATGTTGCGCAGAAAGAAGAGCAGTACCAGAATCGCCAGAATGCCCCCGGTGATCGCCGAATCCGACACCCCGGCGATCGAACGTTTGATGTAGTCCGCCGAATTGATGATCGCGCTGAGGCGGATCTGGTTGCCGTACTCGTCGTTGATCTTGTCGAGCTCCTTGATCACGTTGTCGGCCACAGTCACGGTGTTGGCGCCGGACTGCTTGTAAACCATGAGCATGATGCCCGGCCTGCCGTTGACCCGGACGTAGCGGGTGACCTTGGCGTGGGTGTCGACGACCTCGGCGATGTCGCCGAGCCGGATCTTCTCGCCGTTCTTCCCGGTGGCGATGACGGTGTCGCGGATCTGCTGAACCGAAGTGAAGGTGCCGGGAGTGCGCACGCGGATTTCGAGACGGTCTTCGCGCAGGTTTCCGGCCGGGGTGGTGACGTTGGCGTTGCGCAGGACGGAGAGCACGTTCTCCAGCGGGGTATCCAGCATGCGCGCCTTGTCCACATCGAGCAGAACCTGGATTTCGCGCTCAAGGCCGCCGCCGATGCTGATCGAGGCGACGCCGTCGATGCGTTCGAGCCGGTATTGAATCTGGTCTTCGATCAACTGCCGGGCGTCGAGCAGGTCGAGGCTGGTGGCGACGCCGATCCGCATGATCGGCTGGCTGGCGGAGTCGAATTTGTAGAGGATCGGCCGGTCGGCGTCGTCCGGCAGCCGCGGCACGACGCGGTCGAGCCGGTCGCGCGCGTCCGCCACGGCGGCGTCGAGGTCGGTGCCCCAGTTGAAGGAGACGGTGACGTTGCTCGAACCCTCGCCGGAAGTGGAGACGATCTCCTTCACGCCGGAGACGGCGGAGAGCGCGGTTTCGATCCGCTTCGAAATCAGTTCTTCGACCTCTTCCGGGCTGGCGTCCTCATAGGTGGTGACGATGCTGATGCCGGGATAGGTGATGTCGGGCATCAGGTCGACCGGCAAATGCAGCAGCGCCACACCGCCGAGGATGAGCACGATGCAGCTCACCATCGAGATGAAAATCGGCCGCTTTACGCAGAATTCCGGGATATTCATGCCAGGGCCCTCATTTTGTCACTTGAGGCTGCGGCGGCAGGAACTGCTTCGGAACGAGCACCGAAACATCGTCAGTCAGCAGATGGTTGCCAAGCGTGACGACCGGGTCACGGAGTTCCGGCGAAAGGATTTCGATCCGCTCGCCCGCGGTGATCCCGGTTTCGACCGGGACGAAATGCGCTTTGCCCTCCTTGACATCAAGCGTAAAAACACCCGCTTTGCCGTTGCGCTTGACCACCGCGTTGCGCGGAACGACGGTGGCGTTCTCCTTGGATTTGAACTGGAGCTGGACCCGGACGAACATGCCGGGCTTGAGCTTGAGTTCGGGGTTGGGGATCTCAAGCTGCACCGCCGCCTGCCGGGTGGTGTCCTGCATCAGCTGCGCAATGCGCGCGACTTTCCCCTGGAATTCGCGGTCGGGATAGGCGTCGGTGGTCAGCGTCGCCGGCTGGTCGATCCGGAGATAGGGGTAGTCGCGTTCGATGACGTAGATGAACGCGCGCAAGGGATCGAGTTCCGCCACGCTCACGATCGGTTCGTTCGAAGCGAGAAGCGCCCCCTGGTCGACATGACGGGCGCCGATGAAGCGCGCCCGGTCCGAAGCGGGCCATTCGGCGGTGATGGTGCATTCGGAGAATTTAAGCTGCGCCGCGTCGAGAATCGCTTCGCGCCGTTTGACCTCGGCGTTCTGCATCCGATGCGAGGCCTCCTGGGAATGGAACGCGGTTTCGGCCGATTCGAGCTGTGCCTGGCTCGTCGCCTTCTTTTCGTTCAGCGACACCTGACGGTCGTATTCGCGGCGGCGCAAATCGAGCATGATCTCGGCCTGCCGCAGCTGCGCCTTGGCCACTTCGAGATCGGCAGCCGCTTGGTCGACACTCTGCTTGTACTCGATGTCCTCAATCTTGGCGATGACCGAGCCGCCGGTGACCCTGTCGCCCACATCGAAATTGATCGCTTCGAGCCTGCCGCCGATTTTGGGGGCGATGTCGAACTGCGACCACGGTTTCAGCGTGCCGGTGAAGATGCGGCGGTCTTCGATCGAAGTGCGGAGCGGCATGACCGCTTCGACGGCGACGGCGGCGCCGCCGCTTTTCTTCTTGACCTCTTTGCCTTCTCCTCCGCGGCTTTGGATTTCCAGGTAGATCCAGACGGCAAAACCGCCCAGAAGCAACAGGGCGACGAGCCAGATCCAAACTTTCTTCGACATATCGGCGTCTTTCTTCGTAAGTGGCGTGAAACAGGGCTATCTCTGTCCCAACGTAAAATATGCCGGTTTTATTGTTCCGGCCATCACTTTTTTTTAATTTTTTTCAAATATATAAAAAAAATCCCCCGCAAAAACGGGGGAATGAGAAGAAGGAGGGTCCGCGAAACACGCTATTTTCCGCCGGACTTTTTCGCCTTCTGCCAGAGATACAGCGAGGAAACCGGGGCTTTGCATTCCGGAGCATCGGCTCCGGCGGGGAGGAACCGGTTGCCGGTCTCCCGGAAAGCCGCCTTCACGCCGCCCCACAGCGTGTTGCCGCCGAGAACGGTGTTGCCGGAGATTTCGTTGCCGGTGTTGTCCAGATATTCGTTGAGGAACAGCGGCTGCCCTGCTCCGTCGAGGCGGAAGAGATTGCCGGCGATAATGTTGTCCCGGCAGTTGAACCGGGCGATGATGCCGGGCCCGGAATTGGCCTGGAAGCGGTTGTAGACGATCCGCCACTGGCTGTTGTTGCCGCCGAGGTAGACGGAACTCTTGCGCGACACCGCGTCGCAGTTGTAGATCACGTTGCGCGGGCCGTTCGAACCGTGCATGCCGTCGTTGAACGGCGTGGAGTAGAACGCATAGCCGTAGCTCGAAAATTCGGAAGTGGTTTCGATGATCCGGCACTGTTCGAACAGATTCTCCAGACAGTAGCCGCTGTGAAGCTGGGCGTCGCTGTTGTGAAAGACGCTGTCGCGGATGACGCAGCCGGAACAGGACCAGTTGAGCAGCGGCGCATGGCGCAGATCGAAGGTTTCGAGGCGCTCAATCAGGCAGTCGGTGCCGTATTCGAACCCGGCGTAACTGAGCAGCGAGCGCGGGAACCAGGCGCCGCGCAGCACCGAATCGGCGAACGTGCAGTTGATTACATTGGTGAACCGGACCGGCCAGACTCCCGCCTTGATCACCTCGATGTCGCGCGCCTCGCAGTCGGCGGCGAACACGAACGAGGCGGCGTTGAGCTTGAACTCTTTCTGGAGTTCGCCGCGCTGTTCCAACGTCAGCCCCTCGAGCGCACACCAGCGGACCGGGTGGAACGCGGTGGCGTAAGCTCCCTCCGCCGCGAAGAACGGAACCCGGGCCGGGCGGTCGAGCGTGACGGAATTCCCCTTCCGCGACGCGATCCGAAACGCCGCGCGGCGCATCGCGCCCCAGTACAGCGGGGTGCGGGCGAGCTCGTCCCACCCGGTGTGGAGCGGCGCGCTGAGGATGAGAAACTCACAATCGTCCAGCTGCCGGCCGGAGGCGAGTTCCAGTTGCGTCCCGCCGCGCAAGAGGTCGGCGGCAAGCGGCATCCGCGAAGCGGTGCCGCTGTACTCCCGGCCCTCAAAGTGGATCAGGGAGTGGGAGGCCGAGTAATTGTCCTCCGGTTTGACGAGGAATTCACAGGTTTCCGCGCGTTTCTTTCCGCCCCATCCGGTGATCTCCAGCGTCAGCGGGCAATTCCCGGCGGGCAGTTCGGCGAGAAAGGAGCCGGGCTGAAGAATGATTTTGCCCATCTCCTGGTCGAACTGGCAGACGGAGAAGCCGGACTCCTTGACCAGCCCGATGAATTTGAGATACGCCTGGTCGGAATCGAATTTCTCGGCCGCCGCCTGTTTCGGAATCTCCCGGCGAAGAATTTCACGTCCGCCCGCCGAGAGGGTGACCACCGCGCTCTCCCGCCAGGGGAAGTAGAGTTCGAGCCGGGTGTTTTTGCCGATCCGGTTGCCCGGAGCGAGGTTCATGATCTGGAGCCCGGAAGGCGACGGCTGGGAGACCAGCCGGGTCTTGCCGCGCCCCGCGCCCCGGATAACGATCCGGTCGGAATCGACGAAGACCTTGCCGTACAGCAGATATTCACCGGGTTCGAGCTGTACAATTCCGCCGCCGGCCTTCGCCGCGGCCGCGACCGCAAGGCGGATTCCGGCCGCATCGTCCGCGACGTCATCCGGCAGCGCGCCGAAGTCGCGCACTTTGAACACCTTCTCCGGCAATCGCCGTTCGGAGACCCCGGCCCGGGTGAAATCGGGGTAGAGAATCCCGTCCGGTCCCCGCATCGAAAGCGCGTCCGGCTCGCGGAATCCGTCGAGCGGAAGCGCCGGGCGGTCGGCGACCTCATCCAGCTGAAAATCGCGGAACTTGATCTCATGATCGGCGATGACTTCCAGCTCGACGGCGACCGAGGCGCACTCCGGCTGGGTGTCGAACGGCATCTCCATCTCCAGCTCCTTCTTGCGCAGCGACTGATCGGGGCGCAGAAAGATGTCGCGATGGCGTTTCCAGTCGTTCCTCGGCAGCAACCGTCCATCGGCGGCGTATTCGGCGAGGTCGAGGAAGAAACCGTTCCCCTTATCCTCGTAGAACCGGAAATTCAACCGGTAACGCGTCGACGGCTTCACCCGGACCCGGGGCGACCGGTAAGTGCCGCGCCTGGCGAGCGACAGCGCGCCGTCGCGCAGCCCGGACCCGGTGCTCCATCCGGTTACGGGAATCTCTTCGGCCCGCAGCGCGGGAGCCAGAACAGACAACACGGCAATCAGCAGAATCAATCGTCTCATCGTAATTCTCTTTCGGTTTGCCGGAACTCAGTAGCCGTAACGCTGGTAGACATAGTCATCGGCGACGCTGCGGAAGGGCGAGAACGAACGCACGGTAAGCGCGTTCAGCACCTTGTTGGTCTTCGCACTGCCGTCGAGCTGAAGCGAGTTGACGCCGTTGCCATGCCGCGCCGCCGGATTCCCCTGCGAGGTTCCGGTGTAGTCGCCGCGGAACCGGTAAAACCCGTAATCCTCGTTCTCATCGTAAGCCATGTTGGTGCTTTTGCTGCGGAACGCGTCCACCAGCAGCAGCTTCTTGCTCGGGGACTTGATGGAGCCGATCTTGGCCGAGGTATAGTCGGTGTGGTTGGGCCGCAGAAAAGCATTCATCGCATAGAACGGATTGTTTCTCCACCAGGTGGCCGAACGGGTGTTGTCGCTGCCCGCGTCGGAATAGCTTTTGGTTCCGGAGAGATCGACCGGATAGGTGACGGAGGGGCAGAAGAAGAGACGGCTGGAAACATAAGTTCCATTGGTATGTCTGACCCCGGTATTCCATTGATCCGCCGGCAGGGACACTTTGTTCGGCCCCATCAGCAGAAAAGTCCAGGTCGCATAAGTCGTTTCGGGAGCCGGGAGCCAGTCGCCGCAGTCGCCCGCATACTGTGCAAACCCCAGCCCGAGCTGTTTCAGATTGTTGATGCAGTTCGAACTGCGGGCCCGTTCCCGCGCCTGGTTCAGCGCGGGCAGCAGCATCGAAGCCAGGATGGCGATGATGGCGATGACGACAAGAAGTTCGATCAGGGTAAAATGCTTCTTCATGAACCGGTACTCCTCTTTGGGTTAATGGATATTGCTGTCAATCACGAAATCGGTTCCGAACAGTTGCCGCATGATCGGGACCGGTTCCCGGCTGCGGCATTGATCGGCGATATACTGCACCGCCTGTGCCGCCATCTCCGCGAGCGGCATATCGACGAACATCACATTCTCCCGCCTCGAACGGCGTTCGACCCGGTCGAAACAGAAGACCGGCAGCTCCGGCAGCCCGCAGTTGCGGCGGGCGATCAGCGCATAATCGAGCAGGTCGCGGCAGGTGACAAAAAGGGCGTCGGGGTGCTCGGAGTCGAGAAAACGCTCCACCTGGTCGATCGACTCGATCACCTGCTCGGGGAGCCGACAGACCAGCTCGTCAGCTCCGGCCGCTTCGCAGGCGGCCCGGTATCCGCGGGAACGGGTGGTGTTGGCGTAGTGGCTCCCCATGTCGCAGCAGAGCAATCCGACCCGCCGCCGCCCGAGGCGGAACAGGAATTCGACCGCGCGGCGCGACTCCAGCTCGTAATCCACCGCCGTGTAAGCGACATGCGGCAGGTCGGTCACGCGGTTGAAGAACACCACCGGCTTGCCGGAAGCCGCCAGCGAATCGAGCTTCTCCCAGACCGTGAACGGTTCCTCGCGGGGCAGTTGAATGAACCCGTCGATGCCTTCGCCGTGCCGGGCGATGAAATCCTCGCACGAAGTGAAGACCAGTCTCGCGCCGCAGTCGTTGCAGGCGTCTCCGGCTCCGCTGTAAACAAGGTTCGCGTAGGGATTTCCGGCGCTGACTCCGGTGATGCCGATGTTGAGCACCCTCGCCCGGGGAGCACCGCCCGACGCCTCGCAGACGATCGAGCCGATGCCCGGCTGACGCAC
Organism: uncultured Victivallis sp.; assembly: GCA_964435365.1. GTDB lineage: Bacteria > Verrucomicrobiota > Lentisphaeria > Victivallales > Victivallaceae > Victivallis. Next base: position 23,442 of record CAYSZM010000030.1, on the reverse strand, counting down.
GATCAGCCCCTCCGCCTCAAGCAGGCTCAGCGCCTTGCGCACCGAGAAGCGGCTGATATTGTACTGGCGGCAGAGCTCGTTCTCAGACGGGAGCGCGCTCCCCGGCGCAAAATTCCGTTCCCGAATCTGCCCCGACAACGTTCCGGCCACTTCTTTGAAAATCGGAATCTTCGAATTCATTCCCGCACACCTTACTTGTATGTCTTACTTGTACGGTATTAATTATGTCAGAGAACCGGCCCGATGTCAAGAGCGGAACGACGAAAAAACGGTTTTTTCCGTAAAATAAAGAAACAGCCCGCTCTTTTCGGAAAAGACGGGACATGTGGAACAACCTATGGCTGAATTCGCCAGGAGCGCGGGGAAGCGCTGTAACGGCGTCGGAACAGCTTGCTGAAATAGTTGCTGTCGGGGAAGCCGTTGCGCATGGCGATCTCCGAAACGGGGAGACGGGTGGAGCGGAGCTCTCCGGCGGCGCGTTCCAGCCGGAGTTCCAGCAGATAGCCGATCGGAGTGCGGCCGAAAGCGCGGCGGAACATGCGGATCAAGGTGCACTTCGAGCGCCCGCCGACCTCCGCCAGAACTTCAAGGGTAAGAGGTTCGGCATAATGGGTTTCGAGATAGTCTGTCACCCGGCTCAGGCGTTCGAGTTCGTCTTCTCCGGCGGCGGCCTGTTCGGGGCGGGCGCGGCAGATCAGGCCGAGCAGCGCCATGAAGCGCAGCCGCAGAAAGAAACTCCAGCCCGGGTTGCGGTGCTGTTGTTCGATCAGCATCGCGCCAAGCTCTCCTTCGGCGCGACGCAGTTGCGAGTCGTTCAGCGACAGCGCGCCGACTTGCGGACCGGAGCCGGGAAAGCGGGCAGTAAGTGGGAACAGCAGCCGGTATCCGCCGGTGTCGGCAAGTTCGGCAAGCGGCAGCGCGAGTTCATCGGGAAGAAACAGCACGTTGGCGATTTCGAGTTTCTCGGTTTCCCCGTAAGTGTGCATGACGCCGGGCGGAATCAGCAGCACGTCGCCGCGGCGGATCGGGTTCTCACCGGATTCGGTCAGGTGGACGCCCCGCCCCCGCCGCACCAGCACCAGTTCGTGGAAGTTGTGCATGTGCGGAATGTCGTCCGGCTGCCGGAAATTGAAAATGCGCAGCGGCAGTTCCGGCAGAAGTTCGTTCCGGTCCAGCAGCATGATCCGGTCGCGGTCCACGGCGCCTCCTTGTTGTTTTGATCATAATATACTATTCCATGATTATTTTATCAAGGTTTTATTTTCATGTCGCGCTATACTTTAATGCTGTATCGTCGAAAAACAGACAGGTGAGGATCATGAAAAAGCTTATCTATGCCAATGCCGTTGCGGACGACCGGGTCCGCAAGATCGTGCCGCCGGTCCGGATGGTCCGGGAGCTGGGCGAAGTGACCGACTCCGCAGCGTTGATCGGGGAGACGCATCCGCAGAGCTTCATCCACTTCGATCCGCGCATCTGCCGCATGTCGCCGGGCAGTGAGCTCATCCTCGACTTCGGGATCGAGCTGCACGGGCTGCTGACGCTGAACACCGGGGGGATGAAGCTCTCGCGGATGCGCGTCACCTTTGGAGAATCGGTCTCCGAAACGCTGGGGGAACCGACGCAGGACCACGCGATTCATCAGGAGACGCTTTCGATTCCGAGTCTCGGGCAGGTTTTCTTCGGCGAGACCGCGTTCCGCTTCGTCCGGCTCGAAGTTCCCGCCGACGCACCCGAGGTGATATTGACCGGCGTCGCCGCCACCGCGGTCTACCGCGACTGGGAGTACCGCGGCGCGTTCGAATCCGACGACGCCCGGCTGAACCGCATCTGGGAGGTCGCCGCCTACACCGTCCACCTCAACTGCCAGCAGTACATCTACGACGGAGTCAAACGCGACCGCCTGGTCTGGATGGGCGACCTCTATCCCGAAGTCCGCACCATTCTGGCGGTGTTCGGCGAATCGAGGCTGGTGGCGAAGAGTCTCGACTTCGTGCGCGACCACACCCCGGAAGACAAGTGGATGAACAATATTTCGAGTTATTCCTGCTGGTGGATCATCTGCCAGCGCGACCTCTACCTCTACTGCGGCGACTACGCCTATCTGAAGGAGCAGAAGAACGCGCTGTCGAAACTGCTGACCCGGCTGCTGGGCTGCATCGGTCCGGACGGTTCCGAAGAGCTGACCGACTGGCGCTTCCTCGACTGGTCCACCGCCGACGATACCGAAATCAGGCACGCCGGACTCCAGGGGCTGCTGGCGTGGACCTTCGACTGCGGCGCCGACCTCGCGTCGGAACTCAACGACTCCCGGCTGGCGCTCCGCTGCCGGGCGGCCGCCGCGAAACTGCGGAAAGTCGCCCCCGACTGCGGCGGCAACAAGATCGCCGCCGCCATGCAGATTCTCGGCAAGGTGGGCGACGCGGCCAAACTGAACGCCGAAATCATGCGGCGCGACCCCGACCGCGGCATCAGCACCTTTTACGGTTACTTCGTGCTGCTGGCGCGCGCGGCGGCGGGGGATACCGCGGGGACGCTCGACGTAATCCGCAACTACTGGGGCGGGATGCTCGATTTCGGCGCCACCACCTTCTGGGAGGATTTCGATCTCGACTGGACGCGCAACGCCTTCGGCATCGACTCTCTCCCGGTCGCCGGAAAAGATGACATCCACGGCGATTTCGGCAAACATTGCTACATCGGGCTGCGCCACAGCCTCTGCCACGGCTGGGCGGGCGGTCCGGCGGCGTTCCTCACCGAAAAGGTGCTCGGCATCCGCCCCGCCGCGCCGGGATTCGCACAGGTGAAGATCGAACCCTGTCTCGGCAATCTCAACCGGGTCGAAGGCGTGCAGCCGACGCCGTTCGGCGACATCGAGCTCTCGGTCCGCCGGATCGGCAACCGGGAACGCCGATTGGTCAAGCTGCCGAAGGAAATCCGCGAACTCTGAGTGCAATTGGCTCTTTTACCTGAAAAAAATTCAAATCTCTTTGGCGGAGGCGTATTTCTCATTTGATAAAACACTTTGGGAATGATATATTGATAAGATCATTCCCGAAGTGGGATGTCAGGTTTTCGAATGAGATATACGCTTTACATTCTCGGTTTTCTTACCGTTGTTCTGGCCGCCGGAATTTTCCTGCCGGCTTTCCACCCCGCGCGTGTCACCGCTTCGGCGCGTTTCCCGTTCGAGGAGGCTCGTTTTGAGTCGCGCCGGGAAGTCCGCCGGGAGAACGGCGGCTGCCGCGAGGCCGTCCTGATGGAGGACGCCGTCGAGCGCGGCGAGGCCGAATCCCGCCGCGAAGCGGGGGTTCTCAGTTTTGCGCAACTGCTTTTGATTGCAGCGTTTCTGATGGCGGCTCCGCGTTGCTGCCGGATTTTCCGGCTGCCGGACTCCCATTTCCTGCTTTCCCAATATATTCCCCGCTCTTTCCAAGGACGAGCACCCCCGGTCTGCGTGTTGAACTGAGTTTTTTTCCGAAATTCGATTCTACACCCAAACCCGGACGTCACCCGTCCTTCGAGGGCATCTTTTATGTTTACCGATGATTCTTTTGCCGGCGCCGATTTTCTGGCCCGGATTTCCGTAACCGACAAGCAGGATTTGTTTCAAAATCTCTGCCGCCGGCTCGCCGCCTTCCCCCAGGTCGCGGCCGCCGGGTTCGACTATGACCGGATTCTCGAGGCGATCAACCGCCGCGAGGAGCTGGCTTCCACCGCGACCGGAGACGGCGTAATTCTCCCCCACGCGAGGCTTGAGGGCCTCAACGAGATCGCCGTCGTCGTCGCCACGCTCGATACGCCGCTCCCCGGCGACGAAGCGCCGGACGGGCTGCCGATCCGGATCGCCTGCATGCTCCTGATTCCGGCCGGAAAGCCGATGGAGGGGCTGAAATTCATCGCGCATTTCGCCAGCTTCGTGAAAATGCCGGAGCTGCGCGACGAACTGCTCGAGGCCGCCGACGCCGAAGCGATGCGCGTCCGGTTGTCCCATCTCGGCAAGAACTCCCGCAAGGCGGTTCTGGCCGGAGACATCATGGGGCCCTGCGGACTCTATCTGACTGCCGACATGCCGCTCACCGAGGCGACGACCCAGATGTCGCGGTTCAAGGCGCCGATCGTGCCGGTGCTGAAAGGCCGCAAGCTGGTCGGCCAGATCGCCTGCTCGAATTTGTTCACACTCGGAATTCCGAACTTCTTCTCGCAGTTGAAGAGCGTCGGATTCATTCGTTTTTTCGACCCGTTCGAAAAATATTTCAGCATCGAAGCGCATTCGAACGTCGGGGCGGTCATGAGTTCCGACTGCTGCACCTTTCATGAGGATGCGACGCTGATCGAGATCGTGTTTGCGATTTCGATCCTGAAATATCAGCAGGTTTACGTGGTAAACCGCGAGAACGAGTTGCTCGGCGTCATCGACCAGACATTGCTTCTGGAACGAATCATCAATCTCTGACCGGAAGGATTTGCGGTTATCATGGTACTGGGTATTGTTATTTTTCTGGTCGCTTACGCGATGATCGTCTCGGAGAAGATGGATAAGACCATCCCCTCCATGCTCGGCGCCGCGGCGATGGTGTTTTTCGGCGTGGCGGAGTTTACCGACCTGCTGGCGAAAATCGATCTCAACGTTCTCGGGCTGTTGATCGGCATGATGGTGATCGTCAACATCCTGAGCACGACGGGGGCATTCGAGTGGGTCGCGGTCAAAATCGCCCGGCAGACCCGCGGCAACGGCGTGCTGGTCATGATCGAATTCATGATCGCCACGGCGGTCATCTCCGCCTTTATGGACAACGTGACGACCATCATCCTGATGGCGCCGGTGACCATCCTGATCACGCAGCTTCTGGCGCTGCCGACGATTCCGTTCCTGGTGCTCGAGGCGATCTTCTCGAACATCGGCGGCACGGCGACGCTGATCGGCGACCCGCCGAACATCCTGATCGGCGCGAGCTGCGGCCTTTCGTTCAACGCGTTCCTGCTCAATCTCGGGCCGGTGGTGCTCATCATCATGGCGGTTTCGCTGGTTCTCGTGATGCTCCATCAGCGGCGTCACCTCAAGACCAGCCGCGAGGCGATCGAACAGGTGGCGATGACCGAACCGTCGCGGGCGATCCTGCATCCGGCGCGGCTGAAGCGGGCGCTGCTGGTGTTCGCCTTCGTGCTGCTGGGGTTCTTCACCAGCCGCCTGATCGGGGTGGAACCCGGACTCATCGCCATCGCGGGCGCTTTCGTCATGGCGCTGGCCTGCGGCGTCGAAGTGCCGCACATGCTTGAAAAAGTCGAGTGGAGCACGATCATGTTCTTCTGCGGACTGTTCATGATGGTCGGCGCGCTCGAAGAGAACCATGTGTTTGAGCTGCTCGGCCAGTGGATGGTCGGCCTGACCAAGGGCAATTTCGGGTTGACCATGATGATCATTCTGTGGGGCGGAGCGATTCTTTCGGCCATCATCGACAACATCCCGCTGGTGATTGCGATGATTCCGCTGATCAAATCGATCATTCCGGTCTTCGCCAAGCAGATGGGCATCGAGGGGTCGGAAGACCTGATCATGACCCAGATTTCGGAGCCGCTCTTCTGGGCGCTGGCGCTCGGCGCCTGTCTCGGCGGCAACGGCACGCTGATCGGCGCTTCGGCCAACGTGGTGATTTCGCAGATCGCGCGGAAGAACAATTATCCGCTGACGTTCAAGCGTTTCACCCTCTGGGGAGCCCCGATGATGGTGCTGAGTCTGGCGATTTCATCGGTCTATCTTTATTTCCGCTATCTGCACTGATCCCTCTCCGGCTCAGGCTTGACTTCTCCGGCGGAACGGGTATATTGTTTCCCGTAACGCAGGAGAAGACATCGGAATGGATTACACAAGCGAACCGCGGGTCGCCGGGCTGCTGCTCGGAACGGCGGCCGGGGATTCTCTCGGGCTGCCCGGAGAACGTCTCGGCCGCAGAACATGGGCCCGACGGTTCCCCGGCCCGCTGCGGCAGCGCTTCCTGTTCTGCCGCGGCATGGTCAGCGACGATACCGAATTGACCGTCATGACCGCGCAGGCGGTGCTTTCCTCCGGCGGCGACGTCGAGAGTTTTCTGCTTTCCTTCAGCTGGCGGCTGCGCTACTGGCTCATTTTCCTGCCGTTCGGCTGCGGCTGGGCGACGCTGCGGGCGGGAATCCGGCTCTGGGCCGGGGTCTCCTACCGCGAAAGCGGCATCGTCTCGGCGGGAAACGGCGCGGCGGTGCGCAGCGCCGTTCTTGGCGCGCTGTTCCCGGACCCGATCGAACGGCGCGAATTCGTCCGTCTCGGCGCCGGGGTGACGCACCGCGATCCCCGCGCCTTTCTCGGCGCGCTCGCCGTGGCGGAGATGGCGGCGCTGGCGCTGGTGACTCCCGCCGGCCAGAAACCCGACTGCGACGACATCTGCACCCGGCTGCGGGTGCTGGTCTCCAGCGACCCCAAATGGCTGGAGCTGGTCGACCGGCTGGAAGAGGGGTGGAAGGACGGGATTTCGGTCGCCGACTTCGCCACTTCGATCGGGCAGGAGTCCGGCGTTTCCGGTTATGTGTTCCATACGGTTCCGGTCGCCCTGTTCGGCTGGTACGCGCACTACGGCGATGTCCGCGCGACGCTGGAGGCGGTAATCCGGTGCGGCGGCGACGCCGATTCCACCGGCGCGATCGCCGGAGCGCTGGCCGGAGCCTCGGCCGGAGCCGATGCGATTCCGCCCGAATACCTCGACCGGCTGACGGACTACCCGTACAGCGTCGGTTTCCTGCGCCGGCTGGCCACGCAGCTCACCCGGTTTTCCATCGGAGTCCCCGCCGCGGTGGTTCCGGCGGCGTATTGGGCGATTCCGCTGCGCAATCTGGTGTTCGATTTTACAGTGCTGGTTCACGTGGTTTGCCGCGCGCTCCTCTTCTGCATCGGCCGCTGATTTTCTACCATACCAAAGGATGGATCATGCAAATCTCCCTGGACCGCATCGACACGAATTTCAATCCGCAGGGCAATGAGTGCTGGGTTCACGCCCGGGCGGGACTGTTTCCCGACGGCCGTGCCGTCATGACGGCGCAGCGGTTGCGCCTGACCGGGAGCGACATCTTCTCGGGCTTGAGCTGTTTTTCTTCGAATGACGGCGGCAAACACTGGTCCGCTCCGGTGTTCCAGCCCGGACTCGCCCGCCGCCCGTGGGGGGACGGCATGGAGATCGCGATGTGCGACGCCACGCCAATGTTCCACCGCCGGAGCGGCCGGATGCTGCTGACTGGACACACGGTGATCTACGATGATCAGGACGAGATCATGGCTCCGCCCCGTCCGCGCGCCACCGCCTGGAGCGTGTACGACGAAACGGCCGGAGCCTGGAGCGAATTCAAGCTGCTGGAGATGCCCGGCGCGGATTCCGCATTTTTCAATTGCGGCTCGGGGTGCGGGCAATGCGTCGAACGGGACGACGGCTCCCTGCTGCTGCCGGTCTATTCCATGACGAAGGAGGAGTCGCTCCGGCCCTGGGAGAACTGCTACAAGGCGGCGGTCGTCCGCTGTTCATTCGACGGCCGGGAGCTCAAGTTCCTCGAAATCGGCAACTCATTCACCGTTCCCGAGCCGCGCGGACTTGGCGAACCGTCGCTCTTCGGGTTCGGCGGACGGTTCTTCCTCACGCTCCGGAACGATGTCCGGGGGTATGTCGCGGCGAGCGACGACGGGCTGACCTTCGAAGCGCCGAAGCCGTGGCGGTTCGACGACGGAGAGGAACTCGGCAGCTACTGCACGCAGCAGCACTGGCTGAGCGTCGGCGATGCCCTCTGCCTGGTGTACACCCGCCGGGGCGCCGGGAACGACCATGTGTTCCGCCACCGCGCCCCTTTGTTCGTGGCGGAGGTGGACCCGGAACGGCTGTGCGTCCTCCGGAAGAGCGAATGGGTCGCCGTCCCGGAACGGGGCGCAAGGCTGGGCAATTTCGGATGCCTGCAAATTTCCCCCGCCGAAGCGTGGGTCGTCGCCGCCGAATGGATGCAGAACGGACCGGGCCCCGCCGGCGTGGAACTCTGCCGGAAACACGGCAGCGACAACTCGATTTTCATCGCAAAAATAACGGCAGAATAAGAATTCTTAAACTTGAATTTCCATTAACAATTACTCATTGAAGTGCAGTAATTACATTGTTATCAAGATGATATCTGGAATTTTTCTGTAGTTCACACAGTTCCTTAGCGTATATCATTATGTCAAACAAATACTTTATTGATATTCTATAGGACTATGTTTCCATCCCCATATATATGCAAATTACCCCAAGCCATTTGATATTCATTTTGGTAACGCAGTATTCGATTGGCATCTAAAGCGGCTTGACTTACTCCATGAATTGAATGGTTCAAAAAATAATTGAGCCAGATCGTCACTGTTCCTAAACTAATGGGGAATGTTGGGGCAATAACACATGCAACATTATTTGCGAGTAATTTTTCAGCCATGCTGTCGATTTCATTCCATAATCTATTATATGTGCCACTTCCAGCACTGCATGCAAAGATTATTACAACCTGCGTGTCATTAAAGTACGCGGAGAAATCACTTGCAAGAAATGCCGTTTGCCCATCTGTAAGCGTCATTGAGGAGATGAAATCTCCATGACAGGCCACAATTGAAAGTTTTCTGTTTGCACACCCTTTGGGAGAATCCTCTTCAGAGGTAATAAATTCATGAGCTATCAATAGGTCAATAATCTGAGAACGTAAGAGTTCAAGAGTTTCATCACTAGTTTCAAGAGAGCCTAACCAAGCAATACACTCATGATTGCCCGGAAGCCTCTCTTGCTTCTTGCGATTTCGCACAAACCATGTTAGGGATGGAATGACATTTATACTTGTGTAATTCTCTTTTTCTGTTAGGAACAAAAATGGAAAACCAAATAAATCAATCGGAGGTAACAAGTAACAGCGCTTGATATTGATGTTGTTGGGAATAGGTATGTTTATGGCATGCAATATGTCATCGATTTTCGAAATATCTCTTTCATCATAAGCGGTCTCACGCTCTTCAAGCCACGTTCTTGCACTATTACACCATTCAATAGACAGTTTTTGAAATTCACCAATACCGTTTGGAGTAAGAAGGCAACTATTCAACACATGCTGCTTGTCCCATGCAAGGCACAAAATCACCTCATCTGGGGCTAGTACATTAAGAATGAGCCCCGAAGTTATTTCATCAAGAAAGGAGAGATTATATTGTGACATACATTTTTGTTGAAGTTCGATAAACTGCTTTTGCAGTGCGGGCTTATCACGGAAGCCTTTCTGAAATAGCAACTCTTGAGACATCTTCCGCAATAATGTCGAATCATCATCTGAATCTACTTGCATGAGGACAACAAAAGGATTTGCCTTTAACTCGCTTGCCATCAAGAACAAATCAACATCTTGACTCTGATGAGCGCAATTAATGGTCTGTTGCAAGAAGTTGTCAAAACCAGAAAATTGCATTTTGAAATCATATAAATTAATACTTGGTCTAATTCCTGTCAACGTCATTTTGAACTTAGAAACATCGACTTCACATGCCAAAAAATTTTTTATTCTCTCGCCCGATGTTCCCTCAAGTGATGCAATATTTTTTTGAAAATTATCCAATAACGCAATAGGGATTTGTTTTTTTGCTTCATCATCTAAGCAATTCACAATTGTAGCCTGTAACGAAAGATATGGAGCCTTTTCAGATTCTGTCCCAATATATTTGTCAATATCTGTAAATAGTTCAACTAGTTCAACTGTATTCTGGTCTTCGAGTAGCTGCAAAATTTCACAGGAATAACGGACATGCCTCAATTCTCTTTCATTAGCGATTAGGCTGGCTTCAATATCAACCAAGTTCAGGGCAAAATCGAAAAGACGATTATCACGCAGAATTAATGTAACATTCCGAAGCAGTTTGAGCCATAAAGATTTTGGAGGAACTGAACAATTACTGACAATATATACAGCATTAACTAAATACAACAATGCATCTATATTATTATTGCTGAGCTGAAATGCCCTAGCAAACATTTCCCATTTCAAAACCTCTCTAGAGAGATTAGCTGGTTCAGAAGTACGTTTGGTCATGATGGAAAGAGTTGTTTCTGCTAAATTTTTTGCATCTTGATGAAATCCAGCTTCCGATAGATATAGAACAGCATCATAACATGCATAAATATCATTATCTATTCCTAATTGATAACTGACTCTATGCAATAAATCAAGACATATGAGCAAGGAATCTTTTCCGCTACGATAATCAATATGGGCTATTGATTTGCAAAGAACCGAAGCAAGAACTTCCAAAGAAGAATCTGTTTGAATGGAGGTGGTATGAAAAAGTAATGTTGTAGAATTGGTCATTGCATTATCGCGCAGGATTTTTTTTACATCTATTTCTTTCTCTAAATCACCATCCAAAAGACAAATAGATGGAGGCGTCTCATCAAAGATTCTGGGGATCTCCACCATCGTTGAATAGATATATTTTGCCAACAGAGCAACAGACAAGGTTTTATCATATCTATCTGCTAAAAAGTCTCTCCACCTTATTCTAGCCTCCCTATCTTCAGAATGGGAGCTCGTATATTTTATCGCCTCAACCAATAGGTATTCATAATCGAAATGATTCTTATAAGAAGCAGAATTCTTCATAAGAAGATAGTTTTTCTCATAAATCTCAAGTAATAGTGAAAATTTACCTTTTTCAAACTTGTTATCTTTAAAATCATTTTTACTCAAGATGTCGAATGCTGAGTTGATATCATTTCTTTGATACAATTTCTTTGCTAGACATATTACCAGTCCAGGCTTGTTTTCTCCTGCATAATCACGTATTTGAGATACCCATGTGGCCGTATCTGAAATTGAAATGCGGCATAATGTTTGCTTGTAATCGTCCTTCAAGTCTTTTGCATATTTTAATGCGCTGTCATATTCATCACGAAAAACCGCATTAATATATTTGAATTCTGTAACGTCAGGATGATTGGGATATAGTTGTTCAAATAATCTCAGTGAAGCCAGAAACAACTCATCATCTTGTTGCTCTATACCAAGATTCAAGCAGATTCTTAACCTATCTGAATCGTCCGGAAGATTATTGACTATATATTTGGAAAATTCAGCAAGAACACTTGTATCTCCTGCCAACTGCGCCAATTGGACATAGGAAAATGCATTATCAATGCTCTCGTACGGAGATAAGTTTTCTCTCATAAAGGTCAAGGCATCTATATAGCGGCCAGCAAAATATAACGCAAGCACAGTTAGCTGTTTCTTATGTACATCGTCTATTTCAAACTTCGCGATACATTGCTTGGCCGCGTTCACTCCCTGGGATATGACAATATTTTCAATCATACGGGGATACTGGCGTGACATTGCAGGTCCGCCACATTGAACATAACCCAACTCAGGGATATTGTTTAAATCACTAGGCAACTCTTGCGGAGGGCATTCTGAGCCAACAATAATGAATAGATTTTTCTTTCTGATTATTGGAACAAGTTTACGACAAAGCTGAAATATGCGCTCTGAAAGAATTATCTCCGGGGAACTTAGCTCAAATGTTCTTTCTGCTCCTATTAAGGTTCTCTCTGCTTGAAAAGAAGGTTCTTCTTTCCAGCAGTATGTATTATCGATTGCAATTACAACGCTACTGTTATCTTCCAGTTTGAAAATTTCATCAAGGAGAGAATCAAGAAGATAGTCATGAAGTATCAGAGGTGAAATCTTACGTTCTGCGCTTTCTGTAACAGCTGTAGAAATTCCCCAAGAATCAATTACCGGATTTTTGCAAATTCTCTCTTGGGTCTTTGGGGAGAAAAAAATATATGATTTTTGATATAGTTTGTGTGCTTTCATCAAACTAAGATTAACTAGAGGCCATGCCGCAAGGGCAGAATAACTTCCTGGCCCAGAAAGCAACAGTAAGCCTCCTACGGCGGGGGAATTCGTTGAAAATATTTCCTCCCAATAAGCGTATACACTATTGAGGTTATCCATATCAAATTCGGTCATTTTTTTTAATAATACAGCCTTTTGTTTCAATACATTTTATTGTGTTGCATAGCGCCTTACTGTATCCGGGACGCTGGCCTATAAAGTATAAAGGCGATTGCGAAAAAAAACACTCACAAATTCACTCCAAGTGGCAACATCAATGGCATCATTTATCCTGAAAAGTTTTTTGCTTTCGGCCTTTATCTGAAAAGTATTTTTCCGACAATTAATAGGTGCAATTCAACAGAACATAAACAGTTGCAATTCAGCAGAAATGATTTTATATAATATTGCTACAACTTAATTATTCTTACTTGGCCGCCCCGGACGCAACTTGATATGTCCGCCAATGATACTGGTTTGCCCGGAAAATTTTCATCGCCGATTCGGCTTGCTTTGCTTCTGAACAATACGATATCTTCCTGATATGGTACTTGCAGGTAATTCGCATAAAGTTTTCGCTCTTGTTCGCCATACGCTCCGGCCGCGGCGAACAGGGGGGCCGCGCCGGATCAAGCAGGGGAGTCAGCGGTTGTCGCCGCGTTCTTCGATGCGGGGCGGTTCTTCCGGGGGATCGTCCGGCAGGTCGACCACTTCGACGTCGATGATCTCCTCGCTGGCGCGCATCGGGCGCACCGGTTCCGGGTCCGGGTCGCTTCCCGGTTCCGGGGGCCGCCCCTTCGCTCTTCGGAACCGGTTCATATAGACCACCCGGCGCCCGGTCAACACCTGGATGACCAGCAAAAGCAGAATCACCGGCAGCGAAATCAGCGCGATCAGCGCCAGAAAAAAACAGCCGATGAGATTTCCGATGTCTCGATTCATGAAACTCCTCCTCGTTGCGGCGCGGCGATTTACCTTGCCTGTCGCAGCGCCTCGTAGAGTACAATACTCGCCGCATTGGCAAGATTCAAGCTGCGATGGAATTTTCCTTCCATCGGAATCGTCGCCAGGCGGTCATGGTAGCGCTCGTAGAACTCCGGCGGGAATCCATGCGACTCGCTGCCGAAGACCAGGAAACTCTCCTCGGGGTACGAGATATCCCAGTAGGTGGCCGCCCCCTTCGTCGAGAAGAACAGCAGATGCGCTTCGGGATTGGCGGCGAGAAATTCGTCCCAGTTCCCGTACACCGCGAGTTCAAGGTGGGGCCAGTAATCCATCCCGGCCCGTTTGAGGTGCTTTTCGTCGAGGGAGAAGCCGAGCGGTTCGATCAGATGCAGTTTCACGTCGGTCGAGACGCAGAGCCGCCCGATGGTGCCGGTGTTCTGCGGAATCTCCGGCGCGACGAGAACGATGTGGAACCGGCTCACTTCTCCGTCTCCTCCGTCTTCCGCGGCTCATCGTTCCGCCTCATGCGGGCGACGAACATCGAGTCGCAGTCGCCGTCGAAGCTGTAGAGCTGGAGCATTCCGTCGCAGCGTTCCCCGGTGAGCGGGTGGTCGAACGCCTCGAGCGAAAATTCCGGATGCGCGGCGAGAAACGGATCAACCACTCCGCCGTTTTCACAGGGAAAGAGCGAACAGGTCGCGTAAACCAGCACGCCGCCGGGGCGGACCGCACTGGAGGCGGCTTCGAGAATCCGCAGCTGAAGCGCGGCGGTCTCGGCGAGCTCTTCCGGCTTGAGCGTCCAGCGCCCGTCCGGGTTGCGCCGCCAGACGCCGGAGCAGGAGCACGGCGCATCCACCAGCACGCCGTCGTACTGCCCGGCCTGCTTGCCCTTGAACGGCTTGCCGTCCCACTCGCGGGTGACGATGTTCGGGAAACCGGCCCGCCGGGCGCGGATGCGCAGGTCGTCGAGTTTATAGCTGCGCACATCGCAGGCCACCACCGTGCCGGTGCGATTCATAAGGTCGGCGAGTTCGAGCGTTTTGCCGCCCGCTCCGGCGCAGGCGTCGAGCCAGCGTTCGCCCGGTTTCGGGGCGGCGGCAAGGCCGATGCACTGGCTGGCGAGGTCCTGCACCTCGAATTCTCCCCGCCGGAACGAATCGAGCGTGAAGAGATTGACCTTCGGGTTTTCGACGGCAAAGGCGTTTTCGACCCGTTCGTGGCGGTGTAGCGCCAGACCGCAGCCCTGCAATTCGGCGGCGAGGCGGTCGCGGTCGCGGGTCTGAATCCGCAGCCACATCGGGGGGCGGCGGCGGAGGTCGGCGAGAAAGCGTTCCGCCGGGAAATCGGGCGGCAGCATCGGAATCACCCAGTCGGGAACGAGGTCGGCCTCGCTGAATTCGACCGGAGTTCCGAACACCTTCGCCAGCGCGTCGGCCCGGCCGAGGAACGGCGACGCCGCCTCCGGGTCCGGTTTCGGCCAGGCGAGTCCGAGTTCTTTGGCAATCGCGTCCGCCGCCGGGAGGTTGCTGCCGTCGAGGTAAAGCGCGGCGTAAATCAACGCGTCGAGTTCGACCCGGCCAATGCGGATGGAGCCGCTCTCGATCTCCTCACGCCGTTCGGCGGGGAGGAATTTCCGGAGAATTCCCCAGCCGCGCAGCAGCGAATAGATCGCTTCGCTGATGAACTGCCGGTCGCGCGAACCGAGCTGGCGGTTTTCGCGGAAGAAACCGGAGAGCGTCCGGTCCGCCGGTTTTCCGCGCAGGAACATTGCTTCGAGTACAGCCCGCGCCGCGTTCCCGCACGACTTCATCTGGGAACGGAATTTTTTCGCATTCAGATCGCCCGCCACGTAGTTTCTCCGGTTGATTGTCATTGATGGTTCGGCATATAACATAACCCCGAAACACCGTTTTTGACAGGGCGGTTTTCATTTCCGGCGCAAAATATCGCCGATTTTCGCGTTCCCCGGTGGCGGGGCGGAGCGAGTTCAGCGATAAATTCGTTCCGTGAATTCAGGGCGGCAGATAGCCAGCAACCCGTGCAGGAACGCGCCGATGCCGGTGAGAAAACAGCTTTTGCCGTTGTTTCTGGTCTCGCAAACCACCCGAAACGTTCCGTGGACAAATGGTTCACTATCGCGGAACAGCCGCTCCAGCGCCTGGTCCTTCCTGCCCAGCATCGCCAGAATCGCGCATTCGATCCCGGTGGTCATCATCGGGCCGCCGGAGTGAGTGCGCCGGTTGTAGTACTCGATGTTCGCCTCGGCGGTTTTCGCGTCCAGCTTCAACCCCAGCGGGTAAAGGCACAGAATGAAATCGGCCTGCTTGATTTCCGCCCCCCGGTACCCGGCAAAGGCGGGGCGGACGCCCGTCTCCGGGTCTTCCGGCGGATAATACATGGCGCGGGCCGCACGGCGATGCTCCTCCCGGTCGGAACGCTCCAGAATGAGCGCGGCCGCGTAGTTGGTGAGATAGTTGTCAGAACAAACCGTGTGATCCCTCTCCGCGACGAGCTCATCGGGACCGATCAGGTTGCGGAGGTGGAAGCCGCCCTCCGCGTCGAACTCGCCGCGCCGGTAAAGCATCGCGGCGATCTCGTCGGCCAGCACGAGAAACGACCGGTCGCCGGTGTTGTTGGCGAACTCGATCGCGGCCAGGGCGATCCAACAGTTGATATGCAGCTCATACCGCCACGGCCCGGGCGTGCGATCGACTCCCTTGTCGTCGCATTTGAATCCGAACAAGGCTCCGGGCAGGTTCTGACTGCGCGCCTCCGCCCGGGCGGCGGGCAGCGTGTTGAGCCGGTATTGCAGGATGGAACGCGCGAATTCCGGCCAGAGCTTCAGCAGCGGTCGGAAGAGATAAAGATCGGAATCCCAGAATTGATTCCCGTTCCAGCCGATGGCCGACACGCCCAGCGGGCCGCATACCGTTCCGGCCGTGTTGAGGTTGGCCAGAAGCTGATATTGAAAGAGCTCCAACAGATCGCTCCGTTCTTCGGAGAGTTCGGCGACCGTCAGGGCGGAGCTCCACAGTTTCGTCCATTCCCGTTGGTTGTTCCGGCGCAACTCGGCGGGAGACAGGGTCGGGAATTCGCAATTCACCGCCATCTGAAAGGAGAGTTGCAGGGTGTTTCCGGCGACAAATGAGATTTTCTCCCCGCACTGTTCGGAGAGGTACTCCATGTCGCTCGCCCAGCGCAGCTCCTGCGTGAAGTCGATCCGGTCCCGGCGAGTCCGGCAGCGGTGAATCACCGCGTTGTCGAACCAGGCGATTTCCTGCACATCGAACCGGGGCTCGGGGGGGAGCGCGAGGGCTTGAGTCAGCCGGATTTCAGCGTCGGCTTCGATCGAGCAGTCCAGCATCAGAAATCTCCGGCAGGGGCGCGGAATCAGCAGCGTCAACTGAAGAAGCGCGTATTTCCCGGCGGCGTACTCCCAGCGGTCGGTCAGCCGGATTTCGCCGGAGGCGGTGCGCAGCTCCAGAGACGCCCGGTGCGCGCCTTGTTCCGGGCGGTAGGGGATTCCGGCTACGGTGATCTCCGCCATCAGCGGCGAGGAGAGCTCGAGCTGGATTCCGTCGTCATAAAGCTCCGTCCCGACGACCGGCAGATAAGCGTCGGGCGAAACGAGCAGCCTGCCCGCCCGTGCCCCCAGAAATCCGTTGCCGAGACAGGGGGGGATGAAATCCGGGTCGGCAAGCGGATTTGCAGAGAAGGAATGTTTCATCGTATCTTTTCCGTGCGGGTTATTCGGATTGCTGAATGGAGAATGTTTCCGGCGAACGCTGGCGCAGGAACGGCTTCCCCTTCAAATCGAAGACGCAATGTTCCAGCCGGATTTCACCGAACGCGTTCGGGAACACATCGATGCCGAATTCGCCGACTCCGTCGAAGCGCGACTTGCGCAACGTGATGTTTTGCAGCCTCTTTTCGCCGTTGCTGACGGAGATTCCGGCGGCGGTGCTGTCCACGACGGCAAGCTCTTCCAGAAGGATTTTGCCGGTGATGTCATTCTCCGCGGCGTGCAGAAAAATTCCGCCGTAGGGGCGGTTGCCCCAGAAGTGGCCGCCGCACCGTTCGAGACGCAGATTTTTCACCGTCGTCGTTCCGCCGAACGGGTACGCCTTGAACTCAGACGAGATATTCAAGCCGCTGTCCACCAGCGTGTCGCGGCCGAGGCAATTTTCGATGCGGTTGTCGACGCCGCCGAAGATGGCGAAACAGCGGGCGCGGAACGGAGCCTCCGCCGTGCAGTTGCGGAAGACGTTCCCGGTGCAGGGAGCCAGGCCGCGGGGAGCCGACCACATGGCGAACGCGTCGTCCCCGGTTCCTCTGGCATGGCAATTTTCCACCACCGCGTTCCGCGTGCCGGTGCAGAGGTTGATTCCATCGGCGAAAACGTTGCGGAAACGGCAGTTTCTGACGGTCAGATTCTCCGACACGGGCTGCTTGTCGCGCCCGGACCAGAGGCCGACCTGGGTTTTCTCAATCCACAAATTCTCGACGAGCGAACCGTTGCCCCAGATGCCCCAGAGCGCGAACTCCTCATCCTTGCGGCAGGTGCCGTCGCCGAAGATGGAAAAATCCTTGAGCGTGCTTGTGCCGAGTACGCCGAATCCGACGCCGGGACTCTTCACCTGCAGATTCTCGCGGCGGTTGAAGATGGTCGAATACCACATGCCCGCCCCCAGAACCGTGACCGACTCCACGCGGAATCCCCGCGTCGTGCGGTATCTCCCCGGCGGCAGAAAGATCGCTTTCTTCGCCTTGACTCCGGCGTCCAGACAGCGTTGAATCGCGTCGGTATCGTCGGCGACGCCGTCGCCGGCGGCGCCGAAATCGCGGACCGACAGCGAACCGGGCGGTTGCGGCAGCGGGGGCGGCGCCAGTTCCAGCTCGATCAGGTCGACGACATAATACTCCGCCGTATCGTCGGAGTCCTTCTGCAAACACACGTTAGCACCTGCCGGAATCTCGCCGGTCAGCAGCCGCAGCTCGTCGAAGAAATGTAACGATGTTCCGCCGGGCAGCTGAAGATCGGCGGGGTTGTTGGTCGGAGCGGACTCCTTGCCGTACAAATGGGTGTGCCGGCTGGTCATGGCGAGCTTCGCCCGGCGCTTCCCGTCGATATACAAGCTCAGCGTGCAGTCGATGCCGTTCCCCTCGGGGGCATCCGGCACGGAGTAGCGCACGACGATGGAGTTGGCGCGCTCCGGAGAGATGAATTCGACACGGTCGCCCACGCGGTTCAGCTTGACGCCCCGACGGCCGATGCATTCGGCGGCAATTGTGCCGGCCTGGCGGGAGGGGCCGATGAGTTCCGCGTTCGTGGCGGCCTCTTCCGCCTGCAGGGTTCGCCAGGGGAAAACGCCGCCGGGCGTCGCCCCGGATAAGGAGATGGTCAGAAATGCCGTCGTCAGAACGGCGGACAAGGTGGAAGCGATGTTCATGTGGGATATCCGTTTTTAATTTAAATTTCGCACGCTCTCGCGTTCTATGATGACTGGATCAATCCGATATTCCCGCAGCGGGAACTCACTGTCCCCGGCCAGAATTCCGGAGACGATCGCGGTTATCTTTTCCATCGGCGTGACGATGGTAGAGAGTTTCGGACAGGTGAACTCCTCGATTCGGGCGTTGGCCTGGGCGGTGATGATGCTGACATCCTCCGGACAGCGGAGTTTCAGTTCGTGAAGCGCGCGCAACGCGCCGATCGCACCCGGCGTGGTATCGACGACCAGAGCGCTCAGCGAGGGTTCCTTGCGCATGACTTCGAGCGTCTGGGAGTAGCCGCTCTCCATCGAATCCTGCCAGCAGTCGATGTGGCTCTCCGGCTGAATCAGAGTCCGCCAGGGGAGTTTGAAATTGCGCGCGGCGGCCTTCAATCCCTGAATATTTTCCTGAAACGCCGGCGTGGGCGGTTCATTGTGGATGAGTCCGATCCGGCGGTGACCGTTCTGCAACAGAATCTCCAGCTTCTGATACCCCACCAGAAAATGGTTGCTCGACACATTGTAACAGTTTGGATAAGAGGTGATCTGATCCACCTTGCCGATGAAGATCACCGGCTGTTCCAGAGCTCCGAGCCGGTCGAGCAGGGCTTTGCGCAGCGGCATACCGGCGATGATGATGACGCCTTTGATGTTGTTGCGGCGTTCGACGAGCTGAAAGAGCAGATCCCACTCCGAATCCGGCTGCACCCGCAGGTGGTTCAACCGGAAATTCCGGTGCATCGCCGCAACTTCGAGGAGGTGGATCTGGTTCCAGATGGAGAACGCGAAGAAGTCCGGGTAAACCAGCAGCACTTCGTCCTGATTCGTCGGGGTGAATGCCGGAACCGCCACCGTATCGCGGGGCATCACGAAGGTGCCGCGGCCGACCTGTCGCGTCAGCAGCCCCTCCATCTCCAGCTCGCCGAGAACTTTGCTGATGGTGGCGCGGCTGGTGCGATAAACTTCAGTCAGCCTCCGTTCCGGAGGAAGCTGGGTGCCGACTTTTTGTTTCCGCAAATATTCCCGCAAGGCGGATTTGATCTTCGCGGCCGACTGGGGAGCGTCTGGAGCGTCTATTATCATTTTGTTGAATTCTCCCCTCTTGTTAATCCGCCAGAGAGACGTTGAGGACCGGGTTGTTCGGACTCCGGGCGGAGTTGAAAATCTTGAATTTTCTGCGGCCGTTTACCGCGTGACCGTCATACATCAGGACGTTGCCGCGCCCGGAGTGATTGAGGCCGAAGCAGTCGAAATTCCCCCGGTTGAACTGGGTGTACCCGGCGCCGCCCGTGTATTGGCAGGAGTCGAAAGTGGTGACGAATTCCGATACGCTGGTGCTGGAGACGGTATTCATTTCACTCTCATTAAGCGCCGGGTTCACGGCGGCGTACCGGAATTTGCCGGAATAAAACCAATAGGCGTCCGAATTGACGTTGTAACTGGATTCGATTCCGCGTTTCGCGTAGCTGCGAAGCGGATGATAGATGCCGAAGGAGTTGACCGTCGGGCAGCTCAGCAGCCATTTGGTATTGTTCTGATACATCGGGAAATACCCCAGATTGCACATGGCGACTCCCCAGGGGCCTTCCAGCGTGGTCGAGCCCGACTTGGCGGCGGTGAACATGGGTCCGTAGAGCCAGCCGGCATAATCATTGACGTATTGAGCGTCGGCCAGGCCGACCTGCTTCAGGTTGTTGAGGCAGGCGGTGGCCTTGCCTTTTTCACGCGCCTGGGTGAGTGCGGGAAGCAGCATGGATGCGAGAATCGCGATAATCGCAATCACCACGAGCAATTCAATCAAAGTAAAACGACATTTTCTCATTGCATTCAGCTCCTCGGTTTGTTTGATAATGCCATGCTAATCCAAAAAAAATCACAAAGGAATAGTCCTTTGTTGTTTTTATTATACCGAACTTGGCATGAAATGTCAATAGCCCATTTGAAGAAAAGGAAAATTTTCTGCAAAGAAAATG
Source organism: uncultured Victivallis sp. (assembly GCA_964435365.1). GTDB lineage: Bacteria > Verrucomicrobiota > Lentisphaeria > Victivallales > Victivallaceae > Victivallis. The sequence goes on along the minus strand of CAYSZM010000030.1, from coordinate 3,128 downwards.
GAAAAAGCAGGCGCCCCTCCCCGGAAATCCCGCTTGTACTCATCGGCCGAAGATTGAAGTTCACACCGCCGGTTTTGACAGGGCGGGTTCCATGTCCGGCGCAAAAGATCGCCGATTTTCACCTTCCCCGGCTAGTCCCGGAGGGCGGCTTTGATGTCGGCGGAGGTTTTGCGGTAGAAGTGCGGACCGACGACCCGGGCGTAATAGGGATAACGCTTCCGCAGCGCTTCCGGGCAGGTCGGTTCGATGTATTGGAACCGGCGGTAGAACCAGAGGTACTGATCGGGATAGCGCCGGATGTACGACTCGGAGATCTTCATCAGGTCCTGGAGGACTTCGGTTTCGTCGCGGTATTCGGCGAACGGTTTCGGCAGATAGTCGGAGTGTGCGTAGACCCGCCCGTCCTCATGCCGGACGCTGGTGCCGTAGACGATCACCGCGGGGAGATCGTGGGCGATGCAGTAGTTCATCAGGTGGGCGGGGGCGGTGCTGCTGGGGACCGGCAGGCCGAAGAACTCGACGAAACTGCCGCCGTCGCGGACGCGGGTGTTCTGGTCGATGAGGGTTCCGACGCCGCGCCCGTCGCGCAGCGCCCGCGTCGCCGCGCGGATCGCGCCGCTGGCGAAGATGATTTCAAGCCCCTTGACTTTTTCACGGTTCCCGCTGTTGATCAGGCCGTTGAGATAGGGGTTCCGGACGGGCTTGGCGATGGCCACCATATCGACTCCGGCGTAATAGGGAGCCATGACGCCCGAAGCCTCCCAGCTGCCGAGATGGGGGTTGACGAAGATGATCCGCTCGCCCCGCGCGACGTGGCCTTTCAGCTGCCCGGTGACGTCGGGGGGGAGGACGTAACAGCGCTCGATCCGCTCCGGCCGCCCGTTGAGCCAGATGAATTCAGCGATATTGAAGGTGAGGTTGCACAGCGAGCGCCGACCGACCCGGGCCACTTCGGCGTCGGACCAGTCCGGAAACGCAATCCGGATGTTGGCGCGGACGACCTTGCGGATGGAGGGAATCCAATTCATGACGATGCCGCCGAACCACCCCGCTTTTCGAATCACGGCATAGGGCATGAGGCGAATCAGCCGATATGGAATCAGAACGGCCAGATAGACCAGAAAATCGCGGGACCTGTTGAATGCGCTCACTGCAACCATCTCCTGAGAATGCCGACGTATATCTGTCAAATATACACGCAAACCGGCGGATTGTCCAACCGGCGGGGATAAAAAAAGCGCGGAGTCGCCTCCGCGCCATTGCTTCGCCGTTGCCGGATCAGAGCCAACTGACGATATCGTCCTGACTGCCGGAGCCGGTGCCGTCGGCGGCGTTCTTGCCTTCGTCGCCAGTGCCGTTCGGTCCCCAGGAATAAATTGCCACATTACCGGCAATGCCTTTGCCGGTGGCGGGATTCTCAATCACATCGGAAAAGCTGGTGTTGATCAGGATCACATAACGATTTCCCCACGGATCGCGCCAGATCGTTTTCTTGGCAACGTTATTTGCAAAGGTATCGGACGGGTCGTATTTGCTCTGGGGATCGAGAAATCTGATCCTGCGCTTGTTGATGTTGATGTCACTGCTGGACAGTTTCTGCGGGTCGCTCAGTTCGACCATAAAAGAATCATATGCCGCATTTGCAGAATCGGAATCACTGGTACTGCTCTTGTCCGTCAGCTGAATATACTTATGCGTGGAATCATAAGTACTTTCAGAAACTGTATTCCCGCCGAATTTATAGGGGCTTTTCACGATCTGCTGATAGGTGCTTTCAACGCCCTTCAAGGCGGTCTGGATGGTTTTCATGTCGGCCTTGGCCTGGGTGATGCGCCCGCGCTGCTGGCCGATGACGACGGCGGGAATCAGCAGTCCGGCCAGAATGGCGATGATGGCGATGACGACCAGAAGTTCGGTCAACGTAAACGGTTTTCGCGTGTTCATGTTCTTTATTCCCGTATTTGCTACAGTGTATTTGACGGAATTCGGGATCCGCTGTTCGCCCTCCCTACAGATATAGTAAGTTCTTTTCGATGATTTTTCAAATCGCAATCGTTTTTTTTTGTGAAAATCGACGTGATGAGCAGGGAGAACGCTTGACAAATTAAGCTTGACCAATTAGGTTAATCTCGAACGGAAATCCCTGGAACAGGGTTCCCTAGATTAGTAAGTTTGCCATTGCGGAAGGGAATATCATGAAACAACAGCGTACAAACTTCACGCTTACCGAGCTGCTGGCGGTAATCGCGATCATCGCAATCCTCGCCGGGTTGCTGCTGCCCGCCATTCAAAGCGCCCGCGTCCGCGCCAAAACGGCCGCCTGCCTGAGCAACCAGAAGCAGGTCTCCGCTTTCATCAGCGCCTACATGAACGAAGAAGACCAGTATTTCATGTCGGCGAAAGGCGGCACGATCTGGCATACGTGGGGTTATGCCCTGCACCGCCGCAATCTGGTCAACGACGTGAAAGTGCTGCGCTGCCCGGCCATCGTCAACTATGCTTCCAGCACCTATCTGCCGGCCAATTTCGACACCGAAGTGGCAGAAACCTACGGTGCGGTCTACAACGATACCGGATTCGACTTCCGCGGAACGAAATTCCTGTATTCCGGAACCACGCAGATTTCTCCGACTCAGCTCGTGCTCGGCGGATGCACGGTCAGCAGCGCCAAAAAGCCGGTGCACCTTCTGGACCTCAAAAGCGCGGCCACTGCTTCAGAAGGGAACCCGTTTCAGGCTCACGGCAATTTCTGCAATATCTTCTTCCTCGACGGCCACAGCGAGAGTCTTACGGAAGCCGATCTGGCCAAGAAATACTATCCCAACCAGAGCGACAAAGACGCATCGCAGGTCGCCGTCAAATACCTGTCCGAGTAACGGAGAATCCGTTCTCACGTCGGCAGGACTCGCCGGGCGCGAAGAAATTCCGCCCGGTATCGTTTTTTTTGGAAACGAAGCTTGAAACAGAGAGCCTTCGGGGCTATATTAAAAAATCTGATTAACGGTTCAGGTGGTTGCCGCTCTTTGTCCGGGCGGGAGGCTGCCGAACTCGCAACTGCGAAAGGAAGAAGATTATGGACAAGGCGCAAAGAAGCGAAATCATCAAGAAGTACGGCCGCAAAGAAGGCG
>CAYSZM010000029.1:0-34987 GCA_964435365.1 uncultured Victivallis sp. | reverse complement strand
ATTCCCGCCGCCTCGCCTGGCCGGACTCGATCCGCGCCGACGGAACCGTCTCCGAGGATATGTCGGTGCACACCAGCATGCTGGCGTTGCTCTACGACGCCGCGATGCCGGAAGTGGCCGCCGCCGCGCGCGCCAACACGGTGACTCCGCGCCAGGAGCTGATCCGCATCGCCTCGCCGTTCGCCGCGCTCTATCTCTACGAGACGCTGGAGAAGCTCGGCATGGGTGATGAAATCATGAACACGATCTACCGCGACTACCTGCCGATGCTTCAGCTGGGTTCGAGCACGGTGTGGGAAACCTTCCCGGCCGCGCTGGACACCGGCGAATTCCCGACCCGGAGCCACTGCCACGGCTGGTCGGCGGCTCCGGTTTACTTCCTGCCGCGGCTGGTGCTCGGCATCCTGCCCGCCGCGCCGGGCGCGATGAAGTTCCACATCTCGCCGCGCATCACCGGCTTGGAGTACGCCTCGGGCGCCCGCCCGACCATCCACGGCCGCATCGAAACCGGTTGGGAGAAGCACGGAGACAAGCTCTTCATCACCGCGAAAGGCCCGAAGGGCGTCGAGCTCGCGTACCTCCGCAACGACACCCACAGCGACCTCGAAGTCCACTTCAACGGCGAACCGGTGTAGAGGGGACTCGGAGGAGGCGCTTCGCCCTCCTCCGAACCTCCTCCCGACCGGCAGCGTGCCGGTGCGGGCGGCAAATGCGGCTTCGCCGCCTTTGCCTTGACGGCTTTGGGAATTGAGCGGGTCATGCAAGGTTCCGTGGGAGTCAAATTCCGTTGCCTCCGGAATTTGACCGGAAGAATGAGCACGATCCGTAAGACCATTGCAAGGGGATGGCATAATTCACCCATGTGGAGATCTTTGCAGGGATGAGCGGCCATTTTGTTCAACCGATGGAACCCCGCTGACGATTTCCAGCCGATTGCGGCGAGTTCGTTCTCGCGGGTCATGCATTATAACTTTTGGATCATAACAACGCCATGAAAAGAAAAGGAGAACGGCGGCCAATGCATATCCCCACCCACATTCTTTCGGGCTGGATCGGCGGAAACTTCGTCCCCTCCTTCGGTGCGAGGGAGCGGTTTTTCTGCATGGTCGCCGCGGTTGCGCCGGACCTTGACGGGCTCTCGCTCCTCGGCGGGTGGGAGTGTTATTACGACTGGCACCATGTGCTGATGCACAATCTGCCTTTCGCCTTGGCGTTCTCGCTGCTGCTCGCGTACTTTTCGAAGCCGCGTTTCACGGCGTTCGCGGTCTACTTCGGGCTGCTCCATCTGCATTTCCTGATGGACCTGCTGGGTTCCGGCGACAACTGGCAAATCGAATATTTCCGCCCGTTCAGCGCAAAACCCTTCTTCTCGTTCGGCTGGGATTTCCTCTCCTGGCAGAACTATCTGGCCGCCTTTCTCTGCATTGCGGCAACTGTCGGAATCATCTACTGGAAAAAGCGGACCATCCTCGAATATCCGATGCCGAAACTTGACCGCGAACTCACCGAATTCTTCCTCAAACTCGCCGGGGGCCGACGCTTTCGCGGACGATGAGGCGATAGGGCAGCACGGTGTTGATCGATGCTTCCTGGCCGTCGAGCCGGGCGCCGATGACATCCGCCGCCGCCGCCGCCATCGCCGCGTAGTCGGGGGAGATGGTGGTCTGGGGCGGCACCGCGTAGTGCGAGAAAAAGGTCTGTTCCGAGGCGATCAGCGAAACCTCGTCCGGCACGTGCCGGTTGTAGAGTGAAAGCGCGTAAAGCACGGCGATTCCGGCGTTTCCGCCGGGGCAGAAGAGCGCGTCGGCGCCCTGCTTGAGGAGTTTTCCCACCAGTTCGACGTATTTGTCCGAACCGGGGCCGGAGAGCAGCACGGTCGCGTCGTCCGCCGGGAGGCCGTGCGCTTCGAGCGCCCGGATCACCGCGGCGCGGCGGATGTCGGTGTTGCCGGTTCCCGCGTCGCCGTGGACGATGCAGCCGATGCGGCGGCAGCCGCGTTCCCGGAGGTGGTCGACCGCGATGCGCATCCCCTGTTCCTCGTCGGCGCGGACGAAGTGGATTCCCGGCGGACAGCCCGCTCCGTCGCGGTCCATGATCACCAGCGGGGCGGCGAACCGCTCCGGCCAGTCGCGGAACTCCGCCGGTTCCGCGCCGATCGCCACCGCCGCGCAGAACTGGATGCTCTCCAGCCGCTCGCGGTTGTTGACCGGCAGGATTTCAAGCCGGAAATCGCGGCGCGGGAACTCCTGCGTCAGCGCCGCCAGGATCATGTCCACGCAGCTCTGCACCGGGTAAATCGAGTTGTACGGCGTGATGATAACCACGTTGCGCTGTTTGGTCGAGAGGCGTGGGTGGTAGCCGTGCTGCCGCGCCACCGCGAACACATGGGCGCGCACTTCCGGGCGGATGCTCGGGTGGTGGCTGAATACCCGCGATACCGTAGCGGTCGAAACTCCCGCCAGCCTGGCGATTTCCTGAATTCTCATTGCGCTCGTTTTCCTGTTTTATGATTCATTTACAATATATCACGTTTTTTACGAAAACAAATAGGGGTTTGCGCTTTCTTTTTCAGAAAGAGAAAAAAAACGGGTTGCTTTCGGAAACGGATTGCGGTATCTTTATTCCAACGAACCAACACCGGGAGGGTGAAATGGACGGTAAGGTCATCTACTTCAAGGACAAAGGCAAAGCCGTGTGCGAGACGTGCGCGGTTCCGGAGCCGAAGCCGGGCGAGGTCCTGATCGAGAACGAGTACACCGTGATCAGCGCCGGAACCGAGCGGGCGAACCTGATCGCGCTGCCCAACACCGGAACCGGGCCGGGCGGATATGACGGCAAGCACGACGGCAGTTTCCCCTTCTACCCCGGTTATTGCGGCGTGGGGCGGATCGTCAAACTCGGCGACGGCGTCGAAGGGTTTGCGACCGGCGACCGGGTGATCGTGATTTGGGCCGGGCACCGTTCGCATTCGATCCGGCCGGCCGCCGGACTGGTCCGGGTGGACGACGACTCCATCGATTCGCTCGACGCCTCGTTTGCGCATATTGCTTCGTTCGCCTTCCTCGGCGTCCGCAAACTGCGGATCGAGCTCGGGGAGTCGGCGATGATCGCCGGGCAGGGGTTGCTTGGCGTGTTCGCGCTCCAGATCGCGGCGCTCTCCGGGGCGATTCCGCTGTTCGTCTCCGACTTCGACCCGAAGCGGCGGGCACTTGCGCTCGAACTTGGCGCGACCGCTTCCTTCGTCCCTGATGAACATCTGGCTGAACAGGTGAAAGCCGCCACCGGCGGGAAGGGCGTCAACGCCGTGGTCGAAGTGACCGGCAGCGCGAAGGCGCTCCAGCAGGCATTGGAATATGTCGCCTGGGAGGGGCGGATTTCGCTCCTCGGCTGCACCCGGATTTCGGATGCGCCGATCGATTTTTACCGCTACGTCCATAAGCGCGGCGTCACGCTGGTCGGTGCGCATACGAGCACCCGCCCCGGCACGGATTCCCGGCCGGGCCAGTGGACGGAACAGGACGACTACCGGACGTTCCTCAAACTGGTCGCCGCCGGGAAGATGCGGGTTCGCCCGATCATCTCCGAGGTGGTTTCGCCGGAGAAGGCGCCCGAAGTGTATTCGCGGTTGGCGGAGGATCGGAATCCGCCGCTCGGCATTGTGTTCGACTGGAAGCAGATTTGATCATATGACAGAGGCGCGGAAATGATGAATCGAGTCAAATTCGGAGTTTGCGGATTAGGCCGCATCGGCACCAGGCACGCGGAGTTTTTCGCGAAGGAAAAGGACAGATATGAACTCGTCGCCGGCTGCGACATTGATGCGCGGCGCGCCGGGGAGTTCGGGCGGGAGTACGGTTGTAACGATTACTCCGGCTATGCGGAGTTCCTGAAGAATCCCGAGATGGAACTGGTGATTATCTCCACTCCTTCGCTGGACCATGTTTCGAATGCCGCGGACGCATTGAAGGCGGGGAAGAAGGTTCTTCTCGACAAGCCCATCTCTGTGACCAGCGAAAATTTCAGGGATATCCAGGCGCTTGACAAAGAGTACAAAGGCAAGCTTTTCTTTCTTCACAACGTCCGTTTCAACCCGGCCTTCCAGACCGTTCAGAAAGTCATCGAGAGTGGAATTCTGGGTGACGTTCAATTTGTGAAAATTCGCCGCCACATGGGGTTTGCGCGTCGCTGCGACTGGCAGACGCTGCTGAGTTGCGGCGGCGGCCAGCTCAGCTGCTGGGGACCTCATGTGATCGATCAGGGCTTGCAGTTGATCCATTCGCCGCTCAAGCAAATCTGGGGGCATCTCCAGCTCGTCAATGCGCGCGGCGATGCCGACGACCAGGTTAAAATCATGCTTGTCGGCGAGAACGGCATCGTCGCCGACCTTGAAATCAGTTATATGTCGGCCATCTGCAGCCCGTATTGCACGGTCTACGGAAACCGGGGGACTCTGGTTTGCCCCAATGACCTGAGTTGTCAGGAGGACATTCAGGTGAAATACATCGATCCGTCCTTCCAATTCGACGATCATCCGGTTATTGAGGGAAGTCCCCTGAAGGTTGCCGGTCAGGGATTCCATTGTGATGAGCAGATTCCCTGGATGGAAGAGAAGGTCAAAATCGAACCGGCGGGAAATCTGCCGGATATCTGGGAGGACCGGATCGTGCTTCATCTTTATCAGGCGCTCCGCGAAGGAGTTCCGTTTCCGGTGACCAGTGAACAGGCCTTCGAAGTCATGCGCGTGATCGAAGAGGTCAAGAAGCAGAATCCGCAGTTTAAATGGCTTTGAAGCCGCAGGAGCCGGAAGCGTGATGGAAAAGATCAGAATCGGACAACTCGGCGTCGGCCACGAACATTCCCAGGGGAAGATCACGACACTCAAAGGCATGTCGGATGTCTTCGAAATCGTCGGCGTCGTCGATGACCGTGCCACCTCACGGGGCGCCTCGTTTTTCCCGCCGGACGTCCTCAAGGAGGGGATTTTAAAGCCGTACGAAGGCTTGAAGTTCATGACCGAAGAGGAGCTTTTCAACGTTCCCGGCCTTCAGGCGGTTACGGTCGAAGTTCCCAATGCGGACCTGGTTCCGACCGCGCTCCGCTGTATGGAACGGAACCTTGCGATGCACATGGACAAGCCCGGCGGCGAGGATATGGAGCTCTTCAGGAAACTCCGCCGGGGCTGCGAGGAGAGGAATCTCCCGTTCCAGATCGGCTATATGTTTCGCGGCAACCCGGCGGTTCAGTTCTGCAGGCGGATCGTCCGCGAAAAATGGCTGGGGGAGGTTTACGAGATCCAGGCCACGATGAGCCACAACTACGGCAGCGATGTTTACAACGAATATCTGTCCACCTTCCAGGGGGGCATTATGTTCAACCTCGGCTGTCACCTGATCGACTTCATCGTCTCGATGATGGGGCGGCCGGAAACGATCACTCCGTTTCTGAAATCGACCGCCGGAGCTTCTCCGTCGGCCAGGAACAACTGCGTGACGGTTCTGGAATATCCCAACGCCACCGTCACGCTGAGGGCGTGCAGCATCGAACTCGGGGCCGGCGGACAGTGGGGGCGGCCGCTGAAGATCAGCGGGACGAACGGTTCGGCCTACCTCTGTCCCCTGGAACGGTTCGACGGACAGGCGCTGAAGGTGTATCTCGCATTGCGCGAGGGCAACGCCGAATATTCGGCCGGATCGCACGAGATTTTGTTCGAACCCCAGACGGACCGCTATGAAAAGCAGTTGCGCGAACTGGCCGGGATGATACGCGGCGAAGTGACGAATCCGTATCCCAGCGGGCACGACTGTCTGGTTCAGGAGGTCCTTCTGGCCGCTGCCGGTTATACGAACTGGCAATCAATCACGAAAGGATAGGAAAAGATGAGCGGTAAGAAAGTATTGGTACTCGGCGGCACGGGGGCGATGGGCGTCTATCTGGTGCCGCTGCTGGCATCGCAGGGGTACGAAGTCAAGGTGGTTTCTCTGGACGAAGTCAAGTCCGGCGATCCGCGGATTACTTACATCAAGGCGGATGCTTATGACCGGGCGTTTCTGGAAGAGCTGCTGAAGGAAAAATTCGACGGCATCGTCGATTTCATGATCTACTGTCCGCCGGAACGGTTCCGGGAGAGATGCGATCTTCTGTTGAAAAATACCGCGCACTACATTTTTCTCTCCTCCTACCGCGTCTACAGCGGCGGATTCCCGGTGACGGAAGAGACGCCGCGGCTGCTCGATGTTTCGACGGACAAGGAGTTTCTGGCGACGGAGGATCGGGAATATTCGCTGTACAAGGCGCGCGAGGAGGATATCCTGCGGAGTTCAAATTACAACAACTGGACGATCGTCCGCCCGGTGATCACCTACTCGAAATTCCGCTACCAGCTGGTGACGCTGGAGGCTCCGGTTTTCGTTGCCCGCGCGCTCAAAGGGTTGCCGGTTGTGATTCCGAAAGCGGCCCTTTCGGTTCAGGCGTCGATGAACTGGGCGGGGAACACGGCGAAGATGTTCGCCGGTCTTCTGCTCAACCCGGCGGCGATGCGGGAAGCCTTCACCCTCGGTTCCGCCGAGCACCGCACCTGGGGCGAAATCGCGGAGTATTACAAGGAGATCATCGGCCTCGACTATGTCGCCGTTGAAACCGAGGATTATCTGAACAACATCATGGACGGAAGCTGCGGGGCGCGTTACCAGCTCTGTTACGACCGGCTGTTCAACCGGATCATCGACAACTCCAAGATTCTGCGGGTGGCCGGGTTGAAACAGGAGGAGCTGATGCCGCTCCGGCGCGGTCTCGAGCAGGAGTTGACCTCGCTGCCGAAGGATATGGTGTGGCCGGATGCTTCCTGGGTCTGGCAGAGGATGGACGAATACCTGAAGAAGGCATGACCGCATGAAAAAGATCAAAATCGGCCAGATCGGCGTCTGTCACGAACATGCGTCGGGCAAGATGAACACCATGAAACTCCGCCCGGACCTCTTCGAGATCGTCGGCGTGGCGGATGACCGCGCCTCGACAGCGGCGAAGAGAGCCGTCGACCTCAATCCTTACAAGGGGCTGCCGCTGATGAGCGAGGAGGAGCTGTTCCGGATTCCGGGGCTCGAGGCGGTGACGGTCGAAGTTCCGAACCTCGATCTGGTTCCGACGGCGATGCGCTGTCTGGAGCACAACCTCCCGATTCACATGGACAAGCCGGGCGGCGACGATTACGAGGCGTTCCGCCGCCTGCGCCGGGGGTACGAGGAGCGCAATCTCGCGTTCCAGATGGGCTACATGTTCCGCGGCAACCCCGCGTTCAACTGGATTCGCCGTGCGGTGGAGAAAGGCTGGCTGGGTGATGTTTTCGAAGTCCAGGCGAGCATGAGCCACGACTACGGCGGCGAGGAGTACCAGGAGTACATCGGCAAGTTTTCGGGCGGGATCATGTTCAATCTCGGCTGTCACCTGATCGATTTCGTGGTGGCGCTGCTGGGGCGGCCGACCGGAGTGACGCCGTTCCTCAAATCGACGGCGGACCTTCCCGACCGGATCAAGAACAACTGCGTGGCGATTCTCGAGTATCCCCATGCGACCGCGACGCTGCGCTCGTGCAGCCGGGAGATCGACGGGCTCCCCGGGCGGCGGCTGAAGGTCTGCGGCACCAAGGGCTCGGCCGATCTCTGCCCGCTGGAGCATTTCGACCGCAACGCGTTGCTGATGAACGTCGTGCTGAGTGAAGACAATGAAGAGTACAAGGCCGGAGTCCACACCCTCGAATTCGGCCCGATCCGCGACCGCTATGAGAGCGAGCTCGAGGATTTCGCCCGATTCATCCGCGGCGAGGCGGAGAATTCTTACAGTTGCGAACACGATTGCCTGGTCGAAGAGGTGCTGCTCGCCGCCTCGGGTTACACCAAATGGAACGCATAAGGGGAAATATGATGAAACGCTCTTTTCTCAACCAGTCGAAGCCGGTCGTCACCGGAATCTTCGCCGGACAGACGCCTCAGGAGCTGATCGCCGAAGCGCGTTTCGCCGAATTCGAAGGCGCGGACGGCATCGCGGTCGAACTGTGCGACCTCAAGCCGGAATTCCGCAATGCGGAGTCATTGAAACCGGTCATCGACGCGGTGAATCTGCCCTTCATGTTCGTCTTCTACCGCAACGACCGGCAGCAGAACCTCGACGACGACGCGCGGCAGGAAGTGCTGCTCGCCGCCGTCGACGCGGGCGCTTCGATCGTCGATGTGATGGGCGACCTCTACGACCCGTCGCCGCTCGAGCTGACGCACAACCCCGCCGCCATCGACAAGCAGAAGCGGCTGATCGACAAGATCCACGCCAGGGGCGCCGACGTGGTGATGTCCTCCCATATGTCCTCGACGCCGCGGACGGCGGAACAGGTGCTTGAACACCTTCAGGAACAGAAGTCGCGCGGCGCGGACCTGCTGAAGATCGTGACCGGCGTCAACACCCCGGAGGAGCTCGCCGAGGCGTTCCGCACCACCCTGCTGCTCAAGCAAGAGCTGAACAGCCCGTTCGTGCATCTCTGCAACGGGAAATTCGCCCGTCCGCACCGGTTCATGGGGCCGGCGCTCGGCGTTTCGGTCTTCTTCGCCGTCCCCCGCTACGAGCCGCGTTACGGAATGAACCAGCCGTCGGTGCGGGCGTTCCGGAACGTGCTGGACAACTACCACTGGAACATCAACGACGTTCTGTAAGGGAAGGATCGTTCTCATGGAAAAGCGTCTGGAAGGGAAAGTCGCCTTCGTCACCGGTTCCGGCGGCCTGATCGGCCCGGCCATCGTCCGCCGCCTGGCGGAGGAGGGGGCCGCCGTGGCAATCTCCGACCTCTCGCTGGAAACGGCGGAACAACTCGCCGGGGAAATCGTTCAACGCGGCGGCAAGGCCTGCGCCATCGCCCTTGATGTGACCGACGGCGCGCAAGTCGCGGCGGCGTTTGCAGAGGCGGAGACGAAACTCGGCCCCATCGATGTTTTGATCAACAATGCCGGATTTTACAGAGCGCCGATGGAGCCGTTCCACAAGACCGACGCAACCGTCTGGCGGAAGATGATCGACGTCAATCTCGTCGCCTTGATGGACTGCTGCGCGAAAGTTCTCCCCGGCATGGTCGAGCGCAAGCGGGGCAAGATCATCAACCTCTCCTCGATCGCCGGAGTGGCGGGGCTGCCCGGCTGGGCGGGGTACGCCGCCGCCAAGGGGGGCGTCATTCTGTTCTCGCAGACGCTGGCGATGGAGTGCGGACACCACGGCATCACCGTCAATTGCGTGTCGCCGGGCATGATCGCACCCGAAGCGGTCGAGAATCCCGGAACCTGGCTTGGACGCGGCGGCGTGCCGGCGGACATCGCCTCGATGGTCGCCTACCTCGCTTCGCCCGACGGCGACTTTATCACCGGAGTCAACTATCTGGTGGACGGCGGCCGCGTCCTCGGCCCCAAGAACGCATCATGGAACCGTTAGGAGAAACCGCAATGGAATTTTCAGGGAAAGTAGCCATCGTCACCGGGGCCGCCTCGGGGATGGGATTGCTGTGTGCGCAGAAGCTGGCCGAAGAGGGTGCGAAGGTCGTGCTCTGCGACGTGAACGCCGAGCGCCTCGCCGCATGCACGGCGGAAATCGTCAAAAAAGGCGGCGAGGCGTCCTTCGCCCAAACCGACGTCCGCGTCTACGCCGAAGTCGAGGCCGCCGCGAAGTTCACGGTCGAAACCTACGGGCGGATCGACATCCTCATCAACTGCGCGGGCGGTTACTGCGGGCGGATCTTCAACCGCAGCGAAAGTTTCAAAGACCTTCCGGTCGAAGTGCTCGACTGGGGGGCCGAGGTCAATTTCAAGGGGCCGATCTGGTTCTGTCGGGCGGTGATCGGCACCATGATCGAACAGAAGGGCGGGGTCATCATCAACCTCGGTTCGATCGACGGCGTGACCGGCGGAGCGGTGGTTTACGGCGCGGCCAAGGCGGGGATGATCGGCCTTACCAAATCGCTGGCCCTCTACGGCGCGCCGTACAATGTCCGGGCCTGCTGCGTCTCGCCCGGGCCGGTGCTCACCCGGCCGGGAATGGCGAACATGGCGACGCCGCTCAAACGCGCCGCCGAACCGATCGAGGTGGTGAATCTGATTCTCTACCTCTGTTCCGACAAGGCCGCGTTCATCACCGGCAGCAACTATCTGATCGACGGCGGCCGCGCCTGCGGCGGCGCGGTCTATATTGAAAAGGAGTGAATTTCATGTACGCAATGATTCTTGACGAGAAGTTGAATTTCGACTGGCGCGAAGTGCCCGATCCGGTGCGGAAGGCCGATGAAGTTTTGATCAGAGTCCACGCCGCGGCGGTCAACCGCGCCGACCTGATGCAGAAGGACGGCTGCTACGCCTCTCCCGCGGGGTGGCCGCAGTGGTGCGGGCTCGAAGTCTCCGGCGAAGTGGTGGAGGCCCCCGCCGGGGGCGCGTTCAAAGCCGGCGACAAAGTCTGCGCGCTCTTGGGCGGCGGCGGATATTCGGAGCTGGTCACCGCACCCGCCGGGATGGTGATTCCGGTTCCCGAAGGGCTTTCGATGATCGAAGCCGCCTCGCTGCCGGAGGTGTGGAGCACGGTCTACCTCAATTTGCAGATGGAGGCGGGCGGCATGAAGCCGGGCGACGTCTTCTATATGCAGGCGGGAGCCAGCGGGGTGGGGCTGGCGGCGATCCAGTTCGCCAAACAGATGGGGGCCGAAGTCATCACCACGATCGATTCGCCGGAGAAGGCGGAGTTCGTCCGCAAGCTGGGCGCCGACTATGTGCTCGACTACCGGACCGAGGACGTGCGCCCGGTGATCGAAGCGCATCCGCCGACGGTGGCGCTGGACTGCATCGGCGGCAAACAGATGGGCGAATGCTTCCGCAACATGGTGTTCGGCGGCCGCTGGATCATGATCGCCACCATGGGCGGCCCCGAGACGGTCATCAACCTCGAAACCGTCTGGCGCAAACGCATCCGCCTGATCGGCAGCACGCTTCGCAGCCGCACCCCGGAGGAAAAGAGCACGATCCTCCAGGCGTTGAAGGACAAGCTGTGGCCGCTCTTCACGGCGCGCAAGCTCATCACCAACATCCACGCGACCTTCCCGATCGCGGAAGTCGAACAGGCGCACGGCGTCCTCCGCCGCTGCGAAAACATCGGCAAAGTGGTGCTGACCTTCCGCTGAGTTTACCAACAGCAGGGAATCGTCTGATAAACGGCGATTCCCTGTTTTTGCATCTTTTTCAGCGCTTCCGCCGCCTCCGGTTCGTCCGCGAAGAAGGCGACCAGTTGCGCGAGGCGCAGGGTTTCAACCGTGGTGATTCGACCGATCTCCATATACGGCCAGCCCGGTTTTCCGCAGAGATAGGAGAACGCGAGATGGAAGGCTTTTTGCAGCGTTCCGTTGTCGTCGGACGGCATCTCCCACAATTCGATCCCAAGCGGCAACGCGTAATTGCAGAGCCAGGCCCAGGCGCTCAGGTTGAACTGCATGTAGCCGAGGGAACGGGTGCGGCAGAGCTCGAACGGCATCCGTCCGTCCTGAAGCAGTTGAACGGAGAGGCGCGGGATGGTCTTCTCCTTCAACTGCCGCCGGGCGCAGAGCGGCCGGTCGAGCAGAAGCAGCGTGGAGACCAGCAGCACATCGTAATAAGTGCCGTGATTGGAGGTCGCGCCCTCTTCCTTGACCGGCAGCGGATTGCCGACGAGCCAGAAATAAAAGTCCAGAAACCATTTTCGATAGCCTTCCCAATCGGCCTCGGTCCAATTCTTATTGAAGGGGAGGGAACGGACGGCCTCGTTGAGGCGGCAGAAAAAGTGTGCGTCGATCAACCCCCACGAACTGCCCTCCGGGGCGCCGGGCAGGAATTGGGCGCAGTCCAGGTGAGGATTCATCCGGGTTTCCGGATTCAGAAACCATTGGCGCAGAAGAAATCCGGCCCGTTCGGCGAATCTGCTTTCTCCGGTGATCCGGGCGGCGGCGGTGAGGATTCCGACGGAATGAATCATCTCGGTCATGCCGGTGTCGAAATGTTCCGTTTCCGGGTTGACCGCCCCGTCGCCCTGAATCCACGGCAGGCCGTCCGGCGTGTCCGGGTTCGGCCAGGCGTATTTGGAGAGGCTGACATAGTCGTGCGGATCGCGTTCGAAGGGCGTGTCGAGGAAGGTGACGCTGAAGCCGGGGCCGCTCATGCGGCTTTCCGCGGCGTCGGTGAGCTTCTGCAGCTCCTCCGGGGCGGAGGTGATCCGCTCCCGGAACATTTTCCACCGTTCTTCCGTGCAGATTTGCGGACTTTCCATGTGGTATCGATTCATCTGGATAGCTCCATTTTAAGGAATTTCCCGGGGCACTTCTCATTGGCGATTCCCTGGCCGAATGCCATGATGTAACGGGTTTCGCCCGGATCTTCGTCGTTGAAGCAGAGGGCCAGCCCGAAAACGGTTCCCGCCCGGAGTTTCAGCGGGGAGAGCAACCGGCGGGGGATGGCGATCCGGTAGGTCGTTGTCCCGGTCTCCTCCGAGCGGGTGATGATTTGATGGACGCCTTCCGCTTCCGCCGGGCTCTTCCGGGTCGGCGGCCCCTGGTGACTCCACGGCTTCTTTCCCGGCGCGAAGGTGAATTCGCTGTCGTCGGAGTCGTAGGCGAGTTTGCCGTCGGCGTCGTTGAAGGGGTCGAGGCCGAGCTGTACCGAGTCGCCTTTCCACGAAGCCGCGTCCGGGTAGGGATTGATCTGGGCGTCGTCGCGGACATCGCTGAACAAATAAAGATTGTCGTCATCCCAGCCCAGCCAGGTCCGATGCGACAGGTCGTCGGCACCGTGCCACGGAATCGACGGGTCGGCGGGGTAGACGTGCTCGCGAGTACTCTGCTCGATCGCGCCGGGCAGGCTCCGGAAGTCGAAAGTGGCAAGATTCTTCACATCGAGCCGCCGGACCTGGATTGTCGCCGGCAGCCGGATGGACTGCCGGAACGTTCGCCCGTCCTTTCCCCGCATTTCGACCGTGAGCGCCGGCGGGATGTTTTTGTCGGATTTCACGGTGACGGTTTCGATCGACTGACGCGGAATGGTCAGCGGTTCGCTGCCGGAGAGCGGCGCGGTTTCGATTTCTCCAAGCCAGTCGGAGAAACTGCGGTTGCGAAGTTCGAGTTTCAATGTGTTGCGATCGCGCAGATATCCCCGGACAGTCAGCGGCGGCCGGGCGTCGATCGCCTTCCGCAGCGCGGGCAGGACCGTTCCTGCGGCGTTTTCCGAGAGATAGACCGGGGCCCAAGTGACGGCGGCTGTTTCCGGCTTCATTGGAGTCCCGTAGATCGAGCGCGGCGCGGCGTCGGGCGGCAGCCCGGCGAGGGTGAGCGGTTCGTGTTCGTCCCCGGCGTTCCAGACGGCATACGATGTGCGTCCTGCTTTGCGGATGCGCAGGAGTTTGATGTCGCTGTCCAGCAGGAGCTCGGCTTCGGAGTGATCGATTTCGTGCGCGGCCTGCGCGTAAGCCGCCACGGCGGGCAGCGGGCGGACGCCGTTTTGGGTGCGCCAAATTCCGTAGAGGAAGGGGCCCGACTCCCAACGGTCCAGCCCGGTGAACCAGATCAGGTGGCGGCACTCCGGGTAACTTCGCGCCAGCAGGAACATCCGGGCGAGAAAGGCCGCGTGCAGGTGCGCTTCCGGAGCATGGTAGGGAATCGTTTCTTCGAGCGAGTACCCCAGCTCTCCGATCAGGAATTCCTTGTGATGTTCCCGCGCCAGCTTGCTTTGTTCACGCATGGTAGAGGCGAATTCCCCGGTTTCCGGCGGCGCGCAGAACCGTCCGTCCGCCGCGATGATTCGCGGGGAGCAGTAGGGGTGCGGGCCGCTGATTTCGAACGAGTCCTCCGCCTGTTCGAACACTTGTTCAAAGAACGCGGAACGGTTGCCGGAGGAGTCGATCATCAGCTTGATTCCGTACTTGCGGGCGATCGGCGCGGCGGTCTTCAGGAGTTCGATGTAATATTCCGCTCCATTCGGCATGTTGCGGAATTCGAGGTCGGGCTCGTTGAGGAAATCGACGAATTCTGTTTTTCCTTGAAGCTGTCCGAACAGGCGGTTGAGGAACGGCGCCGCCTTGGCCGGATCGGCCTGTTCCCGGCTGCCCGGTTTGAAACCCCAGGCCGGAATCTGCTCCGGCGAGAACTGAGATTGAAGCGTCGGGTGCCAATGGAGCGGAGAGGGCCCAGACAGTTCTCCGTCGCGCAAGGTCCCTTCCGTCGGTTCCATCTGTTTCCATGGGTTGAACCCGTTGCGCAGCCAGGAGGCTCCGATCCGGGGCAGAAAGACGCGGGGCAGCGAACTGTCCTGAATACCGAAGAAGCCCGGTTCGGGTTGGGCGGGGAAGGGGGCGGTGACTACGAAAGGGGCGGCGGTTTCCTTGACGCTCTTCCCGGTTCTGTCCCGGATTTCGAGTTCGGCGGGGTAGTAGCCGGAGGCCGCCGCCTGTTTGAGGCGGAACCGTCCCTCGGAAACCGCCCCGGGCGCGAGGCGGAATTCGTGTGTTTCGCGGATTTCAGTCCCCGGAATTGTGAGGTCGAGGGTGAATGGTTGCCGGTCTTCCGGAATCTCCGCGTTGTAAAGCCTGACGGCAAGCTCGGGAACGGCGGGCGTGAAGACGACTTCTCCTCCGCCGTTCACCACCGGATAAGCGCTGAACGGTTCGGCGGGGCGGTAAGGCGTCGTCTCGCTTCCCGTTTCGAGCTGGAGGTTGTCGATGCGGAAAACGAGCGGCTCTCCTGCCGACAGGAACGCAGGGTAGAGCACGGTCCCGGACCGATCGGTCCGGATGCGGCAACTGTAACGTTTCCACTCGCTGGTGATCTGGAATGTGGTGTCGCCCACCCGTTTCCAGTCGAGGACGCCGATCATGGTGAACCGGATGCGGTCGCCGCCGGAGACGCGCCGCGCGTAAAAACTCACCGTATAGTCGGTGTCTTTCCGGATCGCGTATCCCCAGCGTCCGTGCGCCCAGCTGACGCCGGAGTCGATTTCCAGGGAACTCTTCCCGCCCGCCGCATCTCCGGTGACGGTGTGAATGGGTTCTTCGGAGCGGTAATAGCTGAAATTCTGGATTCCGGTTTCGAACCCGGTGTCTTCCGGGAACAGATTGGCGCTCCGGACGGCGGGGAGAATCCCAAGCAGGGCGAAATACAAGGCGAGGCTGCGGCGAATCATCATTCCGTCTCCCAGGCGAGGTCGTCAAGCAGGAAAACGGCCGGCCGGTCGCTCACGGCGCCGTAAAACCGGATGGCGTAGACGGCTCCGGCCTTGAGCGGGAACGGTTTGCCGCGTTCCGGCCCGGAACCGTATTTCATGTCGGCGAGGTTGAGCGTCACCTTCTGCCAGTCGTTTCCGCTCAGTTTGAGCGGAATGACGCCGGTGGCGAAGTCTTTCCCGTAACGTTCCTTCCGTTCGGAAAGAACGAAGGTCGTCGGCGGTGCTCCCGTGACCGGTTTGACCAGAAAGGAGACCGCGGTCGCCTTCTCCGGAAGCACCGGGGCCTTGAAGTAATGAATGCCCTGATATTGGGCGCATCCGCCGAAGGTGACCTTGAGCGCCGCGTTGCCGCCGAGGGCGTCGTCGGTGAGGGAGAGGACGGGGGCGGGGCTTTTGGCGTCTTTGTAGCCGCCCCAACCGTCGATGGTTCCGGTTTCGAATCCGTCGATGAGGACGGGTGTTCCGGCGGAGAGGGTGAGTGTTCCCGACAGCATGGAGAAGAGGAAGAGCTTTTTCATCGTGCGATCGTCCAGGAATAGGCGCTGTAGGTTCCGTCCGGAGTGACCCGCTTGGCTGGAATCCCGCTCATTTCGGCGGACCCGTCGCAGAACAGCAGCGAGAGTTTCCGGTTGTGGAAGATACCGCCGAACGCCGCGTTGAACGGGTCGTCGCATTTGTTGGCGAATCCTTCGATGTTGCTGCGGACACAGCCGCTGGTGTAGGGTTTCGCGCAATAGAGCAGTGCGACGCGGCCGCTTTGCATCCGGCTAAGGCGGGCGACCTGGTTCAGGGTTTTTCCGCCGTTGTACTCGAGATAGGCCTGGCTCTTGCTGCTGATTTCGTTATGGCAGAGTACCGTGTAGCTGTAAGTGCAGCTCCATTTGTTCAGTGTGGTCTGGGTTTCGACGCGGGCCGACGGACAGAGCAGCGGATTGCCATTGAGGTTGTATTCGTTGACTCCGCCGAGGTAGGAGGAAATGTTGTGCGGATAGGCGGTTTCCACCGTGACCATATTGTAATCCTGTCCCGATGTTCCGCTGCTCGCGGCCCGGGAGGGCATGGAATCCCGGTAATCGGCGGCGTAGAGCGACAGTGCGGTTCCCGCCTGTTTAAGATTGCCTGTGCATTTGATCGCCCGTGCTCTCTGCCGCGCCTGGTTCAGCGCAGGGAGCAGCATGGCTGCCAGGATGGCGATGATGGCAATCACTACCAGAAGTTCAATCAAGGTGAATCTCCGTTTCATTTCGTTTCCCTTTCTGTCTTTGCCTTAATTGGTTGTTGCGTTCAATGGCCGGGGCGATTGCAGGACCAGCGCTTCCGGGATTCCCGGATTTTCCATGCGCAGGAACAGCATTTCGAGCGCCCGTCGCGTCATCAGCGGCAGGTCGAGGTCGATCATCGCCGGGTTCGGCCAGAAATCTTTCAGCATAATGCTGTTGTCGCAGACGACCAAACTGTTCGGGCTGTACTTCTGGAGCAGCCCGAGGCTGTCCAGGCCGCAGCAGAGTTTGACGCCGCAGCGGGCGTTGAACCCGAAGAATCCGATGCGGTCGGAGCCCGCCGCGACATAGGCTCGCAGCCGTTCGGTGAAATCGGTGTCGAACTTGCCGAACTGGAATTCGATCGTGTCGATTCCGAGGGCGTTCATCCGTTCCACGAAGCGGACGATGCGCGGATGGGGGCCGGTTTTGATCATGTCGCTGCGCCAGAAGATCGCGCTGCGTTCGACTTCCGCCCGCCGGAGATGGTCGATCGCCAGGGAAACGATCTCCTCGTCGTTGGCGGTGATGCGGTCGGTGTTTTTCCGCAACGGCTCCCAGCCGAACACCTGCACCGCGGGGATTTCCTCCGGAATCCGGTTCAGTACTGCGGGGTCGTTGTAGACGAACACCGCGCCGATTTCATCCAGCACATCCGGGTTTTCGGCCAGTTCCCGCTGGTTGAGCATCTGAAGTTCCACGCCGTAGCGGTTCATCATTGGTCCGAGCACGGTCAGGAGCGCGGCGCCGACCGGGTCCTGTTCGTCGACGCTGTTGTCCAGAAACAGCACCGGTTTCAGGTGCGAGAAGCGTTTTCCCGGCGCGGCGGCGATTTTTCGCGTGTAGGAGCGGGGCGTGAAGCCGTCCTCCTCGGCGATCTGGCGAATCCGGTCCTTGACCTCATCGGAGAGGCGCGGCGAATCCCGGAGCGCCATCGACGCCGTCGCGGCGGTCACTCCGGCCTTCTCCGCCAGGTCGGTCAGATTGCGGGTTTTTCTTTGAAATGTCATGAGGAAGGTCCTTTCCCGGGTGATGTTTTATGTCTATAATTATAATAAAACCGGCGGCAAATGTCAATAGGTTAAGATTAGATTTAATAAATTAAATTGTAAGCATATTTTAAACTTGCGACGCGGTTCAGCAGAGCGGGAATTCGGAAAAATCCGTTCGGGTTTCCGGCCCCGGTACTGGAAAATGCGGCGGTTCGGATGTAGGTTAACGCCATATCTTGGAAAGACGACCGAAAGGGGTTCGATATGCATTTCATCGGGGGGCCCGGCAACGTATTCTGCCGGAAGGTATTGGTACTTGACAAACCGGTGGCCGGCGCGGTCGCCGCCGTGATCGCCGATCCGCACAGTTACGCCTATCCTTCGTGGATGGAGATTCCCGGCATGGAACACAACTGGCTCCTCGCCGGGAGCTTCCTCAAATTCCGCTTTTTCGCCAACGGCAAACAGGTCGGGGCCGGTCCGGCCCGTCCGGTTTCGGCCGACTGCGCCGTCGAGACGCATTTCAATTTGACCGGTATGCTGCATGAGGGGGCCAATGTGCTCGGCGTGTTTTCGCGCGGGGAGAAGTACGGCTTCGCCCTCTCGCTCCGGGTCGATTATACCGACGGTTCGCACGCCGAATTCGTCACCGGGCCGGACTGGAAGGTGCTCCCGGCCGATTACATTTTCGCCCATTTCTGCCGCCGCAAGCCCGCGCTTTCGTTCCCGAAGGGGAGCCCCGGACCCGGCGAGCAGTACGAGCACATCGACGGCGAACTCTTTCCTTACGGCTGGCTCTCTTCCGAGTTCGACGATTCCAACTGGGGGCTGGCGACCTGCTTCGCCGACGACAAGGCGTACAAACTCGAACCCGCGCAGATTCCGGCTTATCAGGAAACCCGGGTCGAGCCGGTCAAAATCGAACATCTGGCGGACGGTCGCTTCGTGGTCGATTTCGGGCGCAACGTGTTCGGTTCGCTCGAACTGGTCAGCCACGAGGCGGGGCTGGTGGAGATCCGCCTCGGCGAGGAGCTGCTGCCCTACGGCGGCGTCCGCTTCCAGATGCGCACCGGGAACTGCTACCAGGAGGGGTGGAATTATCCGGAGGGCGGGGCGCGGCTCCGCCATTTCGGGCTCCGCTCGTTCCGCTACGCCGAGCTGGTCGGCTATCCGGGCAAGCTCTCCGCGAACGCCATCGCCGCGCTGGCGTTGAATTCGCCGTTCGCGGAGGAGGATTCCACCTTCCGCTGCTCCGATTCCCGCCTCGAACAGGTGTGGAATCTCTGCCGGAACTCGGTCAAATACACCACGCTCGACGTCTATATGGACTGCCCGAGCCGCGAACGCATGGCCTATGAGGCGGACGCCTACATCAATATGCTGAGCCATTTCGCCGTCGAATCCCGCGTTCGCGTCGCCCGGCGCACCATCCTCTACCAGATGAACCACTACACCTGGCCGTGCGAATGGCGGCTCTTCATGGCGCCGGTGGTCTACGAGTACTTCATGCACACGGGGGACCGGAAGCTGCTGGAGACGGTTTATCCGCGCCTCGTCGCCGAGTGCAGTTTCCACAAACTGCTGCGCGACGGATTGGTTCCGGAATTTCCGATGCGGGTGATCGTCGACTGGCCGCAGTCGTGCCGCGACAACTACGAGTTCGGCCCGGACAACGCAGTGCCGAACGCCTTCGTCCACTGGTCGCTCAACTGCCTTTCGAAGCTGGCCGGATACCTCGGCAAAGCCGGGGACGCCGCCGAATTCGCCGCGCTGGCGGAACAGGTGAAGACGGCGTTCAACGCCCGGCTGTTCGACCCGGAACAGGCGCTGTTCGTGGATAATTCGGAGAGCCGCCACGCCGGATTCCACACCAATATGTTCGCGCTCGCCCTCGGGCTGGCCGATGCGGAAAAAGAGACGCCGGTGGCCGACTTCATCGACCGGGCCGGGATGAAGTGCAGCGTCTACGGCGCGCAGTTCTATCTCGACGCGCTCTTCCGGGCGCGCCGCGCCGACCGGGCGGTCGAGCTGATGACCGCCGACTCCGAATTCAGCTGGCTGGGCATGATCCGGCAGGGGGCGACGGTGGCGACCGAGGCGTGGAACCCGGTGCAGAAGCCGAACATGAGCTTCGCGCATCCGTGGGGAAGCGCGCCGGGCAATGTGATTCCGCGCCGTCTGTTCGGCCTTGTGCCGACCGCGCCGGGCTGGACGGAATTCGCGTTCGATCCCCAGCCGGGGCCGCTCGAATTCGGCGTCTACCGGCTGCAGACTCCGGCCGGGCTGCTGACCGCCAGCTTCGACCGCCGCGACGGAGAACTCAATTCGAGCTGCTCGATGGTCCGGGAGAACGAACCCCAGCTCTGCTGATTTTTTCCGGATTAAAATTGAATCTGCTAAGAAACGCGGCTCCGGCCGCGTCTTTTTTGTGAAAATCAAATTTACGGAGCGTTTTCTTGGACGGCCGGGACGGACAATTTGAACTTATATTCGCGGAGCTGATCCGGAACAAACTCGGACTCTACCGCGCCATTTCGGTCGGGATCGTGAACTCGCCCGACGACGCCGACGACGCGGTTCAGGCCGCTCTGGTCAAGGCGTGGAACCGGCGCGGCTCGTTCCGGAGCGACTGCGCCGCGCTCTCCGGCTGGGTGTCGCGCATCGTGGTGACCGAGAGCTACGACCTGCTGCGGCGAAGGGTCCGCGAGCGGAAGAAGCTCGACGGATATGAGCCGGAAGAGAACGAGAGCAATCCGGCGATGGAACGGCTCGACCGGGCCGTGGCCGAGTTGCCGCCGCTCTACCGCGACACGATTCACATCGCGGTGCTGAGCGAACTGGACGGCGAAAGCGCCGCCCGCGAGCTGGGGTGCTCGCCCAATACGCTGTACCAGCGGGTGCACAAGGCGAAGCAGCTCCTGAAAGAGACTCTGGGGAGGATGGAACATGAATGACGACAGACTGGAAGAGCTTCTCAATGAGAAGCGGAACTCCCGGCCGGTCTTTGCGAAAACCGGCGAGGAGTTCGCCGACGAGTTTTTCCGGAAGGTTCACGCGTTTCCGGCGAGACGGCGGCTCCACTGGGTGGCATGGGCGGCGGCGCTGTTCGTGGTGCTGGGGGTGACGACGCTGCTGGTTTCTCCGCATACGGAGAGGCCGCGCAACTGCGGGAGCGTCGGTGACCAGTACGTCCGGCTCAAGGAGTCGGTGCGGCTCTTCGGCAACCGGGCGGCGGTCTTTTTCTTCGGCGACGAGCTGGTGACCGGCGAACGCGACAGCGAATCCGGGCAGATGAACTGGGTTCATATCGACCTGGCCGGGAAGGGCGGGAAGAGCTGGCGGCTTTCGCTGGCCTGCACCGACGACGACTCGATCCGGCTCGACTCTGATCTGGCGACCGGCACGGTGGTGGTGTCGCGCTGCGACGCCGGGACGCTGGTGATCGATCTTGAAATCAACTACGAAGGCCGCGCCATCCACGCCGTGGTTCCGGTGCGGAAGTGCAACGGCAAAGCCTACTACGGAACGGCGGAGGGGTCATGAAACTGTGCGTCCTCCTTGCCGGTCTCTGCGTCGGGCTGATCTTCGCCGCGCTGCCCGCGCAGGAGGTGAAAACGCCGGAGCCGCGTCAGGCCGAGGCGGCGCGGTTTTTCGAAGAGTACGGTGCCAGGCTCAAGGAGGCCGCCCGCTACAGCAATTCCCGCGGTTCGGAGTGGGACGCCCTGAAACCGCTGCTCGACGCCGCCTGCGCGCTCGACCCGGAGAATCCGCGCTACCGGCGCGAGGCGATCATGCTCGAGCTCTCCCGCGTCCACGATTCACGCATCGACTGGCGCGGACGGCTGGATGTTTTCAGGCGCTTCATCGAACAGGCGGAGGCGTTTTACAAAAAATACCCCGATTTCTGCCGGCCGTTTTTCTCCCATTCGTTTTCGGTTGACAGCTTCGACAACCTGCCGGTCTCCCGCGCTGCGAAAGAAGAGCGGGCGGAGCTCTCGACGCTGTTCGACCGCATCCGCGTGCTTCGCGACTGGGAGGAGCGTGAGGCCGACTTCTACCGCGGCAAGTTCGATCTCTCCGACGGGATCGGTTCGGCGCGGGAGCTCTACGTCTACCGCGAATGGCTTCGCTGCAGGAACTATTATCACTGGTATTACGACACGGAAAAAATGGTCCGCGAGAACTACCGGCAGGAACTGGAATTTTACCGGGCCATGCGTGATTTTCTCCGCAAACACCCGGAAGAGCGCGGGAAGAAGCTTGAAATCAGCAGCACCTTTCTTTTCTTCATGGGGGTGGACCGCGATGAATTCCGCCGCGAGGAGACCATCGCCGGGATGAAGAAGATTTTTGCCGATTTCGGTGAGATGGGCGAGCTGGTGCGCGAGATCGACTACCGGCCGCTGACGGTGGTTTACGACGGCTGGCTGGGGTTCGGCGAATTTCTCGATTCGGACCGTTCCGATGCGGCGCTCAAGCAGACAATGTTCCGGTATTACGAGCGGATCGACGCGCTGCCGCCCGGTCCGAAACTCAACACTCCCGGAGTCGAATTCGCGCTCGGTTACCTGACGCAGAACTACATGATGTTTCCTCGCTTGCAGCGTCTTCAGGCGGAATATCAGGCGGAGAAAGCGGGGAAGGATACTTTCGAACAGTTCCGGAACGACCTGTGCCGGGGCAACGGGGCCGGAGATGCCGGACGCATCGGACGTTACATCCCCGAATTGCGGAAATCGGCGCTCGCGGCGATTTGCGACAACGCGCTGCACAATGCGTTGTCCGGCGTCGGGATGCAGCTCGCTTCGATCCAACCGTCGCCGGAGAAGAAAAAACTGCTGGACGAACTCAACTCCGCGTTCGCCATCCGCCAACTGCCGTTTGAAAACAGCACCTGCTTGAATGCGGCCGAGGCGGATGGGGTCATCTATCTGCTTTTCAGCGATGACAAGCGCCAACTGCATGTCGCAGAGTTCGATTCGCGGGAGATGTCCCTTACGCCGCTGCCCGATCCCGGGCTGGAGGCGCTCAAACTCCAGCCCCGGCTGTACGGGCAGGGGTGCTCCATCTCGTTCTCCGCCTCCGGCGGCAGGCTGATTCTCGGCGGACGCGACGCCGTGGCGCTCTACGACCTCAAAAAACAGGAGTGGACGCTGGTCGAGGACCTGCCCGGCAACGATGTGGTTTCTGCCGTGATCGTCGGCGGCCGGTGTTACTGCCTGCAGGGCGGACGCGCCGCATTGGGGGTGAGTCCGGAACTGCTTTCGCTGTGCTCGTTCGATCTGGACGGAACCGGTCGCAAGCTCCACTTCTCGGCGCGGCGGGCGGACAAGGAGACGCCGCTGGATTCGTTGCCCAAAGGCCGGGTGACCGGGCTGATTGCCTTACCGGACGGCAGGCTGATGTTCGGCACCGTGTTTTTCGACAAGACCGCGACGCTCTGGGGCTTCGACCCGAAGACGGAGACTTTCGAAAAACTCCAATTGTTCGAGAACACGTGCGACATGGGGCTGCGCGACCAGGGCGATTTCGTTCTCGGCAACTGGTTCGGTTTCGGGGAACGCTTTTTCACGATCGACAAGAAAAGCGGAAAAGTCACTGATTTTCTCACTCAGTCGAAACACGACGCGAAGTGGGCCGAGGCCAACGGAGTCCGGCAGTTGAAGGGGATGTGGGAAATCAAGGAGCCGTTTCTATTGGCGGACGGGTTCCTGCTTTCCGCCGCCAACTGGTATTGCCCGCTTGTTCTCGACCTGAAACATCCGGAAGCGTCCCCGCTGCTGCTGGTCCCGGGCGGCGTCGGCATCTTCCGGCTCGAGGACGGGAGCTGGGTTTTCGTCGGCCAGAAACAACTTTCGAGCGCCCGGCTGCTCGGGGAGGCGGGGAAATGAAACAGCTCGTCGTGATCCTGTCGCTCTTGGGAGCGCTGATGCTGGCCGCCGCAGAGGAGGCGAAGACCCCCGAAGCCAACCGGGCGGAGGCGGCGCGGTTCTTCGAGGAATACCGGGGAAAGCTCAAGGAGGTCGCCTTCTGCAAGCATCCATCCGGAGCGGAACGGGATATGCTTATGCGGCTGGTCGACTCCGCCTGTGCGCTCGACCCGGAGAATCCGCGTTATCGGTGTGAGGCGATCCGGCTCGAACTCTCCCCGATTCAGGATTATTGGTCAGGCTGGTCCGGCAAGCTGGAGCTTCTCCGGAAATTCATTGACCAGGCGGACGCGTTTTACAAGAAATATCCCGATTACCGCCGACCGTTCATGTCCGGCTCTTTTCCCTGCGATTTTTTCGGCAATCTGCCGGTTTCCCGCGCCACGGCAGAGCAGCGGGCGGAACTTTCGGCGCTGTTCGACCGCATCCGCGTTTTCCGCGACCGGGAGAACCTGCAAACCGATTTCTACCGCGGCAAATTCGACCTTTCGGACGGGATCGGCTCTGTGCGGGAGCTGTACGTCTACAGCGAATGGGTTGGAGGCGGGATTCGTTATCACTGGTATTACGACACAAAAAAAATGGTCAGCGACGGTTACCGGCAGCAGTTGGAGCTTCTCCGGGCCATGCGTGATTATTTCCGGAAACACCCCGAAGAGCGCAAGAAGAAAATTCATATCAGTTCCGCCTTCCTCCTGTTCACGGGTGGGCGGGATGACACGTATTTGCGCAAAGAGACCATTGCCGGGCTGGAAGCGATCTTTGCCGATTTCAGCGAAGTGACGGAGCTGGTTCGGGAGATCGATTATCCTTCCGTCACTTCGGCGTATTGCAGGTGGCTTGTTTTCGGTGAGTTCCTGCGTTCGGACCGTTCCGACGCCGCCTTGAAGGAGATCATGTTCCGCGTGTATGAACGGGACGAGGCGCATCCCGCCGAACCCGGCAAGTTCCCGAAACCGGAATTTGAACTCACGTATCTGGGAGGTTTGCGGATGTTCACGGTGGTGCGGAACATTCGATATCAATATCTCTCTGAGAAAAAGGGGGAAGGCGGCTTCCGGTTCTTCTGCGAAAATCTGTATGACGAATGCGGAGACGGGAACATCGAGCGTATCGCATGTTTCGTCCCCGAATTGCGGAAGTCCGCTCTTGCGTTGATTTGCAACAACGAGTTGCATAATGCGTTCGGGTATATTGTCGGAAAGTTGCGCAAGGATGAATCGTCGCTGGAAAAGGGGATGCTGCTCCATGAACTCAACAGTGCTTTCTCCATCCGCCAATGGGAGTTCCCGGTCGGCGTCTGCCTGCGCGCCGTCGAATGGAAAGAGCGGATTTTTCTGCTGACGATCGACTACTCTTCGCGGCTGCATGTGTCGCGTTTCGATCCGCGCGATATGTCGACGACGCAATTCCCGGACCCGGTGAAGGATTCGGCGAAGTTTCAGCCGCGGGCAAGGGACTGGGGGCGTCCGCTCGCATTTTCCATCTCCGCCGGCCGTCTGGTTCTCGGCGGCCGGGACGCCGTGGCGCTGTTCAATCCCGATGCGTGGTCGTGGACGCTGATTGAGGATCTTCCCGGAGAGGACGTCATTTCCGCCGTGATTGTCGGGGGGCGGTGCTATTGTCTGCTCGGCGGCCGGCCCGAACGGGGCGAAAACCCGAAATTGCTCTCGCTGTGCTCGTTCAAGCTGGATGGGACGGATCGAAAACTCCATTTCTCCGCGCGGCGGGTGGAGAAATTGACCCCGCTGGATTCGCTGCCCAGGGGGAAGGGAACCGAGCTGATTGTCCTGCCCGGCGGCAAACTGATGTTCTGCACCGTGTTTTTCGAAGATATTTCGACCCTCTGGAGTTTCGACCCGAATACGGAGCGTTTCGAGAAACTTCACACGTTCAAGAATACGTTCTATATGGCGTTGCGCGACCAGGGCGATTTCGTTCTTGGCAACTGTTTCGGTTTCGGGGAACGCTTCTTCACATTCGATAAAAAGAGCAGGCAAATCACCTGGTTTCTCACCCAGTCGAAAGACGATACGAAGTGGGCGAAGGCGAATAACGTGCGGCAGTTGAAGGGAGGGGGCGAACTCTCCGCTCCGTTCCTCCTGGATGGCGATTATCTGCTTTCGGCATTCGATTCGAATTGTCCGCTCGTTCTCAATTTGAAGAATCCGGAAGAATCCCCGCTGCTGCTGGTCCCCGGCGGCGTCAACGTGTTCCGGCTCGAGGACGGGAGCTGGGTTTTCATTGGTCAGGAACAACTTTCCGTGGTGAAACTGAAATGAAACTTCTCTCTTCGACAGCCGTATTGTTTTTCTCAGTGATGCTCTTCGCCGCCGCGCCCAAAAAGCTGGCGCTGACCGGGGAGGCGGTTCCGGTCGCCCTGATTACGGCGGAGCTTTCGCAGGACGATGCGTTCGACCTGCTCGAACGCTCCGAGGTGGACCGGATTCTCCGCGAACACAAGCTGGCGGGGGAGGGGCTGGCCGGATTGTTCCCCCATACCGATCTCTTCGCCATGGTCGGCGGCTCCGGCGTGGTGGTGTTCAATGCGAAAAACGGTTACCGGCTGGCCGACCGCCTGTTCAACACAGAGGCGGAACCGGCGGAGCGGGCGGGGTTTGCGGCGACGGAAATCCGCCGCGCGGCGGAAAAGGCCGCGCTTTCGCATCCGGTCTGCATCTCCACCGTGGCGGTGCGCGACGTCGGCGTGCCGCGCCGGCTCAAGGACGGGATCGAAACGTGCGTCGCCGCCGTGGAGCGGCTGCTGCTCGACGATCCGCGTTTTCAACTGCTCGAACGCGGGCGTCTCGGGCTGGTCAACGGAGAGCGCGAATTCTCCGGCAAAGAGTTTGTCCTGACGCCTTCGAGTTGTCTTCTGACCTTCGAATTCGAGCCGGGTTCCACCGGGCGCGAGGTGAACGTCAAGGTGCTGATCCACGATCTTTCCCGTCGGGAAATCGGCCGCGTCTCCCTCTCCGATGTCTTCAGGACGCCGGAGAAGAGCGCTGCCGAAATCACCCGGCGGATTCGTTCCGCCATTTCCGGATATAAAGGAGGAACCGGGTTATGAAAAAATGGGGTGTCGCGGTCGTGTTGTCCGCCCTGCTGTACTGCGCCGGGGCGGGGGAGGAGGTCATCAACGTCTGGTCCGGCCGGGAGCAAACCGTTCCGGTCAAGGGCGGGAGCTGGACGCTCACCGCCGCGCACGGGCGCGAACTCGCCTCGGGCGACGGTGCGGTGACGCTCAATCTGCCCGAGCTGAATCCCGGCTGCTCGACCGATGCGGTGTTGAACGTGAACGGGAAACAGTGGAACATCCGCATCTGGTCGCCCGGAATCCTGCCCTTTGTCGTCTTCTGTGATTCGTCGAAGCTCTCCCGGATTTTTCACGTCGATCTGCGGGCGATTGCCGCGCCGAGCGATGCGGCCCCGGCGGAGATTCTGGTGACCGACCGTTTCCCCGGCGAAAGCGAACGGGCGCAGAAGACGGTTCTCGTTTTCCCCCGAAAACAGGTTTTTCCGCTTCCGCTCGCCGGGGATTGGGAGGAGATTTCGCTGTTGCGCGGCGACGTCCCGGGGACGCTCGGCGCGATTCTCGACAAAAAGGAACGCACCGCCGACAACAACGGCGACTGGAGCTGCATCGTCCTCCGCAACGGCGAACGCCGGGTGGTCGTGTTCAGCCCCTGCTTCGATTTTACGGCGGTGGACAACATTCTGCTGATCCGCCGCCTCCTTTCGTCGCCGAAACGGAAGTGAGCGGAATCACTTGCCGATTGCCGCGAGAATCAGCTCTCCGGGGGAATCCGTCTGTTTCATGCAGAACTTCAGCATATTCTCCTTCTGCAATCGAATGCCGGACTCGGGAAACCGGTTGTAGAACATTCCGGAAACGTAACAGCCGACTTGATCCAGTATTTTCCGCTCTTCCAGGGTAAGTGGTCTCCCGATCAGCTGGCATGGCAGGAATCCGTAAAGCATGACCGGCGATTTTTCCAGAAGCTCCTGGTCGAGATCGAGTTTGACTTCGCAGTTGAACGGAATCTTCTTCCAGGAAAGCACAAGAGAGTCGATGCCGTCGAACTCCTTCCACTCCGCCCGGAACAGGTCCGGGTCGCTCGCCTCCACCGTCTTGACCAGTTTCTTGAGCGGGACGAGCTTGGCGGAGTTGAGATTGTTCCGGGTGAGGAAGTTGTCCCGGACTTCGATGAAATCGGCGTCGGTCAGCTCGCCCCAGCCCTCTTTCGGGCGCAGGTCGAACATGCCCTCCCGGGAGATGACTCGAATGGTGTCGGAATCCGGGTGGATAAGGGCGAACCGGAATTCGAATCCCTGAAGCAGCAGCGATTTGGCCGGGTCGAGCAGGTCGAGGAACGCCAGTTTCGGGCCGGAGGAGACGATCAGGTATCGGCCGCGCAGGCCGAGGTAGCTCTCCATCGGGAGCACTCCCCCGCCGGGGAGGTTCCGCAGGTGGGTGGCGCGCCGCGCACTGAGCGGGGTACCGGCCAGCAGCCGCGAAGGCTGGTTGTCGCCGGGGAAATAACGGATTTCCGCTCCGTGGGACGGGTATTGCAGAAACAGAAAGCCCTTCGCCTGCGGCAGAATAGCGATAGAGCTGTGGCAAAGCAGCGGAAGCTGTGTCGCCTTGCCGGTGGCGGGATTCCACTCCCAGAGCAGTTCATTGGGGATGCCGAGCAACAGCGTCGAAGAGCCGGGGGAGCTCCACGCTTTGGCGATCGGGAGTTTGCGGACTTTCTCCGACTGGAATTCCATCGGCGGTGTCTGCCCCGATGCCGATGCGAACCCGTTTTTGCCGTTGGCGAGCAGCGTCTCCGGCACCGTGATCTTCGGCTGCCGCGGCGGAGCGTCGGGGTGAAGGAGACGGTTGAGGGAATCCGCACTTTGGTCGAACCGTTCTTCGGCGGTGGTCAGCCGGGGATCGCCCTTCTTCTGCGGCGCGGGGGGCGTGATGGGTTCCTTCACCGTCTCCCAGCGGCACTTTTCCGGGTCGAATTTCGCCAGGAAGAACTCCCGGCTGTTCGGCATCACCGCGTAAAACGCTCCGTCGCAGGTATCCGCCAGAATCGGCGTCGGGTACGGTTCTCCCGGATCGATGGGATGCGGGAATTTCAGCCTCGCACGCTGATTGGCGCGTTCCCCCTGCTCAAATGGAGTCAGCAGCTTGAGTTCGAAATCGGGATTGAGTGAAATACGCTGCGCATCGGTCAGCACCGGGTCGTTGAACAATTCCGGCAGAGACGGTTTTTTTGAGTCGAAAACGGCGGCGTTCGCATCGAAACGGTTGCCGGTGAAATTCGGCGGAAGTTCCGGCTGTTTGAGCCTGCCCCGGTCCGTCTTGAGTAATTGACGCGGCGTCGTTTTGATTGAGCGGACTCCGGAACCGGACAGGGTCATGGATTCGAGTTCCAACGCCAGCAATTGCCGCGGCTCATACTTGCTTGCTCCTTCCAAGGTCAGATAAATCTGCGGTTCCGGAGTTACGTTCCGCCCGCAGTCGGGACAATTGCGGCGCAGTTTGATATTGAGTCCTACCTCGAAATTCTGCCACTCTCCGATTTTTCCGGTCGATTTGATCACTGTACGGTCGAGAGGGTCTCCGTCGATGAAATGTATGGTTCGGGAAGGAGAATAATAGTGATAGACCAGAAGCACATTCAGCCGGGATTCTTCCGACAGAAAACGCACCCGCCCTTTGAATACGGCGGGTCCGTTGGAGACGACGTTGGGTATGAGCACAACACGCCGGTTAGGGGACCCGTCCTCGCTGCAGAGCCGGATGATCTCCTCTTTCTTTTCATTGCTGCCTGGAAGAATTTTGTACCACCAGTTTTCCTGAATATCGTCTTTATTGAGGGATTCGAACTTCCATTTCGACGCGGGCAGCTTGAGTTCCGCCGCCGGGAGCAGGAGGGGGAGGATGCACAGGGCGGACAGGGCGAATTCCAATTTCATGGCAGTTTCTCCGGCGGGGTTACTTTGACAATACGGTTTTTGGTCACCATCAGGACGGAACGGCCGTCGGGATGGGGATAAAACGCGGTTACGGCCGGATACATCCAGAACGGCGAACGTTCCGGCGCGGCGGGGTTCATCACCCGGCTGGGGGTGGTCCGGGGATATCCCGTCGTCCAGATCAGTCCATTCTGAACGCAGGCCGGACCGGAGAGGCTGTAGCGTTTGTCGATCCGGTGCTCCGCCGGAACTCCGGCCGCATCGGCCAGGTAGTCGGCGCTGACCGGGAGGACCAGCCGCCTTTCGGCGGTTTTCCAGATCGGGCAGAAGGCGGACGGGTTGAATCCCTGGTAGATGGCTCCGACCGAAATGTCCCCGCCGATCCGCCGGGAGCCGTCCCCGCGAAACCGGCCGGGCAGCGGCTCGAGTTTTCCGCTGCCCGGATGATAGCGGAGAATCCGGTATTGGGTGAGCAGCAGCAGCGTTCCCGCATCCGGTTCCGGGAAGAGGTTGCAGAACGACTCCTGTCCGTGGACGGCGTCGCGGATCGCGTTCAGCTCATTCAAGTGTTCGTCCTGCCAGGAGAGATGAATGGTACGGTTTTTTCCCTCAAGGTCGGAGCTGACCAGCAGTTGCGGCCCGATCGCCCAGACCCGGCCCTGGAACACCGCGGCTCCGGCGATTTTCCCCGGCCAGTCGCCGATCTGGGACGAGGGGGAACCGTCCAGCGGAAGCAGGAGAATCCGCTCCGGTTCCGAGATGGCGGCGTATCCGTCGTTGACCTGCATCCGGCTCGCGGCGCAGGAGCTTTGCAGCAGAAAATTGGTGTCCACCTTCGCGATATGATTCAGCCGTTCGCTCTTTCCCGAACTCGGATCAAACCGGTGAAGCGTCAGCGCTCCTCCCCGGCTGAGGGTGTAATAGAGCATTCCGTCCGGCGGCATGTCGGTGTGCAGAATCGGGAAATTGGCGGAATTCAACAGTTCGGCAAAACGGAAATCCGGATTGAGCCGGGCAAGGGTATCCGGAGAAAGATTCCCTTGCAGCAGCAGGTCGAACGAAGACGCGCAGGCCGGGTCGGAACCGCCGAGTTTCAGCATCGAAGCCGAGTCGGCTTCGCGTTTTTCGCGGGCGAATTCGACAAGCAGCTCCTCCGGCGTCCGCGCCGGAGATTGCTCCCGGCACCGGTTCAGCTCTTCCTCGAAAATGGAATTGTACGAGATTTTTTCGCTTTTCGCCGCGTCCTGCAGGAGATAACAGGTCTGGCGGGTGGTGATGTAGTCCCGCTCCGGCGAGGTCTGCGAGATGGCTGTCCGGCACGCCTGGCGGATTTTCTCGCGGTCCTTTCCCGCCCGTCTCAGCGCGGCATGGAAACGCATCTGGGCGGAAAACTCGCGCAGATACGGGTGATCGATCGCATCGCAGCGGGTCGCCAGCCGTTCCGCCGTGTCGATGGCGCTCCGGTCCGGGAGGTTGCACAGCATACGCTGCGCCCCGTGGAGTGCGGACTGGAAATCGTATCGTCCCTTTTTCGGCGCGACGGACCGTTGGGAACAGAGGAGAAGCTGCCGGTCCGCTTCCTCCAGAATCTTTTCGGCGTCGGCATAGAAACCTTGGTCGTCGAACCAGAAACAGGGGGCGATGGTTTCGAAACTGAGGGAGAGAAAGAAACTCAGGTCCGAAAAGCTCCTCCAGTCCATATTCCGGCTTTTCGTCCGCAGATTTTGCAGACGGGTTTGGCGTATTCGGGAGGCCAGGCCGCGGACGACGGCAAGTTGCGCCGCATCCAGTTCGTTCCGGTGCGTGTACACCTGCCACAGCAGAAACTGGTAATGGCTGACATGATTGGGATTTTCGAGGTCGTCGTCGTTCAGGCCCAGCAGGTCCAGAAGATCGGCGATTTCGCCCGCCGGAATGGTGCCGCTGCTGAATAAATTGTTTTTCAGCGCCTCTTTATGTTCTTGCGTCGGAGAAAGTTCCATCGCGGTACGGTAGAGCCGCAGGGTCTCCGGCGTCTGACCGACTCCGACTTTGGTTCGGAATTCGGCGGCGGCGAAGAAACGGGCGGCCTCCTTCTCCCGATCCTGCGGGGTTTCGGCGGACGGCGGCGACTTTTTGAGGAATTTCGCGACACTTGCCGCCAGTGTTTCCGGCGCGGCGGAGTCGGTGACCGGGCGGGTTTGTTCGAGAAGCACGGTTCCGTTTGCGTTGATAAGCTGGAGGCGGCAGGAGTTCTGTTCCGCCGCAGCTCCGGGGATGAGCTGGAAGCGCACCATGCGGGCGGCTCCGGCCAGTCTCCCGAACTCTCCGGTGAGCCGGTGTTCGGCGCGCAGCCGAGAGAGGTGGTCGCGTTCGAGGATGAGGATTCCCGGAATCGCGGTGATCTGCCTTCGGACGGCGGCGGCGCACGCTTTCGCCTCCTTCGTGTAACGCTCCGGGACGCCGAGGTCGGTCACGCCGCCGAAGGAGAGGAGCGTGGCGCTTTGCGGATTCTGCAACAGCCCGGCGGCGCGGCGGAGTTCGGCGCCGACCCGTTCCGGTTTCGCCTCCTCGGGGGGAAGCAGCAGCTCCGCCAGCCGGAAGCCGTTCGCCGTCTCGAAGATCGTCACCCGCAGCATCTCGCCCGGATCGCCCTCCACGACGGCGAAGATCGCGACGCGGAGCAGGCCGGAGAGGCCCGGGATGGAGTTTGCGTCGAGATTCTGCGCCAGCAGTTTCCGCTCTTTGAGCACACCCTGAATTGCGGACCGCTCGACGAATTCAAGCCCCCCGGACTCGGCCAGAACCAGGTCGGCGAAGTTTTCGCCCGATTGACCGACTCCGATTAGAGCAATGCGCGGCCCCGCCACCCCTTGCAGGCACAGGAGCAGCATCAACCCGGAAAGAATTCTCCTCATCTTCTTTCCCTTCTTCTCTGATACGCCTCTTCTGATGCGTTATTTGTTTTTCGCCAGATGCAACCGGCGGAGCGACTCCTCTTTGCCGAGAATTTCCATGATTTCGGCCGGCCCGCCGGGCGTCACCGCCTGGCCGGAGACGCCGATGCGGATCGCCCACATCGGCTGGCCGAGCTTGACGCCCTGCGCTTCGGCGTAGCGGGTCATGATCGCATTGAGCGCGTCGATCGTCCAGTCGCCCAGCGCTTCGAATTCAGGAATCAGCGCCTCGAGCGCCGCCTTCGCCGTCTCCGGCGTCGCTTTGCTCTTTTTGTTGAAGAACAGCTCGGTCGTGTATTCCGGCTGTTCCAGCAGGAAGCCGATCTTCTCCGGAATCTCGCTCAGCTTGAGCACCCGCGGCTGGAGCAGCGGCGCGACCTGGGCGATCTTCGCTTCCAGCGCGGTACCGGCCAGCCCGGAGAAGGGCAGCGAGACGCGGGCGAACTCCTCCGGCGAAAGCGCCTTCAAATATTCCCCGTTCATCCAGTCCAGCTTGTCGTAGTCGAACACCGCCGACGCCTTGTTGAGCCCGCTCACCGCGAAAATCTGTTTCATCTCGTCAAGCGGAATGATCTCGCGGTCGTTCTTCGGAGACCAGCCGAGCAGCGCGATGTAGTTGACGATCGCGGCGGGCAGGTAACCTTCGGCGACCAGCCCTTCGAAGCTGACCGAGCCGTGGCGTTTCGACAGCTTCGAGACGTTCCCCTCGGCGTCGCGCCCCATGATGAGCGGCAGGTGGACGTACTCCGGAATTTCCCAGCCGAACGCCTTGTAGAGCAGGTTGTATTTGGGCGTGCTCGGCAGGTATTCGCAGCCGCGCACCACGTGGGTGATCCCCATGGTGTGGTCGTCGATGACGTTGGCGAAGTTGTAGGTCGGCATCCCGTCGCGCTTGATCAGAATCTGGTCGTCGAGCACCTTGTTTTCGATGGTGATTTCACCGTAAACCGCGTCATGGTAGGTCGAGGTGGCGGAGCGGTCGATTTTCTGGCGGATGACATACGGCTTCCCGGCGGCGAGGTTCGCCTTCACGGTTTCCGGGTCGAGCTCGCGGCA
The DNA here is from genome assembly GCA_964435365.1 of uncultured Victivallis sp. Taxonomy (GTDB): domain Bacteria; phylum Verrucomicrobiota; class Lentisphaeria; order Victivallales; family Victivallaceae; genus Victivallis. The sequence goes on along the minus strand of CAYSZM010000029.1, from coordinate 1,593 downwards.
GGGATCTTCGCTGTCGAACGTCGGAATTTCCCCCTCGGCGGACTCCGCCGGTTCGGCCTTTTCGCAGAAGCAGTAGTAGGCCGCGCCGGTCTTCACCAGTTCCTCGGCATAAGGCAGATAGAGGCTCTTGCGTTCGCTCTGGACATAGGGGCCGAAGTCGCCCCCCTTGTCCGGGCCTTCGTCGTGGTCGATTCCCGCCGCGGCGAGCGTCTTGTAAATCACTTCGACCGCGCCCTCGACGTAGCGCGCCTGGTCGGTGTCCTCGATGCGGAGGATGAAGCACCCGTTTTGCGAACGGGCGAGGAGGAAGGCGTAAAGCGCGGTGCGGAGGTTGCCGACATGCATGAACCCGGTCGGGCTCGGGGCGAATCTGGTTCGGACGGACATATTCTTTATCTCTATTGCGTTGGTTGGTTGATCGGTCGCGACTCATAATTAATGTACATGCGGAGCACCCGGATTGCAACCCGGCTCCGGCGCATTCTTCGCCTCCTTCCGAAACCGCAGCGGCGGAATTCCGGCGTGCTTGCTGAAGAAGCAGCCGAAGACGAAGACGTTGGCGAAGCCGCAGCTTTCGGCGATTTCCGCAATGCCGAGATCGGTGTGGAGCAGCCGGTGTTTCGCCGCCTCGAACCGGCGGCGCAGCAGATATTGGCCGGGGGCGATTCCGGTGTGCCGCCGGAACAGTGCGCGCAGATGGCTCTCCGAGAGTCCGGCGTATTCGGCGACATCGGCCATTCCGATTGGTTCGCCGAGGCGGGTCTCCATGAATTCGATCGCCTTCGTCACCGGCAGCGGCAGCACGGCGGCGGATTCGGGCGCGGCGCCGGTTCCGCTGCGGAGTTCCCGGAGCAGCCGGAACAGCTTCCAGGCGCACTCCTCCGGCGAATCGTTCCGGTATCCGTCGAGAAATGTCCACAGCTCCCGCCACGCGCCGGGTTTCGGGCGGCCCGGCACCTGGCCGGGCAGGTACTCCTGCGGCTCCGGCAGCTCGAAGGTGAGGAACAGTCTCCGGTAGCCGGGCGAACCGGGGTGGAGGTAACGCATCGCGTGCGGCGGAATCAGCAGCACCGTCCCCGGCTCCAGCTCCAGGCGCATCCGCTCCACGTAATAGGTCATCCGGTCGAGCGGCACGACCAGCGTATACCGCCCGTGCGCATTGGGGGAGGGGGCGGTGTAGTCGTGATAGAACACCAGAATATTGTCCGGCAGCGCGAACCCGTTCGGCAGCCGCTTTCCGGCGAAAAGATTCTCCGGCTCGCGGACTCCCTCGGCAAACTCTTTGAGCCTGAGGAAATCATCGTTTTTCATGATAAATATCCGGTTTTATCGAAAAATAACGCGATAATTCATAAATTACAATCGGTATTCATAAAATAATCGTCGTTTTTCGAAATGAAACCCGGAACAAAACCGATACATTAATGGCGGAATCCAAACAGGGAGGATTTACCATGGCGATTACCCAGACGGCGGTCAGCTACTACGGGCTGAGTTATGTGGAGCATGCGGAGGCCGATTTCCGCGAAATGCGCGAGCACGGCTGCAACGCGGTGGTGCTGGCGGTGACCGAATTCGATTTCGATTTCTGGC
>CAYSZM010000028.1:0-36088 GCA_964435365.1 uncultured Victivallis sp. | reverse complement strand
GGAAGGGGAGCGTCTGCTGGTAGTTCCAGACGTGGGTGCAGCTCCCTTCGCAGGAACCCCAGCTCCGCCCGGACCCCTCCCATCCGTAAAAGGTGCCGTCTTCCAGCCGCAGACAGGTGGGGCTTTTGAGGATCGAGATATTGGCCGAAACGCCGTCGAGCACCGCCTCCGGGAGCGTGCTCGAGAATAGTTCGTCGCGGAAGCGGAAGGTTTCCTCGCGCAGCCGGTCGTACTCCTTCGCCGCATAGCTGCCGGAATCGGCCGCGTCGCGCCAGACCGTCGCATACCAGTTGCGCCAGCGGTTGACGACTCCGTTGCTGCAGCAGTCCGCTTCGTTGGCGCTCCAGTCGTTGCGCCGGTTCGGCACATGCCAGGTGAGGAGGAAGCAGACGCGGCGGCGTTCGCCCGGCGCGAGCCGGAAGTGACCGGCGAGCAGCCCGTGGTCGAACCCCACGCTCCCGGTTTCGTAGTGGCGCGGGCGGAACGGTCCCGGAGTCTCCATGTCGCGCCAGTAGGTCTCCTGGTCGTCGCACCAGCCGCCGCGATACCAGTACTCCTGTCCGGAGAGGGTCATCCCCGCCGCCGGGAGCAATGAGAGGCAGAGCATGCCGTAATTGAAATCGTCCGGGGCAAGCCCGCTCTCCAGAAGCAACTGATTTTCTGCGAAGCGGTTGACGTGACCCGCTTCCCTCCACGGATTCGCAGCGACGCCGGTTACAGTGTAGTCGAGTTCCTCCGCCGAATTGTTCTCAAGCTCGATTTCGAAGAACGCCGCCGGGAGGCTGGAATCGCGGTCGTTGCCGGGAATCAGCACGCTCCACCCGGTAAGCGCCGCCTTGCCGGGGAACGCCTCCTCGCCGCCGAAAGTAATTGTCCCTACGGGGTATTCGCCCCGGAATTCGTGTTCGCGGAAATGCGGGAATCCGCACATCGACCCCGACAGCGGCCCCCAGCCGAAGCCCTTGCACATATGGGTTTCCGGCACGAACGGCCCGGTGTACGGTGCGGCGAGGTCGCCCTGCAACACCCGCCAGTCGAGCACTTTGCCCTCCTTCTCCGCCCGCACGGCGAAGTGGCTCAACCCGTTGCCGCCGCCTTTGTTGGCGCGGTTGAAAATCTCCCAGTCCACCAATCTCCCGTCGCCGCCGAGACCGATGCCGCCCGCGCCGATGCCGCCCAGCGGGAAGGAAATCTCCCGCGTCTTTCCCTTGGAATAAATCATTTTGCCGGCTCCGATTTGTATTTTTACCTTGGCATGTTGTATATTATACCGGAAAATATGAAAATAACAATGGATTTTTTCGTATGGGCGAATGGACTTTTCCGGGGCGGCGCAACGACCGCTACGACATCGAAGAGGAATTCAACGCGCTGCGGTTCGAGCTGTGCGAGGCGGCCGAAGTGGCATTCACGCTGCGGGGGAGGAACCGCTTCACGTTTTCCCGGCTGTTTCTGGTGGTGGAAGCCGCCGGAACGGAGCGGAGCGTCTTGATCAACCACACCGGGAACGAGCGGTTCGAGATGGCGGAGGGGCACCTCTATTTCCTGCCTTCCGGGATCGATTTCGAGTACGATTTCCGGGAGACGACCCGCTTTCTTTCCTTCCATTTTCACCTGGAGCGTTACGGGCGCGAGGTGTTCGCCGGGGAGACGCGCTGCCGGACGGCGCCGGACGAGGCGGGGAGGATTCCGCACCTGCTGGCCCTGTTGCGCAAAACGCCGTTCCTGTTGCGCGACAACTGGGAACTCCGCTCGCTTCTGTCGGCCGAAATCGCCCGATTCCTGCCGGAAGGGGAGGGCGAAGCCGACGCGGAACGTTACGCCCGCTACGCCGGGTTGCTCCGCTTTCTCCGCGAAGAGGCGCACGGCGCGCTCTCGATCGAAGAGCTCGCCGCCGTCGCCGGGATGCCGCAGCAGCGGCTTTCACGGGAATTCCCGCGCGACTTCGGCGTCACCCTCAAACAGCATCTCGCCCGTTCGGTTGCGGCGCGCGCCGAAGCGCTGCTGCGGAACCCCGCGCTCAAAATCCGCGAAGTCGCCCGGCTGCTGCACTTCCGCGACGAGTATTACTTTTCGCGTTTCTTCAAGCGCGAAACCGGCTCTTCGCCGAGCGATTACCGGCGGCTGGCGATTCGATCCAGCCATTATGTTTCATAAGATTTCATGGAATCGCGCCGGATTCGATTGAATTTTCGCGGCCGGGCGCTCTATTACAGAAGAAACGACAGGAGGAAAAGATATGTCGCAGCATCTTCGCGTCAGCCGCCGCAATTCCCGCTATTTCGAAGACGGCGAGGGGCGGACGTTTCTGCCGATCGGCCTCAATCTTTGCTTTTTCCGGAACGGGGAGACCGCGACCGAAGCCGAGATTCTGGAGAAATACCGGTTCTGGATGACCCGGTTCTCCGAGAACGGCGGCAATTTCCTCCGCGTCTGGCTGGGCGTGCCGTTCTTCAACGTCATGCCGGAGCGCTTCGGCGAATACAGTGAAACCAGCCTCGGGCACATCCGCTTCGTCGTCGCGCTGGCGGAGGAGCTGGGGATTCGCATCAAATTTACACTCGAACACTTCCGGCGGATTCTCCCCGCCTCCGGCGACATCGAGCTGTTCCCCGGCGCGGTGAGTTTCCATGCGCCGCTCTATGCCCGCAAAAACGGCGGAATCTGCGACGACATCCACTCCTTTTTCCACAGCGAAGCGGGGCGCGCCGCCTATCTCGATAAAGCCCGCTATCTCGCCGCGGCGGGAATCGGGAACTCGCCCGCCGTCGCGGCATGGGAGCTCTGGAACGAACTCAACGCCACCATCCCGGTGTCGGAGATTCCGGAGTGGAGCTCCTTCATGCTCCGGGAATTGAAACAGCTGTTCCCCGACCAGATGGTGCTGCTCAACCTCGGCAGTTTCTCCGGCCCCGCCGCTTACCGGGAGTACGACGCGATGGCGGCGCTCGCCGAAAATGAATTCATGCAGGCGCACCGCTATCTCGACCCCGGCGCGGAACTCGACGTCTGCCGGGGGCCGATGGACCGGCTCTGCGCCGACGCGATCCGGGAACTATGCGACCGTTCGCCGCTCCCCGCCATTCTGGCGGAAACCGGGGCGGTCGAAGCGCACCACGCCCGCTGGTCGCATCTTTATGAAAAGGATATCGACGGGACGCTGCTTCACGACATGCTGTTCGCGCCCTTCTTTGCCGGAAGCGCCGGGTGCGGCCAGCCGTGGCACTGGGATTATCTTTACATCGAGAAGCACTGTCTTTACTATCACTTCGCCCGCTTTGCCCGCGCGGTGGAAGGAGTCGACCCGGTCGCCGGGGAGTTCCGCCCCTACCACACCGAAACCCGCGAACTCCGGGTCTACGGCCTTCGCGGCAAGACCCGGAGTATCGGTTGGTGCCGCGACAAAGCGTCCGATTGGGCGTCGGAACTGGAGGCCGGGCGCCGGGCGAAAACGCTTGCCGGACTCCGCCTTCCGTCGGAAGACGCCCGCGCCGCCCGCTGTTACCTGCTGTGGGAGAACCGCTTCGTCGAAGCTGAAATCAGAAACGGGCAAGTGGAACTGCCCCCGTTCGCCCGCTCCATCGTGGTTTACCTGGAACGCTGACTTTTCCGCTTCCTCCTGTTGAATTGACGGAATTCGGCGGTATATTTTAATGTAATGCCGAACCGGGAGGTTTCCGTCATGATTATGCGTATTGTCCGGCTCTTTCTCTCAGGGCCGTTGTCCGGAATTTTCATCGCCGCCGGAATTATCGCCGGAATCGTGGCTTTGCTGGCCACGCCGCGCGAAGAAGACCCCCAGATCGTCGTGCCGATGGCCGATGTCGAAGTCGCCTATCCCGGCCACTCGCCCGAGGAGGTCGAGCAACTGGTCACCCGCCCGCTGGAGCGGCTGCTCTGGCAGCTCGACGGCGTCGAGCACGTCTACTCGGTGAGTCGCCGCGACGGCGCGCTGGTGACGGTGCGCTTCTACGTCGGCGAAGACCGCGACCGCGCCATGGTCCGGCTGCGCGACAAGATCGAGGAGAACCGCAACATCGTCCCCGCCGGAGTGACCGGCTGGCGGGTGATCCCGGTCAGCATCAACGACGTGCCGATCGTCACGATTACTCTTTCTTCAAAGAACGGCAAGTACGATTCCGCCCGGCTGCGGCGGATGGCCGAGGAGCTTTCCGCCCGGCTTGATTCCATTCCGGACATTTCTCGGGTGGGGATTTACGGCGGCTATCAGCGGGTGATCCGCATCGAGCCGCGCATCGAGAATCTCACCGCCTTTCAGGTGAGCCTGCCCGAAATCGGCAACGCGGTGAAGCGCGCCAACGCCTCCGCCACGGTGGGCAAAAGCGTCGCCCGCGGCAAGGAGGTGCTGCTGATGACCCGGCCGGTTCCGGCTTCGGCGAAAGAGGTGGGCCAGATCGTCATCCGCGCCGACAGCGGCCGGATCGTCCGCGTCTCCGACGTCGCCGACGTTTTCGACACCACCGCTCAGCCGGAGAGTTACGTCCGCAACAACGGCGAACCGGCGGTGACACTCGCCTTCAGCAAGAAGGCGGGAATCAACGCGGTGGGGCTGGCGAAACAGATCATCGCCGCCGCGGACTCCGCGAAGGGAAGCATCATCCCCGCCGACGTTGAAATGACGGTGACCCGCAATCAGGGCAAATCGGCGAACGAGCGCGTCAACGGGCTGGTCGAGAGCATGTTCTTTGCGATCGTCACGGTGATATTGCTCATCGCGCTCACCATGGGCTGGCGCGAAAGTCTGGTGGTCGGCGTCTCGGTGCCGGTCAGCTTTTCGCTGGCACTGATGACCAATTACATCTTCGGCTTCACCCTGAACCGGGTGACGCTGTTCGCGCTGATCCTCAGCCTCGGGCTGGTGGTGGACGACCCCATCACCAACGTGGATAACATCCAGCGGCATATCCGGCTGGGGCGCAAGAAACCCTTCGAAGCGACGCTTGAAGCGGTGCAGGAGGTGCTGCCGCCGGTCATCATGTCCACCATCGCGATCATCGTTTCGTTTATGCCGATGTTCTTCATCACCGGGATGATGGGGCCCTACATGGCGCCGATGGCGATCAACGTGCCGCTGACGGTGTCGTTCTCGACGGTCTGCGCGCTCACCTTCGTGCCGTTCCTCGCGCTCAAACTGCTGCGTCGCGAAGAGGGAAAACTCGGGGCCGCCGCGGAATCGGAGGGCGCGCCGGAGTGGATTCGCAAATTCTATGCCGCGCTGATTCACCCCTTCCTCTCCCGCCGCAACGCCTGGCTCCTGATCGGCACGGTGATTTTGCTCCTGATCGCCTCGGCGGCACTGATGCTCTTCAAGGTTCCGCTCAAAATGCTCCCCTACGACAACCGCGACGAATTGCAGCTCGTGGTCAAAATGCCGCCCGCCTCGACCATCGAAGAGACCTCGACGCTGGTGTCGGAACTCGAAGGCTATCTGGCGAAACAGAACGAGGTGCTCAACTATCAAAGCTACATCGGCATCGCTTCGCCGATCGACTTCAACGGGATGGTGCGCCATTACGGGATGCGCAACTCAGCCAACAACGCCGACATCCGCATCAACTTGATTCCCAAGGCGACCCGGAAGATGCCGTCGCACGAAATCGCGCTCCGGCTGCGGGACGGGGTGGAGACGATCGCGCGGCGGTTCGACGCGGTGGTGAACATCGTCGAAGTTCCGCCCGGTCCGCCGGTGCTGGCGACGATGACCGCCGAGGTGTACGGTTCGCCCGGCATGGATTACAGCGAACTCCTCGCCGGAGCCGACGCGCTCCAGGAGCGGCTCAAGGAGACCGACGCCCATCACTTCGCCGAACTCGATACGATGAACGACACGTCGCCGGAGCGCTGGATCTTCAAGATCGACTCCGACAAGGCGGCGACGCACGGCATCACCGCCGCGGAAATCTCCGGCTGCCTCGCCGCCGCGGTTTCCGGCAGCCACCTCGACGATTTGCGGGTGGACGGCGAGCGCCAGCCGCTTGAAATCCGGCTCCGGCTTCCCTACCGCGACCGCAACGACCTCTCCCGGCTGGAGGAACTCACCGTCAAGGGAACCACCGGCGGCGTGCCGCTCGCCGAGCTCGGCAAATTCGAGAAGGCCCCGCCGGAAACCTCGATCATGCACAAGAACCTGCGCCCGGTGGTCTTCGTCACCGCCGAGAGCGTCGGCCGCGCCCCCGGCGAGATGGTGCTCCAGACTCAGTTCCGGACGCTCAAACAGCACCCGCTGCCGAAGGGAATCAGCGTGGAATGGGCCGGGGAGGGCGAGTGGGAGATCTCTTTGCGGGTCTTCCGCGACCTCGGCATCGCCTTCGGCGTGGCGCTCGGCGGCATCCTGCTGTTGCTCATCGTGCAGACCGGGAGCGTCCGGCTGTCGCTGGTGATGATGTGTGCGATCCCGCTCACCTTGATTGGCATCGCCCCCGGCTTCTGGCTGCTCAACGTGTTCGGCGCGGACAACGTCGGCGGTTACGCAAGCCCGGTGTTTTTCACCGCGACCGGCATGATCGGCATGATCGCGCTCGGCGGAATCGTCATCCGCAACTCGATCGTGCTTCTCGAATTCATCCAGGAGGGGCAAAGCCGGGGCAAGCCGCTCCGGCAGGCGATCTCCGAAGCCGGGGCGGTGCGTTTCCGTCCGATCATGCTGACGGCGGTGACGACGCTGATGGGGGCGTGGCCGATCACGCTCGACCCGATTTTTTCCGGACTCGCCTGGGCGCTGATTTTCGGGCTGGTGGCGAGCACCCTGTTTACGATGGTGGTGATTCCGGCGATCTATCTGCTGCTTTCCGATGCAAAGGAGAATGAGGAGGCCGATTTATGATGAAGAAGAGGTACGGATTTCTGCTGTTCGCCGCGTTCGTCGTCGGCTTTATCCTGTGGGCGATGCTCTACCAGGCGGGGATGCTGGGCACCGGCAAGGTGCCGCCCGGCGAAAAGGCGGGAACTGCCGCCGCGGCTGACGGCAAATGGGTGACGCTGGAGCCGACCCGGATTCCGGTCGTCTACACGGCGGTGGGCGCGGTGCGCAGCCGCGAGGAGATCACGGTGGTTTCGCGGCTGCTCTCGGCCCGGATCGTCGGAGTCGGCTTCCGCGCCGGCGAATCATTCAAGAAGGGCGATGTCCTGATCCAGCTCGAAGACAAGGACTTGAAAGCGCAGGAGGAGGCCGCCAAGGAGAATCTCAACGGCGCACAGAGCCGCCTCGAATTCGCCCAGTCCGAGTACGACCGCAACGCCAAACTGATCGAGACGCAGGCGGTGGCCCGCCGCGCCTACGAGCAGGCGCAAAGCAATCTCAACGCCGCCAAAGCGGAATTTGCGATGATGAAGCATGAATGGGAGGCGGCGCGGAGCAATCTCGAATTTGCGACGATCCGCGCGCCGTTCGACGGCATCGTCTTCCAACGCGACTGCGAGCCGGGGGATCTGGCGACGCCGCTCAACCCGCTCTTGAAGATATTCAACCCGGCCAAGCTGCAAATCCGGGTGCCGGTGCGTGAATCGCTCTACCGCGAAATCCGGATCGGCGAAACGCTGGCGGTCAAAGTGGAGTCGGCGGGGAAAATCTCCTCCGCCGTGGTGCAGGAGATCGTGCCGTCGGTGGACGCCCGCAGCCGGATGTTCGTGGTCAACGGCCACCTCGAAGGCGACACCGCCGGGTTGATGCCGGGAATGTTCGCCACCTGCGAAATTCCGGTGGGGGAGAAGGACGCGCTGCTGGTTCCCGCCTCCGCCGTGCTGCGGATCGGCCAGCTGGAATACCTCACCATCCGTTCGCAGGAAGGAGCTCCGGTCCGGCAGCTGGTCCGTACGGTTCCGTCGCCGCGACCGGAGATTCTCGAACTCGTCTCGGGCGCAGCCGCCGGAACCTCCTATCTCGTCGCCGCCGACTGAATTCCGGGACGGACCCGGTAGAGCATGGTTACTCCGGCAGGGCCGAACACCGTCGCCCGGAAGCGGAGTTTGCCGTCCCTCAGTTCGAACGGAATCAGCCCCAGCACGGAACCGTCGAGCGCGATTGCTTCGACCCGCCACGTCTTTTCATCGGGATCGACGTTCAGCGCCACATCGGCGCCGCCGCTGCGGGCCAGCACCGGGAGACCGCCGTTGTTCAGGGTCAGGCGGGCTTCGCCGTTCCGGAACACCGTTCCCGAATTGACGGCGTCGGTTAGGTGGTAGACCAGAATGTCGCGGCTTCGGGTGAGTTCCCGGTCGTCGAAGGCATGGGCCGAGATGGTGGCGAATCCGTGTGAATTGGTGATCTCAAGGAACTTGCCGCCGATTCCGCCTCCCGGAAAGGAGAAGACTTCTGACCTGGGCGTAACGACTGCGGCGGTCGCTTTTTCCCGTTGGAAGGAGATTTCTCCGGTGAAACTGACGGCGGTTCCGGTCTTCCGGTAACGCGCCAGAAATTGCTTCATCGCTTCGGGTAAGGCGCTCTTCCAGCTTTTATCGGGGAGGAGCAGTGTGTCTGGAATTCGCGTTCCGGCGGGAGCGGAGCCGATTCGGGTAAAGAGGCCGAGGTCGCGGAATTCAGGGTCGAATTCGTCCCGGAACTCCGGATTGTCCCACCCCCAGGTCACGACCGGTCCCGGCGCGTCGGCGACATCGCCGCGGACGAAGAGGAAGTGCATGATGCGTCCGGTGAGAATCCCCAACGGTTCGTAATAGTGGTCGAAAGAGCCGCAGCAGCCGGGCGTGGTGATTTTCCTGTCCGAATGTCCGGCGGCGAAGCGGTAGAGGGCGTCCCAGTCCTGGAGCGCGGCGTAGGCGCCGGCCAGGATCGCAATTTCGCTGCGGAACCGGTTCGGGTAGCAAAATTGCAGCTCGGTGACGATCATCGGCCGTCCCGGAATCCGGATCGCCATATTGGCGAGCATCGAGCGGTTTCCGGTGGCGGTCGCGCTTTTCTGGCTGTTCGAAATCGGGACGTTCCAGTTTTTCAACGGATATTCCGGATGGTCATGGTAGATGTGACCGTCGGTCAGGTCCAGCTCGTACCGAAACGGCTGAAGGTTCAGCCGGGCATCGTTGTTCAGGTTGGTGATGTACGCCTTGACGCCCAACTCTTCCCGAAGGAAACGAATTTGCTCCCGCTGGATTTTGAGCTGGCGCTCTTTCAGGAAACGGTAGAATTCCTCGCCGCGCAGTTTGGCCGCTTCTGGCGTATAAAGCCCTTTTTCGCGAAGGTAGGAGGAGTAGACTTTCTCGACCAGCGGAGCGAGTTCCGGATGGGCGCTCCAGGTGTGATAGAGCGGAGCCTCGTTATCCAGATTGAGCGCGAAGAGCGCGGGGTCCTCGGCCATACTGAGGCCGGTGTAGGGGTTCTTCGCCAGGAGGATTTTCCGGGCGAACTCCTTCCAGTTCCTCATGGCGCTGTCGGAGAACATGGTCAGCGTCTTGCGGATGCTCTCGTCGCCGGAACTCGGGCACTCCTCGATGCCGTCGCCGGGGCGAACGACCCGTGTGCTGAGCATGTCGGAGGTGAGATACATCCCTTTCTCTCGCAGTTTCGCCCAGAGATAGAAGAAGCGGTCGAGTTTGTCCGGGTTGAAGTCGAGCGTGCTCGATTTGCCCCAATCGTAGATGCGGTTTTCAAATTGGTGAATCCGAATGGAGTTGAATCCCTCCATTGCCAGCCGTTCGGCCAGGAGATCGGCGGACTCATGGCTCGGCACCGTCAGGTCCTGTCCGAGATTGGTGCCGTAGAAGCGCAGCCGTTTCGACGGGTCCCGGCTCAGGACGAAGTGACCCTTTTCATCGATCTTGAGTGCGCCGTCTTTCGCCGGATAGTACCGGTTCAGCCGCGAGAAATCCATGGCCGACCCTTTTTTGAACTGCATCGGCACATCGATCGGCTGCCACTCCGCGCCGCGGGTGATGGTCAGGTGATCTTCCGCCGTCGCCTGCGGACGCAGGTTGCCGGTGGAGACGCCGGCGATCATCCAGACGCTTTTCTCCGGCAGGAAACCGACGGCCTTGAGCGGTTTCTCCGGAATGCGGAATGCGGAGACGAACAGCCCCACCTTGCCGGACGGATTGTCTCCGGTCCAGCCGATCTGTCCGTTTTCGAACGGGAAGACCGGATTCCACCAGTTTCCGCAATCTTTCCCGGCAATGACCGGAATCCGCTGCGTCGTGTCATCGGCGAACGTGAGTTCCACCGCGCCGATTTTCTCCCCGGTCTGCGGAACCCACGCGGCGGCATGCAGCAAATAAAGATAGCGGGCCTTGACCGGTTCGGGAAAGGTCAGTTGTCCGTGGGGCGGAAAACGGCGGATTCCCGAGACCGCGATGCAGCTTTTTCCGTCGTTCTTCGCCGGATCGAGGATTTCGAACGGAATCCCGGCGAAATCATGCGTCCCGGAAAGGGTCATGGCGGCGAGATCGTTCTTCGGCCCCTGGTCGGTCCAGCCGCCCCGGCCGTCGTCCGCGGCCGGGTCGGCGAATCCCATATTGGCGGCCGCCGCGATGGAGACCGGAGTCATCTCGGGACGCTCGCGGTGAATCGCGATATTCATGTCGAACCGATGGGCTTCCCGCGCCGATTCCGGAACATGGAAGTGAATGCAGTAGTAATTCTCCTTGGTGGAACCGCGCAGATCGGAAATCGAAACGGAGAACTCTCCGCTGAGGGTATAAATATCTTTGCCGGAAACGATTCGGAACAAATTGTTCCGCCTGACCGGAGACCATTTGAGAATCTCCGTCTCCTGCTTTTTCCCGGAAAGCCGGAAGAGGGTTCCCCCGATTTCCAGGTCGGCGGGGCGGTCGGCGGGAATCTTGACTTCCAGGCTGATGTGTTTCGTGTCGCCGATGCCGCGCAGGGTCGCGGTGTAATTCCAGTTGTCGCCGTCCTTGCGGGTTAGCGTATAGGACGCCTCCGCGCCGTTTCCGGCGGGATACGCGCAGGTGCCGGAAAGCGTGCTTTTTTCGCCTTCGACGGTCACCTCGCCGTCCTTGAGGAGAATCGCCCGCCAGGCGGGATTGTGCCGCCACTCCATCCGGATCTCTTTCCCGAGGGTGAGCCTGCCTTCCGGCATGAGAACGACGGAGCAGTCCTCCGCATTCAGGATCAGGACGAAACATGCGGAGAGTATCGTGCAGATGATTTTCATGATATTCCTTTTAGAGCGGAACAACGCCGTTGAGATAGTACTTGGGCACCCCGGAACGGACCTTCAACTCAAACGGGGAACGGGCGTCGACATGGCCGTCGAAGAAAAGCGAATTGGCTTTCCCGGAGTGAACCGGATAAATCAGCGTGTCGTCCGCAAACCGGTACCACGGCTTCTGGTCGTTTACGTGCCAGGAGTCGGCGAGGATGAGAATGTCGCCCGGCCGGTTGGCAGCCGACGGCAGATACGGCCCGCCGGTATGCAGTCCCGGAATCTTCTTGGTGCTCGGATAAATCGTCTCGCTCCACCAGCCGTTGCCGAGGCACGGGTTGTACCCGTAAGTGCGGCTGAGATAGTTCCAGGCGTTGGATTCGGTGAAATTGTTCGCCGAGGGACAGACCAGCGGGCGGACATTCTCCCGGGTCAGCGTATCCCAGGTATACGGCTGTCCGGCGATTTTCCGGAGCTGCTCGGTCCAGCGGCGCGGGGTAAAAGCCGTTATAGGCGTCCGAATAGAAGATGAAGCAGGTCCCCTGTGTCTTCTGGTTGTTGATGCAACTTGTCGCACGTCCCCGCTCTCTCGCCTGATTCAGCGCCGGAAGCAGCATGGCGGCGAGAATCGCAATGATCGCGATCACCACCAGGAGTTCTATCAACGTGAAAAATGAAGACTTTCTCATAAAAAATATTCTCCTGCCGATTGATTTGGTTTGCAATATACGTATCTTGCGGTTTAGTAAATATTATATGGGAAAAAGTTTTTTTTGCAAGGGAACCCGCCTTTTTTACATGAGGATAGCAGGACGGTGGAATGAGTAATATAACTCCGAAAAAGCAACGGCGACGCCATTCGCTGCGGAAACCCGTGCATGAGCATTCCTGGTCGGCGCCGGGAACGGACCTGTTCGACTTCAAAATCGGTCAGTCCTGGAATATCCCGGCGGACATTCTTCTGCCGCTCTTTCCGTTCCGCATGGAAGAGGAGATCAGGCGGGGGGATTACTGGTACAAGGATAATTTTACTCGGTATTTCCTGGTGGTGATCTGCCTGAAAGGGAACATCCTTTTCCGGTTCGACGATCGTGATGTCGTTCTCTCCCGCGGCCATGTGCTGATGGTTCCGCCGGGGACCGGGTATCTGCTGAAAAATGCCGACACCCCGGTTTCCCACAAGGTCGTGATCGAGTTCATCGGCAACAACCTGGCGTCGGATCTGGAAACGTTCGGATTGACTCGGGTCATGACGCTCAAAATGAAGGAATATCTGAGGCTGGCCGATTCCATCCGCGAAATCGGCGCTCTCATGCACGACCGCAACCGGGAGGATATTCCGCTCACCGTCGGGCTATCCTATCGGCTGTGTACGGAACTCTCGATGTTCGCCCACCAGTTCGATGCGACAAACTCCCTGATGCAGCGGGCGCAGATGCTTCTGGAGAGCGATTTCGAGAAGAAACTGACCGTGCCGATGCTGGCGGAAGGGCTGCACTGTTCCGCTTCGTTCCTGAACAAACTGTTTCGTCGCGAACTTGGGACCACACCCATTCAATATCGTCAGGAGAAAAAAATCGCCTGCGCCCGCTATCTTCTCTGTTCCACCTCTCTGACGGTGAAGGAAATCGCTTTCAAGCTGGGGTATTGCGACCCGTTCTATTTCTCCAACGAATTCCGGCGCATGACGGGCTCCTCTCCCAGCGAGGTGCGCCGTGAAAAAGCCCTGATCTGATTTTTCTTTCCCCGTCCGATACAATAGATCGGTGCTTCGGCACGTTGATATGGTATCGCAAGTCCATTTCAATACAGGAGTTCGGCAATGTGTAGAAAAAGATCGCTGATCGCGGCCTTACTGCTTTGTACAGCGGTTTGCCTGGCCGGGGAGCTCACCTACCCCATCGCCGGAACCGGCCAGAACGACAGCCCGCCGGGCAGTTACCGGGACAACGGCAACGGGACCGTCAGCGATTTGCGAACCGGGCTGATGTGGGTCAAGAGCCGGGGCGAACGAGTCACTTACCCGCAAGCCGTTTCCGGTGCGGCGGCCTGTCGCGTCGGCGGATATTCCGACTGGCGCATGCCGACCATGAAAGAGCTGTATTCCCTGATTCTCTTTTCGGGCGTGAACGGGCGTCCCGACGAAGGGGGGAGGGGGTATGTCCCGTTCCTCGACCGGAAGTTCTTCGGATTCGCCTACGGCGACCCCGCCGAAGGGGTGCGGCTGATCGATTGCCAGGACTGGAGCGCCGATGAGAACAAAGCGAGCGGCGGCGACCTGGTGTTCGGCGTGAACTTCGCCGACGGCCGGATCAAGTCCTACCCGAAGTACAAGCGCCGCGAACGCCGCGAGAATCGGCTGTTCGTCCGCTATGTCCGGGGCAATCCGGCTTACGGGACGAACCGTTTCGCGGCGAACCGCGACGGAACCGTCGCCGATTCGGCGACCGGGCTGATGTGGAGCCGCTCCGACAGCCAAACCGGCATGGACTACCCGGAGGCGGAGAAATATGTGGAAACGCTGAACCGCCAAAACTATCTCGGCCATCGCGACTGGCGCATCTCCACTGCCAAGGAATTGCAGAGTATCGTGGATTACCGGCGCTCTCCGGATGTCACGCAGAGCCCCGCGATCGACCCCGTCTTCCTGACTTCGACCATCACCAACGAAGCGGGGAAGAAGGATTACCCCTGTTTCTGGACCTCCACCCGGCTCAATATCGACGGGCGCCCTGCGGAGCAGGTCTACATCGCGTTCGGCCGCGCCCTCGGCTTTATGAATCAGCGCTGGGTGGATATTCACGGTGCGGGAGCCCAGAGGAGCGACCCGCCCACCGGCGATCCGTCTCAGTTCAAAAACGGGCGCGGACCTCAAGGCGACGCCGTGAGGATCAAAAACTATCTCCGGGTCGTCCGGACGGTGTCACAATAGTCTGTTTCAATCGGGATCGGAAGCGGCGAGCGTCATGGGCACAATGATCTGAACCGGCCCTTCGTCGCCGGTCAGCATCTTCTCCGCCAGCCGCTTTGCGGCGCGAAAGCCGATTTTGAACGGGTCGCTGTGCAGGCTGGCGATGGTGCTTCTCCTGCCGGGGTGGTGGTCGAAGGCGATCAGGCGGATGCCGCCGGGAACGGTGATGTCGTGGAGCCGCAGGATGGTTTCCACCGCGCACGCCGCGTCGATATAGCCGATGACCAGCGCTTCCGGCAGGTCGCCCGAGGCGATCCAGTGGTGAATCGCTTCGATGTAGGTGTTGAGATTGGTGTCGGGGAGCAGCCGGAAATCCTCCGGGCGCACGGCGATTCCGTTCCGCAGCAGTTCGGTCTGGAACCCGGCGTAGCGCGCCAGGTTGTGGTCGTTGAGCAGGAAGCCGATCCGCTTCACGCCGTGTTTCAGCAGATAGCGGCATCCCTCCGCTCCCGCTTCGAAGTTGTTGACGGTCACCATGTCTTCGAAACGGGTATAGATGTCGCCCGAAGCGATGACGCAGGGAATTCCGTCCCGGCGCAATCGCGCGCGGAGGGATTCGGAGGGGTAGCCGATCAGGATCACGCCGTCCGCATTCCGGCCCTCTTCCGGCAGTTCCGATGCGGCGGCGGGCAGCGTCTCCAGCCGGAGCCTGACGTTCTGTCCGGCGAACCCTTCCCGGATGCCGTCCGCCAGCGTGCTGAAAAACTCCAGCGCGAAGGGGTCGCGCTGCTCCGGCAGCGGGCACATCGCGAACGTCACCGAACGCATCTCTTCTTCCGGCTCCGGCCGGACCAGTTGAAGCACTTCGGCTTTGTACCCGGTTTCGCGCAGCGCGTCGAGGACTGTCTGCCGGGTCTTTTCACTGATTCCAGGGTGATTGCCGATGACCCGCGACACCGTGGATTGCGAAACCCCGGCGCGGCGGGCCACATCGGTCATGTTGACCGGGTTGCCGGCGCGTTTTGCCGCCATCGCGTCACTTTCCCGCCGCGTCGGGATCGAACTTCTCCCGCAGATAGGAGAGGAACGGTCCGGGGTCGACGGTCTCCGACCCGGTCAGCTTCTTCAACAGCGCCCTGGGCGGCAGCGCCGCTCCGTGGCAGTGAATGTTTTCGCGGAGGAATTCGCGGAGCGGAGCGAATCGTCCGGCGGCGATCTCCCCGTCCAGGTCCGGAATCGCCCGGTGGGCCAGCTGCCAGACCTGCGCGGCGATGAGGTTGCCGAGCGCATAGGTTGGGAAATAGCCGAAGCCGCCGCTGGTCCAGTGGACATCCTGCAGCACGCCGAGCCGGTCGTTCGGCGGGACGAGCCCGAGATACTCCTTCATCTTCGCGTTCCACGCTTCCGGGAGTTCCGCGACGGAGAGGGAGCCCTCCATCAGCTGTTTCTCCAGCTCGTAGCGGAGAATGATGTGCAAGTTGTAGGTCGCCTCGTCCGCCTCGATGCGGATGAGCGACGGCTCCACCCGGTTGAGCGCGCGATAAAACTGTTCGAGCGAAACGTCGCCGAGCTCAGTTGAGAATTTCTTCTGCATCACCGGGTAGAGCCAGCGCCAGAACGGCAGCGACCTCCCCACCTGGTTTTCCCACAGCCGCGACTGCGACTCGTGGAAACCGAGCGAAGCGCCGTCGGCCAGCGGCGTGCGGTCGAACGCCGGGTCGATTCCCTGCTCGTATATCGCGTGGCCCGCCTCGTGAATCGTGCTGAAGAGACAAGAGAGCGGGAGCTTCGGAAACACCTTGGTGGTGATCCGCACATCGGACAGCCCGAAACTGGTGGTGAACGGATGCTCGGTGGCGTCGAGCCGGCCGCGCCGGAAATCGTAGCCGATTTTACGGGCGACGAATTCGGCGAGCTTCCACTGCTTGGAGGGCGGGAAGCTGCCGTGGAGGAATTTGCCCTCCTCCTGGCGCCGTTCCGCAACTTTGCGGACCAGCGCGCTCTGTTCCCGGCGCAGAATGCCGAAGAGCGGGTCGAGGTCGGCGACGGTCAATTCCTCTTCGAAATCGTCGAGCAGCGGGTCGAGCGGGTGGGCATACGGCCGGAACAGCGCAGCCTCTTCGCGCTTCAGGTCAAGCAGCCGCTCGAGGCAGGAGGCGAAAATGGAATACTTCTCCTCCTCGCGCGCCTTGAGCCATGCACCGTATCCTGCCGAGGCGGCCGCGCCGAGCGCCCGGACCAGCCGAGTCGGCATCTTGCGCTGCTTCTCATAGCCGCGCCGGACCTTGCGGAGCAGCGCCGCCTCGAACGAACCGGGAGCCGTCTCCGTCTTCTCCAGTGCATCGAGCGACCGGCCGATGGATTTGGCCACCGCCTTTTCGTGAATGGTCCCCGCCAGCGCTTCGATCTGGAAGCCGCGCCCTTCGGCGGCTTTTTCGGGGAGATTGACCTGCATATCCCACTCCAGCAGAGCCATCGCGGCCGACAGGTCGCGGATTTCGTGGATCTGCGCCAGAAATTTTTCCCACTCTCGTTTCATCGGTTCTCCCTCCGCTGTTTCTGATTAATATAGGAGCCATGCGGCGGATTGCAAGAATCGTTCCGAAACTTGCCGCGGAAAATCTCCGGGCGCGGAATTGATTATTTTCTGTTTTTTTAGTGATTTATCTTTCGGATTATTGAAAAGTCAAGTAATTCATGTTATCTTACCGGTGTATTTACGGTTGAAGAGGGAGGTTTTTTGTGCGTTATTATTTTGTTCTTACAGGATTGCTCCGATCATGAATGCGGGCCGAACCTACCTCGGATACGATGTCCTGACCGGGGCGGTTTCCCGGATCGCTTGGATTTTTGACGAGTTCGCCCGCGTTTACCTGTCGTTTTCCGGCGGCAAAGACAGCACCGTCATGCTCCACCTCTGCGCCGAGGAGGCGCGGAAGCGGAACCGGAAGTTCGGCGTTCTCTTCATCGATTGGGAGTGCCAGTACAAACTGACCATCGACCATATTTCGGAGATGTTCGCCCGTTACGCCGATGTGATCGAGCCCTACTGGTGCTGCATTCCGCTGCGGACGGTCAACGCGGTCAGCGTCTTCGAGCCGGAGTGGACCTGCTGGGAGGAGGGGAAGGAGTGGATTCGCGAGAAGCCGGAGCACGCCATCAAAAGCGGCGGCTTTTTCCCCTTCTACAAACCCGGCATGACGTTCGAGGAGTTCATCTTCGAATTCGGGTTCTGGTACGCAGGCGAGCGCAAGGCGGCCTGTTTCGTCGGCATTCGCGCCGCGGAATCGCTGAACCGCTGGGCCACCGTCGCGCCGGGCCGCCTCAAACGGACCTACAAGCGGAGGCGCTGGACCACGCTGTTCGACAAAAAGCTCTGCAACGCCTATCCCATCTACGACTGGAGAACCGAGGACATCTGGACTTACTGCGGCCGGTTCAACAAGAGCTACAACAAGCTGTACGACCGTTTCTACGAGGCGGGGATTCCGCTCAGCCGGATGCGGATCTGCGAACCCTTCGGCAACGAGCAGCGGCAGTCGCTCGATTATTTCCAGGTGATCGAGCCGGAAACCTGGGGGCGGATGGTGGCGCGGGTCAACGGCGCCAATTTCGGCTCGATCTACGCCCGCGAAAGCGGCGTCATCCTCGGCAATTACCGGATTTCCAAGCCGGACAACCATACCTGGAGCAGCTTCGCGCACATGCTGCTGGAGTCGATGCCGCAGCGGACCGCCGAGCATTACCGCAACAAGATCGCGGTCTACCTCCATTGGTGGGTCACCAAGGGAGGCCGGAAGGACGGGATTCCCGACGAGCAGCCGAACGACACCGGCACCCGGGATGTCCCGAGCTGGCGCAGAATCTGCAAGTGCATCCTGAAAAACGATTACTGGTGCCGCTCCCTCTGTTTTGCCCCGACAAAGAACGACGCCTACCGGAAGTACTGTCAACTGATGGAACGGAGGAGGAGAACATGGCAACTGATCTGACCCGGTTCGAAACCGCACCGGCGTGGGCCGAAGAACAGCCTGTAGCCCGGGTTTACTGGATTCCCGCCGACCTGATCGAGGCCAACGATTACAACCCCAACGTGGTGGCGCCGCCGGAAATGGAGCTGCTCGAGCTCTCGATCCGCGAAGACGGGTTCACCCAGCCGATCGTAGTCTGGCTCCGCGAAGACGCCCGGTTCGAGGTGGTGGACGGGTTCCACCGCTCCCGCATCGGCCGCAAGCTCGGCTTCTCGCACCTGCCGTGCGTGATCCTCAACCGCGGCGAAGAGGACCGCAACGACCGGATCGCCTCGACCATCCGCCACAACCGGGCGCGCGGACGGCACCGGATTCCCGAGATGAGCCACATCGTTCTCGAACTCAAGCGCCGCAATTGGAGCGATGCGAAGATCGGGAAGAATCTCGGCATGGAGCCGGACGAAGTGCTCCGGCTTTCGCAGGTCGGCGGACTGGCCGAGGCGTTCCGCGAGCGGGAATTCTCCGAAGCGTGGAAATGATTATGAATCTCAGACGGGCGGCTTGACTTTCCGCTTCCGGTCTGCTATTTTTAGTGAGGGAACGCCCGTGAACAGCACGGGCATGTATTATGGAGGAAAATGCATCATGAAATCCGTTAAGGGCACCGAAACCGAGAAAAACCTGCTGAAGTCGTTCGCAGGGGAATCCCAGGCGCGCAACCGCTACACCTATTTCGCCGGCGTCGCCAGCAAGGCGGGATACGTTCAGATTGCGCAGATTTTCGAAGAGACCGCCAACCAGGAGAAGGAGCACGCCAAGCGCTTCTTCAAGTTCCTCGAAGGCGGAGAAGTTCAAATCACCGCCGGATTTCCGGCCGGAATCATCTCCGACACCGTTGCCAACCTGATGGAAGCGGCCGCCGGCGAGTATGAAGAGTGGAGCCATCTCTACCCCTCGTTCGCCGTCAAGGCGCGCGAAGAGGGCTTCCCTGAAATCGCCGCGGTGTGGGAAGCGGTCTGCGTCTCCGAGAAGCAGCATGAGCGCCGCTATCGCGGACTGCTCGAGAACCTCAAGAACGGCACCGTCTTCAAGAAGCCGAAAGAGATCGTCTGGCGCTGTTTGAACTGCGGCTACCTGCATGTCGGGACCGAAGCGCCGCTGACCTGCCCCGCCTGCGCGCATCCGCAGGCCTACTTCGAAGTTCTCGCCGAAAACTGGTAAGTTTCGGAATCAGGATTTTGATTTCTGTCAGGCTATCTCCGAGGCACGCCCCGGGGATAGCCTGAACTTGTCAAGACCTCCGGCATGGCGGAGTAAGAGGAGAGGGGATTGAAAAAAAATCATTCAATTCCCTCTCCTTTTTGATTCTCCGCAATGCGCATATTCCTCATCTTTATGCACGGTTTCTCCATTGATAAAGAGTTTTTCTGCCGCTATCTTATTCTTTGTCAATCAATCTGCAACATCGTGGGGGAATGATGAAAGAAAAACCGAACATTCTTTGGATCTGCACGGACCAGCAGCGGTTCGATACCCTGGGCTGTACCGGGAACGAATGGGTGCGGACTCCGAATCTCGACCGTCTGGCAGCAGATGGAATGCTGTTTCGGAACTGTTTCACCCAGTCTCCGGTCTGCGCGCCAAGCCGTGCCGCATTTTTGACCGGGCGGTATCCGGTGACGTGCGGCTGCCGCCAGAACGGGCAGGACATTCCGGACACTGAAATTCCGGTCCCCCGGATTCTCGCTGACCACGGATACCGTTGCGGTCTGGCCGGAAAGCTGCACATCTCCGCCTGCAATCCGTCGCTCAACCGGAATGCGGAACCGCGCATCGACGACGGCTATTCCGACTTTCACTGGTCCCATCACGACGGCGGCGGCTGGGGGCTGAATAACGAGTACTGGCGATGGCTGGCCGAACATGGCCGCGAATATGTCACCATACCCCACCCGGATTGCCGGTTCGTCGAGTACGGAATGCCGGAGGAATTCAGACAGACGGCGTGGTGTGTCGGGAAGGCCGCCGAATTCATCACCGACCGGGCCGCCGACCGTCAGCCGTGGCTGTTCTCGGTCAATCTCTTCGACCCGCATCACGCCTTCAATCCGCCCCGGGAAGCGTTGGAACGGTTTCTGCCGGTACTGGACCGGATTCCGTTGCCCGATTATGTGCCGGGAGAGCTGGACAACAAACCGGTCTGGCAGAGAACGGATCACGCGGGGGCCTATTCCGGCCGCGCCGGATTCGAGTTCGACGACATGTCTTCCGCCGATCACCGCTGGATCAAGGCGGCGTACTGGGCTATGGTGGAGGTCATCGACCGGCAGCTCGGCCGACTGTTCGAGGTGTTGAAACAAACCGGGCAGGAGGAGGATACTATCATCATCTTCACTTCCGACCACGGCGAAATGCTTGGCGATCACGGAATTTATCTCAAAGGGCCTTATTTCTACGACTGCCTGACCCGGGTGCCGCTGGTGATTGCGGGGAAGGGGATTTCACGCGGCGTGCGAAACGATGCGCTGGTGGAACTCTTCGACCTCGCCCCGACCATTCTCGATCTGTGCGGAATCGAGATTCCGGAGCGGATGCAGGCGAAATCGTTCTTCCCATTGCTGACCGGGAAGGAGACCATTCTCCGAGAGAGTGTTTACTGCGAATTCTACGGCGCAAATTTCCGGTATGATCCCCATGCCTTCACCACGATGGTTCGAACCGGCAAACACAAACTCTCCGTCGCGCACCGAACCGGGTGCGGTGAGTTGTACGACCTGGACGCCGACCCCGGCGAACACCGGAATTTGTGGGATGATCCGGAATACGCCGCGAAGAAAACGGAACTGCTCGTCGCGCTCTGCGACCGCATGGCGGGAACCGCCGATCCGCTTCCGTCGCGTCAGGCGATGTGGTGACAGGCGCAAAAAGCAGGAGAATCCGCAATGCATGAAGAGATCGTATATTTTCCGCCGCCCGCTGCGGGAACGACCCCCGCTGTGATGACAGTGACCTCCGGAATCTCCTGGTGCGACGGAAGCTACCGGATTTCCCGCCGGGATTCCGACAAATATGTGTTTGAGTACGTGGTGAGCGGAACCGGATTCATCGATTGCCCGGCGGGGAGATTCACGCTGGCGGCGGGAGACGCGTACATCCTGCCCATCCACACCTCGTACACCTACGGTTCGAGTTCCGCCGACCCGTGGGTAAAAATCTGGTTCAACGCCCGCGGCAGGCTGATCGGCGAACTGCTCGATTGTTACGGGCTGACCAATGTCTGGCGCATCCCCGGCTGTCACCTTGAAACCCTGTTCCGGGAAGAGCGGGAAAAGCTGATCCGCTCCCCGGAAAAAGCTCATTCCATGATCGGGTTGACCATTCACCGAATCGTTGCCGCGCTTTCCGAAAAAATCGAAGCGCGGAAACCGCTCCCGGCCAGTGAGGAGGGATTGCGTTTGAAGCGTTACATCGACGACCGGCTGCTCGAGCCGCTGTCACTGGCCGGATTGGCCGGAGAGATCAACCGGTCGGTGTCGCAAACCGTACGGATTTTCCGGCGCGACTGGGGCGTCACCCCTTACCGCTATTTTCTCGATAAACGGCTCGAACTGGCGCGGATTTATCTCCACGATACCGTCAGGCCGGTCAAGGAAATCGCAGCGGAATTGAATTTCGCCGACGAATACTATTTCGCCAATATGTTCAAGCGCAAAACCGGAACTTCGCCGGGAGCGTATCGAAAAGCCGGGCGAGATTGAGAGGGAATTGAGTTCCCTCTCCTGCTCGATTCCGGTTACTTCGTTTCCGGGGTGAGGGTGGTTTCGAATTCCACCCTGCCGTTCTCCGGCGCTTTGACCGCGAAGGAAACCATCGTCGCTTTCGGATTGACCGATTCGAACGCCATCCGCAGCTGATCGGTCGGAACGATTTTCCACGCTCCGGGAACGCTTTTGCGAACGGCCAGCCGCTTTTTCCCGCGGCTGAGCATCAGCGTGCCGTCCGGAAGCGCCTCCGCTTCGGCTTCGGTGCACATCTGCCAGGTGACCTCAGCACCGGGGCGAAGCCCGGTCAGCCGGTCGCGGGTGCGCATCGCCCGGCCCGGCAGCAGAGAGACGGTCCGAGTCGCCTTCTTCGCCGCGGGAGTATAGAGGCTGGTCAGGTCCATTTCAACTTCCGTATCGGAGTGCTTCGTGATCCGGGCGGACCCTTTGACATTCTGCGGCGCGCCGTCGATGCGGAGGATGTTGTGGCTGGCCGGTCCGAGGCGGAACAGTTTCCAGCGGTCGCCATCCTGCGCGCCCGCCCAGAGATTGCTGTCGGTCGCCTCGATCTTCGTGTAGTTCTCCATCCCGAGATCGGTCGCCCAGCTTCCGCCTTCCGACTCGAAGACGAACGAGCCGCCGTCCATATGGCCGTGCGGCCCGGAGGGGGAACCTCCTTTGACGCCGATCCACGCCGCGTTGGCGGTACGGTCGGAGCGAAGCACCGCGATCGGCACGAGCGACCCGTCGCCGCTGTAAAAGGAGAGCGGCGACTCCACGGCGGCTTCGGGAATGTCGAGCCGGAGCAAGGCGAGCGGAAGCAGCCGGTTCCCGCCATGTTCCACGCTTTTCGGGCGCATCGCCGCATATTCCTTGAGCAGCCGTTCCTCCGCGCTGCCGAACCAGTCGGGGCGGTTGAACCGCTTCGCCAGCCAGATCATCGCATAGGAAGAGCCGCGGCGGCGGGAACAGTCGGCGTAGTTGAACCATTGGCCGGAGGGAGCGGTCACCGCCTGGATGAAGTCGCCGGTTTTGGCGAATCCGGGGCCGGATGAGAGACCGAAATCCTCCCCGAACGCGCCGTCGAGGAGTCCGAGCAGGACCGTGGCGAATTCCGTTCCGTATCCCCAGTACATCGGCCCTTCCGGATACGCGCCGTTCGGTTCATAGCTGGCCCGCATCGAATTCGGCATTCCTTCGACCGCGCGCCGGATAGTCTTCTCGGCCAGTTCCGGTTCGAGGTCGGCCACGGCGATGGCTCCGGCGACCATGCCGGAGTGACAGACCGGACTCCAGTTGTTATGCCCGTCGATCCACCACTGTTTCCCGTTATACGAGGGGAGCAGCCCCTTGTCGATGATGGCGCGGGCGACCGTGTTCCGCTGTTCGGGCGTCATGAGGGGATAGAGCCAGTCGTAACCGATGGCTAGGGCCAGCGTCATTTCGCCGACGTCGAGGAAGTGGGAAGGGTTCCAGTCGGAGTATCCGGCGGCGTTGCACATTTCGAGGATCGCCCGGTCGGCGTACTTGCGTTCTCCGGTCAACCGCCAGGCGACGGCCAGCGTGTTGACCCGGTAAAGCACGTTCCGGCTGGCCATCAGCAGCCGCCGCCCCAGCATGACGCGCGGCTGCGGCGGGAGTTTCAGCAGCTGGTCGGCGTCGTACAGGATTCTCCCGGCGAGCGCCTTGCCCGCCGGAGTCTCCGCGTTGCGTTTGATTGCCGCATCATCCACCGCCAGCAGCCGGGGATGCGCCTTACCGATCCGTTTCATGGGAATACCCTCCGCTCCGGCGACTCCGAATATGCAGAGGGCCG
Source organism: uncultured Victivallis sp. (assembly GCA_964435365.1). Taxonomy (GTDB): domain Bacteria; phylum Verrucomicrobiota; class Lentisphaeria; order Victivallales; family Victivallaceae; genus Victivallis. Next base: position 12,497 of record CAYSZM010000028.1, on the reverse strand, counting down.
AGAGCAATATCAGTGATTGTTTGATGAAATGCATGTTTTATGCCTGGGCGAGATCTGCGACCTGCGGATTTCTCGCCGCCGCGGTTTCGTCAAGACGCGATACCGACGTGCTGACCGGGCAGCGGACGACGCTCTCCGGGTCGGACTCCGCCAGACGGGCGATCTCGATCATCGCCGCGATGAATTCGTCGAGCGTCTCCTTCGACTCGGTCTCCGTCGGCTCGATCATGATCGCCTCGTCGACGATCAGCGGGAAATAGATTGTCGGCGGGTGGAACCCGCGATCGATCAGCGCCTTGGCCATATCCAGCGTATGCACTCCGTGCTTCGCCTGTCGCGAACCGGAGAAGACGCATTCGTGCATGCACGCCCGGTCGTATTTCTGATCGAAGTACGGAGCCAGTTTCGCCCGGATGTAGTTGGCGTTGAGCACCGCGTTTTCGCTGACCCGGCACAGCCCGTCGCGCCCCAGGCTCAACAGATAGGCGTAGGCGCGGAGCAGGATTCCGAAATTCCCGTAGAACGGCGCGATGTAACCGATCGACTGCTCGCAGTTGTAATTGAGGTAATAAGTGCCGTCCACGTTCTTCGCCACCTGCGAAATCGGCAGGAACGGCTTCAGGCATTCGGCAACGCCGACCGGCCCGGCCCCGGGACCGCCGCCGCCGTGCGGCGTCGAAAAGGTCTTGTGGACGTTGACGTGCATCACGTCGAATCCGAGATCGCCGGGGCGGACGCGCCCGACGATCGCATTGAAATTGGCCCCGTCGCAATAACAGAGGCCGCCGGCCTCATGCACCAGTCGGCAGATCTCCTCGACCTGCGGGTCGAAGAGCCCCAGCGTGTTCGGGCAGGTCAGCATGAGCCCGGCGACGGTATCGTCGAGATTCGCTTTGAGATTCTCAAGATCGACGTTGCCGTTCGCGTCGGTGGCGATTTCACAGCATTCGAACCCGGCGACCACGGCGCTGGCCGGGTTGGTCCCGTGCGCGGCATCCGGAATCAGCATTTTTTTGCGTTTGAAGTCGTTGCGCGACTTGTGCCAGGCGGCGATCAGCATCACCCCGGTCAACTCGCCGTGCGCCCCGGCCATCGGCTGCATGGTGCAGCCGGCGAAGCCGAGGATTTCGGAGAGCAGCCGCTCCGTCTCGTAGATCACCGCCAGCGCGCCCTGGGTCAGGGCTCCGCCGCGGCGGATCTGCGGCAACATCGGGTGCAAATTGGCGAACCCCGGATAGCGCGCGATGCGCTCATGGAATTTGGGGTTGTATTTCATGGTGCAGGAACCGAGCGGATAGAAGTTGCTGTCCACCCCCATGTTCTTGCGGGAGAGCCGGGTGAAGTGGCGCACCACGTCCTGCTCGGTCGCTTCGGGAAGGGCGGCCGGTTCCGCGCGTTTGAGCGCGTCCGGAATCGCCGACCGTTTTTCCACATCGAACCCCGGCAGCGACGAACCCCGGCGGCCGGGTTTCCCCTGGTTGAAAATCAGTTTCACAGTACCGCCTCCAGCGCGTTGGCCAACGCCTTGATCTGTTCCTTGCTGCGCTTCTCCGTCACCGCGACCAGCAGCTGGTTGCCGCGTTCGGGGTAATACCGCCCCAGCGGGAAGCCCGCCGCGAACCCTTTGTCGACCATGCGCCCGGCGATTTCGCTCGCGTCGCCCGGAAGCTTGATCACGAATTCATTGAAGAAGGGGGCGTCGCCCACCGCTTCGACTCCGTCGATCCCGAGCAGCTGCTCGCGGGCGTAGACCGCTTTGGCCGCGCAGAGTTCGGCCACTTCGACCAGCCCTTGCTTGCCGACCGTGCTCATGTAGACCAGCGCCGCCAGCGCGCAGAGATTTTCGTTGCTGCAGATGTTGGACATGGCTCCGGCGCGCCGGATATGCTGCTCGCGGGCCTGGAGCGTCAAGACAAAGCCCGCCCGCCCGGCCCGGTCGACGGTGCGTCCGCAGATGCGGCCGGGCATCCGGCGCATGTGCGTCTTGAGGGTCGCCATGAATCCCAGGTAGGGGCCGCCGAAAGAGAGCGGAATCCCCAGGCTCTGCCCCTCTCCGCAGACGATGTCGAATCCGCATTCGCCCGGCGTTTTGAGCAGCCCGAGGGCGATCGGGTAGCAGGAGCAGATTGAGATGACCTTCTTTTCGCGCAGCGTGTCGTTGAACGCCTTCCACTCTTCGACCGTGCCGAAGAAGTTTGGGTACTGCACCATCACGCAGGCGGTGTTTTCATCGACCGCGTCGAGCAGCCCCTGCGGGTTGGAGTCCACCGTTCCGGCGGGAACTTCAACGAGTTCGATGTCGAGGTTCGCGCTGTAGGAACTGAGCATGCGGCGGAAGATCGGCGACACCGCGCCGGAAACCACCGCCCGCCGTTTGCGGGTGAGGCGGAACGACATCTGCATCGACTCGAACAGCGCCGAGCCGCCGTCGTACATCGAGGCGTTCGCCACCTCCATGCCGGTCAGCCGGCAGATCGAACTTTGGAATTCGAAAATGGCCTGGAGCGTTCCCTGCGACGCCTCCGGCTGATACGGGGTGTAGGCGGTGTAAAACTCCGACCGCGAACAGATTTCGTCCACCGTCGCCGGAATGAAGTGATCGTAGTAGCCGCCGCCCAGGAAGTTGACCAGCCTGGTCGCGTTCCGGTCGGCCAGCGTGCCCAGACGGGTGCACACCTCGTATTCGGAAAGTCCTTCCGGGATCGCCGAAAGGTCGGGAGGCGCCATCTTCACTTCGGCCTTGCGCCAGAGTTCTTCCATGCTGCCGACGCCGATGGCGGCGAGCATCTCCCGCCGGTCGCTGTCCACATTTGCGATGTACGGCATGGTTTATTTCGCCTTGATAAATGCCGCGTAGGCGTCGGCGTCCATCAGGCCGTCAAGCGCGCCCGCGTCGAAATCGGCGATGCGGCAGATCCAGCCCTTGTCTTCGGCGGAGGCATTGACCAGCTCCGGCTGATCGTCCAGAAGCGAATTGACCGCGACGACGGTTCCGCCGACCGGCGAATAGACGTCGGAGGCGGCTTTGACCGACTCGATCACGCCCAGGCTTTCGCCCGCTTCGATCCGGCTCTGCTCGGCGGGCAGTTCGACAAAGGTGATGTCGCCGAGTTCTTCCGCCGCGTGTTTTGAAATGCCGACGACCGCCTCGTTGCCGTCGATCTCCACCCATTCGTGATCTTTGGTATAGCGTTTCATAAAATCCCTTATCCCCCGATTTGGTTGATTTCAATCGTTTTCGCCGTTCCTTCCCGGTAGAACGGCAGAGTACACAGCTCGCCTTCGAGCATCGCCCGTTCGGTGCCCAGCAGGACTTTGCCGTCCGCGGGCAGGGCGTCGGTTTCCAGGTAGCCCATGGCGATCGCGCAGCCAATGCTCGGGGCGAACGCGCCCGAGGTCACCTGGCCGATCACCCGGTTTTCACGGTTCAGGATGTCGCAGCCGGCGCGCGCCGCGCGGCGGCCGTCCAGCCGGATGCCCGCCAGCGTGCGGGTGACGCGATGCTGACGCAGCGCCGCCGAACCGTGGAACACGCGCCCGGGATTTTCTTCGAGCTTGAGCATGGAGCCGTACCCCGCTTCGAGCGGCGTCAGTTGATCGTTCAATTCGTGGCCGTAAAGCGCGTACCCCATTTCCAGCCGCAGCGTATCGCGCGCGCCCAGTCCGGCGGGTTCGACCGCTGGATGTTCAAGCAGCCGGTTCCAGAGTTCGACGGCGCGGCCGCTCGCAAGATAGAGTTCGAACCCCAGTTCGCCGGTGTACCCGGTCCGGCTCAGCAGGCAGTCAATGCCGCAGACCGTGGCGCGCCGGAAGTGGAAGTACGCGGGGAGGGCGGCGGCGTCAAGTCCGCACGCGGCCAATACCCGGGCGCTCTCCGGCCCCTGCAAATCAAGCTTGGCGGTGCCGTCGGACTCGTCGGAGAAGGCGACGGTTCCCGGCAGCAGGCTTTGAATCAGCGCGGCGTCGCTCTCGCGCGTACCCGCGTTGACAACGATGAAGAACTCGGTTTCGGAGATGCGGTAGACGATGAGGTCGTCCATCACCATGCCCGCTTCGTCGAGCAGGAAGTTGTAGCGGCACACCCCGGTCTTCTGGTCCGCCACCGGGCGCGCGAACACCGCGTCAAGCGCCGCCGCCGCGCCGTCGCCGGTGATGCGGAATTCCCCCATGTGGCAGATGTCGAACAGCGAAACATGCTTCCGGGTGTGCTCATGTTCGGCGAGGATGCCCTTGTACTGCACGGGCATTTCCCACCCGGCGAAATCGACCATTCGCGCTCCGGCTTTCAGATGTTCCTGATACAGAACCGTTCTTTTTCCCATTCAAGCAGGCCTCATAGTTCGTGTGGTTGCAAACGGCGACGCGGACGCGGCCGACCGGTCATGCAATTGATCTATAATACCATCGTGAGTGTTTTTTTGCAATGGAATCAATAGAAAAAGAAAAAAAATTAGTTTGGGTGTTGATTTTTCAAAAAAAGGGTTTATTTTATCCTTATGCCAACGATGGCACAGAAATGGGACAATAGATTCGGGAGCGTGGATGGCTGCGACGTTGAAAATGGTTGCCGAGGCGGCGAAGGTATCGATCCGCACTGCGGGGAGGGCGCTTTCCAGCTCGGGCCCGGTGAAGCCGGAGGTGGCGGAACGGGTGCTCGCTGCGGCGCGCGAACTCAATTACGTGCCGAACGCTGCGGCGCGCAGCCTCAAGCAGCAGTCGAGCCGGATCGTCGGAGTGATTTCCGGCGCCAGCTTCCAAAGCGAATGCATGCAGCGCCGGATTCGATTGCTGGAAGAGGCGCTTCGCGAAGAAAAATATCATACGCTGCTCGGCGGCCTGCCGGGAACGCCGGAAGAGCTCGACGAGCTGTTGCGGAGCTGGGCGGGCATCGTCGAATCGGTGGTCTTTCTCGCCTGGTCGCAAAAATGGGACCCCGAGAAACTGCTCACGCTGCCGATTCGCTTCTTCTTCATCGATTGTGAAATCGCTTCGGGCAAATTCGACCGGATCGAGACCGACCGCGCCAGCGGCGTCGCCGCCGCGGTGACCGAGCTGATCCGCGCCGGACGCCGCCGCGTCGTGCGGGTCGGAACCGGCGGAGCCGCCGGACGCCGGGCTGGGTTCGAACGGGCGGTGGCCGAGGCAGGAACCCCGGTTCACGGCGGATTCATTTCGACCGGCGGGCTGGAGTTCGCCGACGGATTCGCCGCCGGCGACGAAATTCTGAAATTCAACGCCGACGCGGTTTTCTTCGACACCGACCGCATGGCGCTGGGCTTCTACCGCTACGCGAGTGAACACGGCGTTGCGATCCCGGAGCGGATCGCGGTGGCCGGGTTCGACGACGATGCGGCCGGAGCGTTTGCGATTCCGGCGCTGACCACCGTTGCGCACCCCGACGCCGAAACCGTGGCGCGGGCGGTGCGGAAAATCGTGTCCATCCCGGAGGAGGCTCCGGAACTTGTCAGGTATTCCGCCCGGCTGATCCGCCGGGAAAGCATATCTAGTTTTCAATCCCAACCAGGAGATTTGTCATGAAAAAGCGTTACTGTATCGTCGGGACCGGCGGCCGGTCGGAAATGTACATCAAAGCCATTCTGAACAAGTTCAGCGACCGTGCCGAGCTGGTCGGCTTCTGCGACTCCAACTCGAAGCGGATGGACTTCTACAACAATATCGTGCTCAAGAAGTACTGCAACAATCACCCGGACGTTCCGACCTACCTGGCCCAGGATTTCGACCGGATGATCGCCGAATGCAAGCCCGATACGGTCATCGTCACCTCGATGGACCGCACCCATCACAAATACACCTGCCGTGCGATGGAGCTCGGCTGCGACGTGATCAGCGAAAAGCCGATGACCATCGATGCCGAAAAGTGCCAGCAGATCATCGACACCAAGAAGCGCACCGGCAAGCACCTCACCGTCACCTTCAACTACCGTTACGCTCCGCGCAACACCAAGATCAAAGAGGTCATCAAGTCCGGAATCGTCGGCGACATCACCAGCGTCCACTTCGAGTGGCTGCTCGACACCTGCCACGGCGCGGACTACTTCCGCCGCTGGCATCGCGACAAGAACAACTCCGGCGGCCTGATGGTCCACAAGTCCACCCACCACTTCGACCTGGTGAACTGGTGGATCGACTCCGAGCCGGTGACCGTCTTCGCCATGGGCGACCTCAAGTTCTACGGCAAGGCCAACGCCGAGAAGCGCGGCATCTCCCAGTTCTACAACCGCGCCCGCGGCAGTGAAGTCGCCGCGAAGGACCCGTTCGCGCTGCATGTGAAGCCCGATGATGAAAACCTGATGGGGCTCTATTACAACGCCGAGTCCGAGGACGGCTACTACCGTGACCAGAGCGTCTTCGGCGACTGCATCAGCATCGAGGACAACATGGGCGTCATGGTCCGCTATAAGAACAATGTGGTGATGACCTACAGCCTCTGCGCACACTGCCCGTGGGAAGGCTACCGCGTCGTCTTCAACGGCACCAAGGGGCGGCTCGAGTTCAACGTGGTCGAGAGTCCGTTCTGCGAAGCGGAAGGCGAAGACTTCAACCACTTCGGCATGAGCGAAATGAAGGGTGACCGCGCGAAACTCGTGCCGGAAATCCTCTTCCAGCCGCACTGGGGCAAACCGCAGGTCATCGAGTATTCGACCGACACGCTCGCCGGACACGGCGGCGGCGACGACCGGCTGCTCAAGCACCTCTTCGTCGGCGTGGACGACGATCCGCTCGGGCTGGCCGCCGACTACGTCGACGGAGCCAAGTCGATCCTGACCGGTATCGGTGCGAACATCTCGATGAAGACCGGGGAACCGGTCAAAGTCCAGGAGTTGATTCACTGGTAATCCGGCCTATCTGCCGAATGTTTGCGGGTCTCTGCGGAGACCCGCTTTTTTTGCCCTTGTTTTTTCCGGATTTCGTATTATAATAAACTGTTGGGAGAAGTGCACGCGCGGAGGTGGAGAAATGAAACAAATTCTGATTGTACTGGCTCCCGGCGGCGCTGCGGGAGACGGTGAGATACCGTCCGGAAAATGGCTGGACGAACTGACGATTCCCTATCACCGGTTCCGGGAAGCCGGATATTCGGTTTTCGCCGCCGCTCCCGGCTTTGCCGCCCGGAGCGGGGCGCGGATTCTGGAGGCGATGCGGGCCAGTGCGCCTGACCTGTTCCGCGGCGGATGCGACCCCGGGCTGGCCCATCTGTTCCGCTTGGAAGAGGTGGCCCACTGGCATTTCGACGCGCTCTACTATGCCGGAGACCACGCACCGGAGCACACCGCCGGGAAACCCTCCTGCAGCGCCGGATTGCTTGCACAGATGTTCGACGCCGGGAAGGTGATCGGCGCGGTTTCGCACGGTCCTTCCGCGCTGCTCGAATGCGTCCGCTGCGACGGCCAGCCGCTGGTGTTCCGGCGCAACGTGACCGGGCTCTCCAACGCCGAAGAGGCCGAGGCCGCCGCCGAATCGAAGGTTCGGCTGGGTCTGGAGGACCGGCTGCGCGATGCGGGCGCCAACTATCTCTGCAAAGGAATCTGGGTTCCCCATACCGTCGTCGACGGCAATCTGGTGACCGGGCAGAATCCCGGATCGGCCGGCGATGTCGCCGACGCGATGGTCCGCCAGCTGGAAAGCAGTTGAAGTTTCCTTGAATTGTTTCTGAAAGGAAACTGAAAAAACCTCCGGGCCGGATGGTGAAAATACTGGACTTCACCGTCCGGCTGTGCTATTTTTAAATAAATACGGTTTTTCAAGGAGGGGATTTCTGCGCATATCCCTCTAGATCCATTTGAAACAGGGGGGGATATGAGATCGATCCTGACGAAGTTCGGGCTGGGAATTTTGCTTCTGGCTGCCGGGGCCGCAACTGTCCGGGGAACCGTGTTCGATGCGATCCAGTTCGGCGACCCCGGTTCCGAAAAAAGCCATCACTTCGAAGACGGCGGAGCGGAAGCGGTGCATGGCGCACTCAACGAACCTGCCCGGATTCCCATGCCGCTCGACCCGGTCTCCTGGCGCGGCGGCGGCATGAAGTTCAGTCTCCGCGTCCATCCCCAGCGGCAGAATTACGTCACCTTCAAATTCTGGGGAGGCGACGTCAATCCGAATATGCTGATTCTCCTGGTCAACGGCCGCCAGCTCGGTTACCGCTTCTTCGGCGACGTCGACATTCCCGACCGCGGCTGCACGGAACCCGCTTCGCCGGGGCGGTTCTATTATGTGACGCTGCCGGTGCCGATGTCGGTCACTTACCGCAAGGACCGGCTGGAATGCGAACTTCTTCCCGTCGGCCCGGTCTGGCTGCCGGGGCGCAATCCCGCCCAATACCAGAAGAATATGACGACGCCGGGGCGTCCCGTTTATCGGATGATCGTGAGCGACGACCCCTTTTTCGTTCCGCCGCCGGATGAGCCGCAGCCGAAACTTCCGGTTCCGGTCGCGCCCCCGCGGCAGCCGGAGTCGTTCGACGCGGTCAAGGCGCGCGTCAATCGCGAGCTGGAGGCGCTGCTGGCGCCGGAACGCGGCCCGCTTTCCCAGCAGGAACTCCGGTTTCTCGCCCGGGCCAGCCGGGTGCCGTGGAGCGCCGCCGGTCACAGCGACGCGGCGGTCCGGCGGATCGTCGAGAGCATCGACGAATTGTTCCGCCTCCGGCGCGAAGATTCCGGAATCACCCGCGACGACCGCGCGTCGGAATACCCCGAACTGACCGGTTACGGCCCCGCTTCCGAAGCAATCGTGCTGGTCTGGCCGGAATTGCAACCGTATCTCAAACAGGAGATTCCGGATGAGAACGGGCGCAAGGTCGTTCGCCGCCGCGCCTGGTCCGAGCTGCTGGCGACCGGTCTCCGCCATCTGGCCGGCCACCGCCAGCCCTGGCCGGAACGTTCGATGATTGCGGACCTGAATCTGCACTGGAACAACCGCGCGCTCCAGCTCCTCGATGCATCGAAGGCGATGCCGCTCGAAACCACCCTCGGGTTCCTCCGCGAATCGGTCGGCATCGAACCGTGGTCCGGTGCAAAGGAGAATAAGAACGTCGTGATTCCGCCTTTCCCGAAGCTGTTTACGGCAAAAGGACTGCCGAAGGAATACGGGTATGACGGCGCCCGCGGCGAACGGCTTCTCGGGCTGGCGGTCCGGATTTACGATGCGACGCGGCCGGAGCCGGGCAAACCGGGGGATGACCGCATTCTCGAAGCGCTGCGCAACATGGTCCGCGCCCGCGGCGTCTTCCGCTACCCGGCGCTCAACGGAGCGATGAATCCGGTGATGCGGCTGGAAACCGCCGTCGGCTGGTACGATACCGAATTCCCCGGCAAGGTCACCTATGTGCAGCGACCGGATTCCGCCGACGCGCCGCTCGAAGCGGCCGCCGCCGTGCTCGATCCCTATGCGACGGCCGCCGCCCGGCGGATGCTGGGCGAGCAGCAGTACTTCCCGGCGCTGGCGGAACTGGCGGCGATGGAGGGACTGAGCCCCGCCGTCGCGCTGCTCGCCGAGCCGGAGCGTCACGCGCTGCTGGCGGCGCAGCCGGAGAGCAAAGAACAAATGCCGATGGCCGCCGACAGGAATTTCGTCTGGAGCGATGAAGAGGCGGGAGTTCTCGCCCTCAAGGACGGCTCCGACATCCTCTATGCGGCGCTCTACTGGCGGGCCCCGTCGGGAATCAATTTCCTCGGCAAGGTCCACTATCTCACGCCGGAGCTGGAGCGGGTCGCTACGGTCCGGGAGGAGGTCGAATTTCTCCCGTCCGGAGACACGTTCCTGCGTCCCGTCCGGACCAATTTCGGCGACGGCGCGGGCGGCCTGAACGATCCGGACCATACGCCGTCGCTTCATTCCGGCGAGACGCTTCCGATCGCGCAGATGCCGGAGGAATTCAAATTCAAGGTGGGCGAGGAGCATCCCCTGGCCGGGCGCTGCGAGTTCTATCGTCTCGCCTACGGGCCTTACCTGATCGGGATGAATGCGTCCGCGGTCAAAAGCTATCCGCTGGCCGTCCCCGAAAAGGGGCGTTACCGGCAGTTGCCGGGCGGCCGGGAGGTCAAACCGGGAACCGCGATCCCGGTCACGCCGAAATCCACCGTGGTTCTGAAACGAATTTCCGAATAACCAATTGATGGGAAAGCAAAGCATGACGAGCAAACTTCTGATCGGCATCGATTTCGGTTCGGACAGCGTCCGGGCGGTTCTGGTCGATGCGGAGAACGGCGAAAACCTCGCCTCCTGCGTCCACAATTACCCGCGCTGGGCCGACGGGCTTTACTGCGACGCGGCGAACAGCCGGTTCCGTCAGCACCCGCTCGACTATCTCGAGGGAATCGAAACGGTGATCCGGGGCGTGCTCCTCGATGTCGACGCCTCCCGCATCGCCGGAATCGGCATCGACACCACCGGCTCCACCCCGTGCGCGGTGGACCGCGACGGCACCCCGCTGGCGCTGCTGCCGGGCTTTGAAGAGAATCCCAACGCCATGTTCATTCTCTGGAAAGACCACACCGCCATCGCCGAAGCCGCCCGCATCAACGAATTCTCCCGCAGCCACGGCGGAACCGACTACACCATGTACGAGGGCGGCATCTACTCCAGCGAATGGTTCTGGAGCAAGATTCTCCACACGCTGAAAGTCGACTCCTCCGTGCGCGAAGCCGCCTTCAGCTGGGTCGAACACTGCGACTGGATCGCGGGCGAGCTCTGCGGCCGCACCGATCCGTTGACCATGTCCCGCAGCCGCTGCGCCGCCGGGCACAAGGCGCTCTGGCACGCCTCCTGGGGCGGACTGCCGCCGGAAGAGTTCCTCGCCGGAGTCGACCCGTTGCTGGCGGGCTTGCGTTCGCGTCTCTACACCGACACCGACACCGCCGACGTTCCGGTCGGAACGCTCTCGGCGAAGTGGGCGGCGAAGCTCGGACTCCCCGAAAGCGTGGTGGTCTCCGGAACCGCCTTCGACTGTCATTTCGGCGCCGTCGGCGCGCAGATCCAGCCGTATGAACTGGTGAAAGTGGTGGGCACCTCCACCTGCGATATTCTGGTTGCCCCCGATGTAGACACCTGCGTCCGCGGCATCTGCGGGCAGGTGGACGGCTCGGTGGTCCCCGGGCTGATCGGCCTCGAAGCCGGGCAGTCCGCCTTCGGCGACGTCTACGCCTGGTTCAAGCGGCTGCTCGGTTACGCCGGCGACATTTCGCTGCCCCGGCTGGAACGCGAAGCGGCGGAGATCGCCCCCGGTTCGACCGGAATCGTGGCTCTCGACTGGTTCAACGGCCGCCGCACTCCGGACGCGAATCCGCATCTGCGCGGCGGCGTCTTCGGGCTCAACCTCGGTTCGACCGCGCCGATGGTCTACCGGGCGCTGGCGGAATCGACCGTCTTCGGCGCCCGGCGCATCGTCGAGCGGTTCCGCGAAGAGGGCGTCCCGGTGAAATCGGTTTCGGCCATCGGCGGCATCGCCCGCAAGTCGACCTTCGTCATGCAGATGTGCGCCGACGTGTTCAACCTGCCGATCCGCACCCCCGCCGCCGAACAGGCGTGCGCCCTCGGCGGCGCAATGTTCGCCGCGGTCGCCGCCAAAGTCCACCCCGACCTGGCGACGGCGATGGACAGGATGGGGGCCGGCGTCGACCGTGTCTACGAGCCGATTCCCGCCAACGTCGCCCTCTATGAGAAGGAGTACCGCCGTTACCTCGCCCTCGGCGACCTGCTCGAAGCGGAAACGATGAAGCATGTATAAGAAACTTCGCGAACAGTGTTGGAAAGCCAACCTCGAACTCCCGAAACTCGGGCTGGCGATCTACACCTTCGGCAACGTCAGCGCAATCGACCGCGACCGCGGCGTCTTCGCCATCAAGCCCTCCGGCGTCGATTACGACGGCATGGAGCCCAAAGACATGGTGATCGTCAGTCTCAGCGACGGGAAGGTGGTGGAAGGCGACCTTCGCCCCTCCAGCGACGTCAACACCCATCTGGTCCTCTACCGCGCGTTTCCCCGTATCGGCGGAATCGTGCACACCCATTCGCTCTATGCGGTGTCCTGGGCGCAGGCGTTGCGCTCCGTGCCGATTTTCGGCACCACCCACGCCGACCATCTCGGCTGCGACATCCCATGCACCGCGCTGATGGCCGATGAACGCATCGAGAACGATTACGAAATCGAAACCGGCAACCAAATCGTCGACTGTTTCCGCGAAAACAAGCTCAATCCGGACGAAGTCCCGATGGTGTTGGTCGCCGGTCACGGCCCCTTCGCCTGGGGCGTCGACGCCGCCAAAGCGGTCTTTCACGCCCGGGTGCTCGAAGAACTCTGTCACATGGCCCACCTCACCGAGCAAATCAACCCCGATGCGCCGCGTCTCAAAGCATCCCTCGTCGCCAAGCACTACAATCGCAAGCATGGCAAGAACGCTTACTACGGTCAGAAATAGCCATTCTTTATCGTGGGAATCAGAGGGGGCGCTTCGCCCCCCTCCGAACCTCCTCCCGACCGG
>CAYSZM010000027.1:0-38344 GCA_964435365.1 uncultured Victivallis sp. | reverse complement strand
TTTTGCCGCGTAGCGCCGAGGCGGAGTTGACCGCACAGGTCAACTCGCCGGCCCGACCGGAAGGGAGGGCATCCGCATGCGAGAAACTACGGTACGCTTGTTTTCAATCGCTTCCCGGAACGGGAGAGGCTCCGCCTTCGGCGCGAGCGGGTGAGTTGACCTGGCGGTCAACTCCACCGCTGCCGCTCATTGTCGAACTCGTTCGGCACTTGAGCGGGTTAATGAGCGGCAGTCCGTGTCTCCGACGGGCAGGGCGCTTCGCCCCTGCACCCCGACCGGCAGGGTGCCGGTGCCGGGTAAGGATTGCAGACGGACTGCGTCCGCTCAGCGGATGATGACGTTGCCGTCGAAGGAGAGATCGAAGATGCCGCGCCGGTCCCCGCGCCGCTCGGCGTGGATGATCGCGCTCTGCAACGCAGTCAGCAATAGCCCGATGTTCCGTTCGTTGTCCACCGGAATCAGCGCCTGGCACATCTTCTGGCCGCGGAAACGCATGATCATGTTGACTTTGTCGCCGCCCTGAATGTGGATCGCCCGGATTTCAATGTCACGGAAGTTGCAGGCAACCTGCATGATGATGCCCAGCGCCGGACGAAGCTTCTCTGCCCGCATCCCCCCTTCGAGGTTGCTGTCCGATACGCCGAGGATCACCGGAAGCTGGCGGCCGGCCATCATCGATTCGGCGCGCGGAATCACCACGCCCTCCTCATCGACCACCCAGCGCCCGCGCGGACTGGCCAGCACCGCGCGCGGAATCCGCTCCACCACACGGAGTTTCAGCGTGTCCGGCAGAATCCGGTTCACTTCACAGTGCTGAACATTCGGGATCGCCGCAAGCTGACGGCGCAGCGCCCCCGGATCGAGCGAAAACAGATTGTCGCCGGTATGTACGCCGAGCCGCGAAGCGAGCTGCTCCGAACGGTCCTGCCAGTACCCTTCCGACTGAACGATGATTTCACGCAGCTGGAAACGCGGATTCGAGGTGAACAGCACCCGGCGCAGGCCGACCAGCCCGAACACCAGCGCGGCGGCGACGCCCATCAGCACGAAAAGCACAATCAACGCCCGCAGCAGCTTCTCGCTGTCGCTGCGCACGTTCGCCGCGTTCCTGACCGGCAGTTTTTTCGCATCCGGAAAAGTTTTGCTCGCCATTGCCCCGTCGATCCAATCCAAAATCGCTTCCGATGCAATAATATAGCGCTTCCCCTCTGAAATGGCAACATCGAAGCCGCTTTTTTCGGAAACTTCTTGACAATGACCCGATCAGACGCTATGTTAGTCTTCTGTATTCTGGAATGAGGAATCCGAATGGATGAAGATGCACAACTCCTGACCACCGGGCGCGTGATCGCCGCCGCCCGGAAAATCGAAACCAGACTGGCCGAATGCGGTGCCACCGGCAGCGGAATGCGCGAGAAAGTCGAATCGCTCGGCCCCCGCCTTCCCGCCGAAACCCGGAACCTCATCAACCATATCGGCGGCGTCCGCAACCGGTTCGCCCACGAGAGCGGCGCGGACCTCCGCACCGACGAACTGGAACTCTTCGAGGAAGCCGTTGAAGCCGTACTGGAGGATCTCGACGAACTCTCCGCCGCCCCTCCCCCGAAAACGGCCAGACCCAGGCGGAAAGCTCCGCCGCCGCCCTCCCCCGACGACGTTGCCGACGACATCCCCGGCAATACCCCCGACGACCCGGAGCAACCGCTGCCGCCGTGGACCTCGCCGATGTGGGCGTATCTCCCCGGCCCGCACCTGGTGTACGCCTTCCTGACCGCGTGGAACGCCTTCGGCGCCGGGCAAGTCTATCTTCTGCTCCTGATCGCCGAACTGGGTTCGCTCACCGCGCTCGGCTTTGCGGCGGCGCTCTCTTCGCCGCCGCTCGCCATCGCCGGAGGTTCGCTCTTCGCCGTCATCTGGCTCTGCGGACTCATCCTCGGGCTGCGCCAGCGGACGGCGGAGCAGGGAGTCGGGTTCAGCCCCGTTCCGCTGCTCAACCTCGTCTGGTTCTCGCAGAAGATCATCGTCCACACCGACCCCGCCCGGCTGGTGGTCGCCGGAGCGATCCTCGGCATCTGGCTCGCCGCCATTCAACTCGCCGTCTCCGGCGAATACACGGCGGCGCTTCTCATCGGCCTCATGAGCTGGGTCGGCGCCCTGGCCGACTCCTTCTTCCACCGCCATTGACCGCCGCAGCAGCAGCGGCCGCCAGAAGGACACTGCAGAAAAAGAATCCATTTTTTTTCAATACCGATACAATAACCGGCCGCTCCGCTGCGTTTTACTGAGCAGATGGGAAATGGTGTGTTTGCGTCACATACCATGGATAAACTTTTTATACTTAAATTGTTTATTGCAGGGGTATTGTGATGAGCACCGACTTTATTTACACAAATTTAGCAGTTTATTCAAAAGAGACGCCGAACGACGTCATCATTCTTGCCAATGCCGACGAGGTCACCGACGCGGGCCGGATCGCGGGACTTTATCCGAACTCTTATTACACTTATACCACGGGAGATACGGAGAGCGATTTCCAGGCGCTGGCGATGACCGGCAGCGACGTCGTGCTGGTGATCGGCGGCGACTACTCCGGCGACTCTTCGAATCCCTACAATCTATATTATCGTACCGAAAATGCGCGTTACGCCTCGGCCGCGGTGCGGTTCAGCGGCGACGCGACGGTCAGTTTCAACTCGCAGGCCGGAGCGGCGCTCGCCTCGGCCAATTCCGATGACAATATGCGTTTCGGCGTGAGCGCCTACACGTCGTACAACCGCGGCGCGACCTACAACTCCGATACCCCCGGAGTGACCGACGCCTCGGCCGCCGTATTCGACGCCCAGAGCAATACGCTCTCCGTCGACGGCGACATCTCCGGAACCTTCGAGGCATCCTCCGCTGTCGGGCTCTATGGAATCACCACGGTTTCGGGCTCCACCGTAACCCCGATCAACCTCAGTTCCGGCAACACGGTCAGCGCCGCCGCCTTCACGGCGGGCACGCTCTCGATCGGCAACAACTTCTCGGCGACGATGAACATCGACGCCAATGACTCGGAGATTCACGCCTTTGCCAGCCTGACCGCCTCGAGCAACACCATCACCGCTTCGGGAATCGCGGCGGAAGAGAGCGTCGAATGCCTCAACGGCGAATGGAACGGCGCGATCGACGCCGAGGCCTCCGGCAACACCATTTCGGCGGTCATCAGCGATCTGTATTCCGAAATCACGACTTTCACCCCGGCGGCCATGTCCGGCAACGAAATCGGCGCTTACGGGGTGGAGTCGGGCGATACGATCGAAATCGCATCGATGACCGGCGCAACCATCGCCTCCACGGTCTCCGGCAACACCATGACTGCCGAAGCCAACGGCGGAACATCCGCCGGATCGCTGACCTTCACCGGGAACACCATCGCCGCGGCGGCCCTCATCGGCGAGACCGTGGCGCTCGATAAGGTCAGCGATTCGGCAACTCTCTCCGTTTCGGCGCTCGACAATACGATCGACCTCACCGTGCGAGGAGTCAGCAACTCGCTCACCTTCTCCGACAACACGGTGAGCGCCCGCGCCATTTCCGCCGGAACCCTTGAGCTCGGAGACTTCGACGGAACGCTCTTTGCGGAAAGTTCCGGAAACACACTGACCTTCTCCGGCTCATGGACTTCCACCAGCGGCAGCTACCTGGTCACCGCCGCCGGGCTGTATGCCGAAGACGCCATCACCGTGACCGGCGACCTCGCCGGGTCCATCTCGGTCACCGTGGAAGACAACTCCTGCTCCGGCGGAGCATTCAACAACTCCGGCGCGCTGCTGCTGGCCGCCTACGGAATCACGGGCGCAACGTCGATTACCGTGGACGGGCAGTTCACCAGCGAGATCGAAGTGACCTCCTCCGGCAACAGCGGGTTCAATATCCAGATCGCCTACGGCGTCAAGACCGAAACCCTCACCGCCGGCGCGTTCTCGGGAAGCATCACGGTCGACGCCTCCGCCCTGGGATACGCGATCGGAATCCAGGTCTCCGACTCGTTCGCGTCAAGTTACGACGACGACGCCTTCGACATCAACGGCACGGTCGACGCCTCCGACTACGGAATCGTCAGCATGGGGACGCTGGATATGCGAATCTCCGGCTCGGTCAGCGCGACCTATGCGGTGATGACCGAAGGATATTTCGACGAGGATTCCGCCAAGTTCTATTACACCACGAGCAACAACGCGGACAAACTCGAACTCAGCGACAGTGCGGTCATCAACGGTGCGATCGACCTCGGCGGCGGCATCAACAGCATCACCATCGCCAGCGGTGCAACCGTCAACGGCGAACTGCTGGCCTCCAACGGCGAACTCAATATCACCTTCGCACTGGGTGCGGAAAACGCCGACGGCTCGCAACCGATCGTCAGTACCGACCTCGACGACATCAGCCTGGTCAGCACCGCAAGCACGCTGACCATCAATCTCAACAACGCGCTGACCGACGGGGAGTACACATTGTTCTCCTACTCCGGCGACGCCAGCGCCTATTGGGCGAAGAAAACGGTCACCTTCATCTGCCAGGGCGAAACCGTCACCACCACGCTCTCCGGCGGAACGGGAACCGTGACGCTGAACGGGGTGGAAGTCACCGTCAGCTTCAACTATGACAGCGGTTCCGACACCAGTCTGGTCACCGTCTCCACCGGCTCGGGCAGTGGCGACACCGTCGGCGATCTTCCGGAATTCGGCGATCTCTCCGGAACGCTCGGCAGCGACGGCGACCTCGCCCTCACCTGGGACACCGTCACCCTCGGCGGAACCACCGCCGAAAGTTATGAAATCGAATATCAGATTTACGATTCCGACGGCAACGCGGTCGGTGAAAGCGTGGTCGTCACCGTCGCCGGTTCCTCGAAGAGCACGCAGAGTTTCGACTTGAGTTCGCTTTCGCTGAACTCCGGCGAGAGCGTCCAGTACCGGATTCGCGGCAATTCCGGCGACGGCGCCTACGTTTCGGAGTGGAGCGACTACGAAACCAGCGACATGACCGTCGTCGATCCCGCCGAAAACAGCTCGTTCTCCATGACCGCCGGATCGGCCTCCATCTCTTCTCCGGGCAACGCCTCGGGCGGAATCACCTCCTCCACGGTGGAATTCTCGTGGGCGGCGGCGAGCAGCGGCCTGGCCGTCGATTACTATGCGGTGCTCTATGTCGAATCCGAAACCGAACTTGACATCGTCTCGTGGAGCTATGACCCGGACAACGGAACCTATACCGCGACCGATTCCGGCGGCCACACCTACGACGCCAGTTACAAACTGACCACCGGAACCTCGACCGTCGCTTCGGAACTGACCAACCAGCGCTACGTCTACTGGGCGGTCGAAGCGGTGGACGTCGCCGGCAACGAAAGCGGCTTCATCGACGGCCAGACCTTCCGGATCTGGACCGGCGACAACACCGCGCCGGAATTTACCGCCTCGGTCCCCGGCTCCATCACGGTCACGGTCAACGACGAAGACGCCTACGCGGTCACCTACAGCGTCACCTTCAACTGGACGGAGGCGACCGATCTCCAGAGCGGCGTCTACCAGTACGTAGTCGAATACAGCGCCGACGGGACGAACTGGACCCGCATCTCCTGCGACAACACCACCTTCTCCGCCTCGGTCTCCGACCTCGCGGGCGGGCTGTACGAGTACCGGGTTTACGCGGTGGATTATGTCGGCAACCAGAGCGATTACGCCATCGAAGGCAACTTCGGCAGTTCCGACACCACGCCGCCGGACGGGGAATTCACCTCGTTCTCCTCATCGGTTTCGGCGGAATACACCACGACCTCGGTCACCTCCACCACGTCGTCGACCTCGGCCGGATTCGGCGACACCTCGTCGGAAACCGAAGACACCACCACCGTCAAGACCTACAGCGACGCCTCCGTCACGTTGAGCTGGGAGGACGATTTCACCGACGACTCCGAAATCGTCTACACGGTGGAGGTCAGCGCGAGCAGCGACTTCACCGGCAAGGTCTATTCGTTCACCACCACCGACCAGTCGCTCACCCTCTCCTGGGGAACGACCGGAGACACCGTCGGCGTCCTCGCCGGGATGGACACCGTTTACTGGCGGCTCTCCGTCGCTGACAGCGCCGGGAACACCAACCCCTCCTACAGCGCGACGCAGAACTTCGATTTCGTCGACGACGAGGGCGATACCATCACGCTCAGCTACACGCTGGCCAAGCCGACCGACCTGACGGCGGAAACCGACGGCGATTCGGTCACCTTCAGCTGGACCGACGCCACCGAACTCGGGACCTACAGCTTCATCCTCTCTTACACCGTCAACGGCAAAACCTACACGGTGAGCGACATCTCCGACACGTCGTACACCGTGGAAGGGCTCGCCAACGGCGTCTACACGTGGAAGGTAAGCGCGCTCTCGATCAACCTGAGTTCCACCGCGACCACCTCGGGAACCAAGTTCACCATCGACTCCGTCGCCCCCGAAGAAGTCGTGGTCGAATCGGTCGTCGGCCTCAAGAACAACGTGATCTTCACCTGGGACGCCTCGGTGGACGATTTCAGCGGAGTCGCCTACTACGTTCTCAAGTACAAGAACGTCAACGCCTCCACCTACACGACGATCACCACCAGCGATACCTCGTATGTCGCTTCGTTCACCTCGAACGGCTCCTACGAGTACCAGATTTACGCGGTGGACGGCGTGGGCAACACATCCGACGTGACCTCGGGAACGTTCACGGTCAATACCAAAGCCGACTTCGGCGACACCTTCGCCGCGGCGACGGCGATCACCTCGGGAACGACCGACATCGACCAGACCATCGGCGGGAAGATCGACACCGCGGATTTCCTGAGCTTCTCCGTCGCGGCGAATTCCGACGTCACGATCACCATCTCGAACCTGACCGACCTGATCGGTTCCGGGTCCGGGCTGACCGTCAAGGTCTACGCGGCGGATCAGAAGACCGTGGTGAAGAGCCTCTCCATCAGCAGCAAGGACGAACTCGGAGAACTCGCGTTCTTCCTCGAAAGCGGCGATTATTACATCGGCATCACGCCGAAGAAGTCTTCTGTGGTCAGCAGCTACGACGTCACCCTTGAGGTCGATGCGGTCAATTGCAACAACAGCGACGACACGCCGGGAACCGCAACCCCGCTGACCTTCACCGCCGGAACCGTGACCACCGGCGCCGACTGGGTCGGATTCGGCGACGCGATCGACTATTACAGCTTCAGCATCACCAGCGACAGCGCGGAAGGAACGACGGCGGGGGACTACACCTTCTCGCTGGCGGACTTCACTTCAGGCAACGCCGTCATCACCGTTTACGTCGAAGATGCGAACGGGAACCTGAAGAAGCTCAAGTCTCTCACCGTGACCGACAAAACTTCGTCGCTCACTCTCGCCAACCTGCTCAACGGCGACTACTATGTTTCGGTCTCCTCGGCAAGCGCGACCAAGGCGTCGAGCGCAAAGAACTCCGACTACACGCTGACCGTCACCGCGAGCAACAGCTATCCGCAGCTTTCGGCGACAGACAACACCGCCATCCTCGACAAAAACGAGTACGCCGCCTATACCGTCAGCGACGATGACGAAGAGTATGTGCTCTCGTTCACCGGCAGCGGCAAGTACACCGTCTACGTCGACAACGGCAAGGGCGGCCTGACCGCTCTCTCGGCGGTCAACGGCAATGTCGTGGTTTCCGCGGGAACCACCGTATACATCAAGAGTTCGACCGACAACAACACGCTGTCGGTGGCGGAAACCGGCTACGCTGCGGAGAGCGGCGACACGCTCACCCTCGGGACGGAAAGTTCCGGCTGGTGCGGCGGCGACGACTCCAGCGACACCTGGTATTTCACCAGCGGCGAAGCGGGCTGGGCCGACTTCTCCATCGCGCTCGACAGCAGCCTCGGCAACGCCGCGAAACTCACGGTGACGCTCTACGAGTACGTCGACGGAAGCTGGAAGAAGGTCAAATCGGTCTCCGCCAAATCGACCTCGGACCTGACCGCGCTCGGCGCTTCGCTCGACGCCGATACCGACTACAAGCTGGTCGTCTCCGGCGGCAGCTCGAAAAACGCGGCGGCCTACACCATCGACAGTTCGGTGAGTTTGTACACCAGCGGCGACGACAGTTTCGAAACCGCCACGCTGCTCTCCGACGACGACACCGTGACCGGCACGGTGGTCAAAAAGAGCGACGCGGCCGATTACTATGATTTAAGTGACTTTGCCGAGGGCAAGCTGGAGTGGACGCAACTCTCCGGTTCGGTCAAAGTCACTTTCTATGATGAAAACCAGAACAAGGTCAGCGTCACGGTGGACCTGACCTCGTCCGGCGGAACGACTTCCACGAAAACGGGAAGTTCGTTCACATTGAACAGCAGCTCGCTCTCCAGCCTGCTGCTGGACCTCGCCGACAGCGGGGCGGCCTACATCAAGGTGGAGGCGGCGGGAAGCGAAAACAACGCCTACTCGCTCACCACGTCGGATACGGTCTCGGCGCTGGAGTCGTCCCTCTCCAGTCTGCTGCTGACCGATTCGACGGATCTGTCTGCCGCGCTTGCCGCGACGGGAGAGACTGCCTCGACGCTGTCGAGCCTGCTGTCGGCGACGGATGCGGACACCGCAAGTTCGCTCACCTCGGCGGTTTCGACGAGCACCGGATACGAAACCGCGGTTGCGACCAGCCTGGTATCGGAGACGGATGAAACGTCCCTCCTGAAATCCGGTACGCTGCTGGCCTGACCGGTCGGCCGCCGCATCCGGGCGGGGGAACCGGACCTCCCCCCGCCCGGGTGCGGCGTAAAGTGATATTTTTCGTCCGATCGTGTGATTGCCGATTCGGCGCAGATGGAGTATTTTCTATACCAGGAGGTTCTCCATATGACGCAACGCCCGAATTTTCTTTTCATCCTGATGGACGACATGGGGTGGCGGGACATCGGCTGCATGGGCAGCCCGTTCTACGAAACCCCTCACCTCGACCAGCTGGCCCGGCAGGGGATGCTGTTCACCGACGCCTACGCCGCCTGCCCGGTCTGCTCGCCCACCCGCGCCAGCATCATGAGCGGGAAGTATCCGGCGCGGGTTGGAGTCACCGACTGGATCGACCACGGCGGACACATGCATCCGCTGCGCGGCTACCTCGTCGACGCCCCCTATCTCAAGCAGCTGCCGCTCTCCGAACACTCGCTCGCTTCCGCGCTTCGCGAAGGCGGGTACCACACCTGGCACATCGGCAAGTGGCACCTGGGCTCCGAAGCGTTCTGGCCGGACCGGCACGGATTCGACGTCAACATCGGCGGCAGCCATTACGGACACCCCCCCGCCGGATACTTCAGCCCGTGGCACATCCCCACCCTCGAGGACCGCGAAGAGGGCGAATACCTCCCCGACCGGCTGACCGACGAGGCGCTCCAACTGATCGACGGCTGCGGCGACGGGCGGCCTTTTTTCCTCAACCTCTGGTACTACTGCGTCCACACGCCGATTCAGGCGAAGCCGGAAAAGATCGAGAAATACCGCAAAAAAGCGAAGGAACTCGGGCTGGATAAAATCGATCCTTTCGTCGAAGGCGAATATTTCCCGACCGAGGACAAGCGGGACCGGCGCGTCCGCCGCCGGACCGTGCAGTCCGACCCCGCCTACGCCGCGATGATCGAGAGCGTCGACGAGAACATCGGGCGGCTGCTCGCCCGGCTCGAAGAGAAGAGGATCGCCGACAACACCGTGGTCGTCTTCACCTCCGACAACGGCGGACTCGCCACCGCGGAGGGTTCCCCCACCTGCAACGCCCCGCTCGCCGAGGGCAAGGGGTGGATGTACGAGGGCGGCACCCGCGAACCCCTGCTGGTCCGCTGGCCGAAACGGGTGGAAGCGGGCTCCCGCTGCGACGTTCCGGTCACCTCGCCCGACTTCTACCCGACGTTTCTCGAGCTCGCCGGGCTCCCGCCCAAACCGGAACAGCATGCCGACGGCGTTTCGCTCGTTCCGCTGCTGGAAGGAAAACGGGAACTGCCGCGCGAGGCGATTTTCTGGCACTATCCACACTACGGCAACCAGGGCGGCACGCCGGGCAGTTCGGTCCGCTGCGGCGACTGGAAGCTGATCGAATTCTTCGAGGACGGGCGGCTCGAACTCTACCATCTCCGTTCCGACATTTCCGAAACGCGCAACCTCGCGGACGCCGAACCGGAGACGACCGCCCGGCTCCATGCGCTGCTCCGCAACTGGAGAAGCGAGGTCGAAGCGCTGATTCCCGCCGTCAATCCGCAACCCTTCACCCGGAGAACGACCTGATGAACCGGAAACCGAATATCCTCTTCTTCTTCACCGACATGCAGCGCTTCGACACCATCCACGCGCTCGGCAACCCGGTGATCAGGACCCCGAACCTCGACCGGCTGGTCAACGAGGGAACCGCGTTTTCCGCGGCCTACTCCCCCTCCCCGGTCTGCGTGCCCGCCCGCTGCTCGATGCACTACGGGCGCTACCCCGCCCGGACCGGCGTGGCGGACAACGTCGCAATGCCGCCGGATCAGGGAGATTCGCTGCCCGCCGCGCTCCACGCGCTCGGCTACCATACGGCTTCGATCGGCAAATGCCACTTTGCGCCGGACAAGCTGGCCAAACGCGGTTTCGACTCCCGGCTGATTCAGGAGGAGTGCTGCTCCGACCCGGCCGTCGACGATTACTGCCGTTTTCTCGCCGAACGCGGCGCGAGCTGCGACGAACCGCAGGGAACCCGCGGCGAAATGTACTACATCCCGCAGGTTTCGCTCCACCCCGCCGAGGAGCATCCGACGCAGTGGATCGGCGACCGTACGCTCGACTTCCTGCGCGAACGGCGCGGCAAGGACGAGCCGTGGTTCCTCTTTTCGAGCTTCATCCACCCGCACCCGCCCTTCGCGCCGCCGAAGCCGTGGCACAAGCTCTACCGCTCGCCGTCGATGCTGCTGCCGGAGGTTCCGGCCGATGCGGAATCGCTCTACAGCTGGGTGAACCGGACCCAGAACCGCTATAAATACCGCGACCAGGGAATCGACAACCAGCTGGTGCGCAACATCAAAGCCTATTACTACGCGACCATCTCCTTTGTCGACTACCAGATCGGGCGGGTTCTCGACGAACTGGAACGCAACGGGGAGCTGGACAATACGCTGATCCTCTTCTCCTCCGACCACGGCGAGTATCTCGGCGATTACAACTGCTTCGGCAAGCGAGGGATGCACGATGCGTCGGCGCGGATTCCGCTGCTGGCGCGCAACCCGGAACGCTTTCAGCCGGGAGCGCGCTGCGAAACGGCGGTCTCGCTGGTGGACATCTTCCCGACGCTGGTCCGCGCGGCGGGCGGAGACGCGGCGAAATTAGACCTCGACGGCGAAGACCTCGTCCCCATCGCACGGGGCGAATCGGAGCGGAAGACCGTCTTCTCGCAGTTCAGCACCGGCCCGACCGCGATCTACATGGCGGTCGACGCGGAGCTCAAATACGTCTGGTCCGGCGCGGACAACCGCGAGTTCCTGTTCGACCGCGTCCGCGACCCGCACGAGACCCGCAACCGGGCCGGGCTCGCCGCCTACGCCAAAAGCAAGGCCGCGCTCAAGCAATCTCTGCTCGAATTCCTGAAGAAAACCGGCGTCGAATCGGCTTATACCGAAGAAAACGGCCGCCTCGACTGGCGGAAACAGCCGCCCTTCGACTCCGCCTATCTGCGCGATCCCGACGCCGGGCTGCTCTTCCAGGATCACGAAAAGGAGCCGCTCCGCTTCCCGGAAGGGTATGGGAATTAACAAGATGAAACTTCCAAACCTGATTCTGTTCAACCCCGATCAGTGGCGGGCCGACGTGATGGGGCACCTGGGCAATCCGGCGGCCTCGACGCCGTTCCTCGACAGGCTGGCGGAGACCGACGCGATTTCGTTCCGTCACGCTTACTGCCAGAATCCGGTCTGCACCCCGAGCCGGTGCAGTTTCATGACCGGGCTCTATCCGCACGTGCGCGGCCACCGCACCATGCATCACATGCTCCACCGCGAATACGACGAAACCAACCTCCTGTCGGAGCTGCGCCGGAACGGCTACTTCGTCTGGTGGGGCGGCAAAAACGACCTGGTGCCGGGGAATGACGACCTCAGCCGATACTGCGACGTGAAGTTCCGCCCCGATGCGGAGTTTTTCAAGAAGCACGGAATCAAGCCGCAGCCGGATTCGCACGCGACCGCCGCCAAGTGGCGCGGGGAACCGGGCAGCGACAACTATTACAGCTTTTACCGGGGCAAACTCGAAGCGCCCGGCGATACGCCCTACCGCGACGGCGACTGGTGCAACGTGCTGGGCGCGATCGATTTCCTCCGCGAATACGACGGGGAGCAGCCATTCTGTCTCTTCCTGCCGCTGGGGTTTCCGCACCCGCCCTACGCGGTGGAGGAGCCGTTCTTCAGCCGGATCGACCGCGCCGCGCTGCCGCCGCGTATCGCCGAACCGCAGCAGGGCGGACCGGCGATTCTCGACGAAATCCGAAAACGCCAGAACCTCGGCAACTGGAGCGAGGAGCGCTGGAGCGAACTCCGGGCGGTCTACTACGGCATGTGCGCCCGGCTCGACCGCCAGCTCGAACTGCTCGTCGATGCGCTGAAAGAGCGGGGTTTCTACGACGACTCTGCCCTCTTCCTCTTCTCCGACCACGGCGATTTCACGGGGGATTACGGGCTGGTGGAGAAGACCCAGAACACCTTCGAAGAGTGTCTGGTCAACGTGCCCTTGATCTTCAAGCCGCCCAAAAGCTACCCGGTCCGGCCGGGGGTGCGCGAGGCGCTCGCCGAGCTGGTCGATGTGCCGGAGACCGTCTACGAACTGGCCGGGATCGACCCCGGTTACGACCGGTTCGGCAAGTCGCTCCTGCCGCTGCTCGACCCGGAATCCGACGTCCACCGCGACGCCGTCTTCTGCGAAGGCGGCCGCCGCAAGGGGGAACAGCAGGCGATGGAGCACGAGAGCACCTCCGACAACAACCCGGAAGGGCTCTACTGGCCGCGCATCTCGGTTCAGGTCGACGACTCCGGCCCGTGGCACGGCAAGGCGGTGATGTGCCGCGAAGCCGGGGCGAAATACGTCTACCGGCTCTACGAGAAAGACGAGTTCTACGATCTGGCCAGCGACCCCGGAGAACGGATCAACCGCATCGACGATCCCGCTTACGCCGAAACGGTTGCGCGTCTCCGCGAACGCACGCTGCGCTGGCTGGTCGAAACCGCCGACACGGTTCCCCGTGTCACTGATCCGCGTTGACGGCGAGGAACCCGGAGGGAGGAATCGCAACCTTGCTCAGACCCGGCGGAAGCGCGACGCTTCCGGCCGGGCCGCCGCAGCAGTCGATGAGCCGCCCCTCGCGGACCGCGCCGCCGTTGTCCAGATACAACTCCGGCGCGGCCGAGGCGTTGACGACGATATGAGCGCCGTGCGGCGCAAGCGCCACCCCCTGCCCCTCCAGATAAACGACGGTGACCGCTTCCTCTGCATCCGCCGCCGAGACCGCCGGATAATTCAGCTCGGGATGGGGCGCGGACAATTTCCCGTTCAGGAACAGCGCCCGGTGTTCGCGCCAGAACGCGAGCAGGAAGCGGAGCATCCGGCGGTGGTCCTCCGGGAGCGTTTCGAGCCGAACCGAAATCTGCGGAACGCTGAAAATCACGTTCCAGAGCTGGCGGGCCGCCGATTCGACCGGTTCGCCGGGGTGCCAGCCGAGCATGTCGGAATGAACCGCCGTGTCGCCGGAGAGCAGCCGCAAGTTGATGATCCGCCGCCGGTTGGCGACTCGGTCTCCGGGGCAGTCGCTCGCCCGGAAGAGGTTGGCCAGCCGCCGCATGGCGGGCCCGACATAATCCTGCCGGTATTCGATCAGAAAGTCCGGGCGCAATGCCCGCAGCCGTTCGGTCAGGCCGGTCAGCAGCCGGTCCACCGCCTCGGGGATGCTCGCGGTGTCGCGGCCGGCCGGACCCTCTTTCTCCGCCGGGTCGGCGGTTCCGGAAGGGAGCGCGAAACGGTCGAGAAAATCGATTTTAAGCCCGTCCAGCCGCAAAGACGCGGAGAGTTCCAGACACTTCGCGATCAACGCTTCCCGAACGTCCGGGAACCGGGGGTCGAGAATCCAGCAATTCAGCCCCGGCGCGAAGTAAAGCAGCTTCCTTTTCAGCGCGGAAAACGCGGGGCTCCCTTCGCCGACGAATGGCAGGGCGATCCAGAGCAGATAGTTCACGCCCCGCGCCTGGACCCGCGCCACGTGGGCGGCCATATCGGGGAAACGGTCGCGGTCGATGTTCCAGTCTCCGGCGAACGCGTAGCCCGCCGCGCCGCCGGTCTCCTGCCAGCCGTCGTCGACGATCACGGTCCGGATTCCGTAGCCGGAGAACGCCGCCGCCTCGGCCTCGACCGCGCCGGCAGTGATTTCACGGTGGTAGCTGTACCAGGTGGAGTAAACCCCTTCGAAGGCGGCGGGAGGAACCGGGCACGGGCGGAATTCGGGGAACGACTCCCACCACGCCGCCGCATCGGCCAGCGCCTGTTCGAACGGAATGTCGCGCAAATCGAGCCGGAGTTCGACCCGGTATCCGGCGGCTTCCGGCAGGGCGGGGAATTCCAACCGGCATTCGACGGCGAAGCTCTCCTCGCCGACCCCGGCGAAGAACTTGACCCGGTTCTTCGCGTCGGAGACGGCCGCGGTCAGCCGGTTGCGCCCGCCCGCCCCGACGAGGGTGCAGAGCGGCGCATTGCGGGTGAATTCCGAAGCGAAACCGTTCAGCCACGACGGCGGCAGGAACTGGGGATAATCCTCCCCGATCTTGCCCGCCACCGAAGTCCAGCGGTACTGGATGTCGTGCTGGGGGATGCTCCACGAGATGCGGAACGCGCCGGGCGGGCGCTGAAACGCCAGCCTGACCACGGCGACGTCGCCGTCACACGCTTCTTCAACCCGGAATTCCGGAGAGGGCTCCGGAACTCCGTCCAATTCCAGCCGGAGTTCCGGCGACAGGGAGCAGATCATTCCTTGGTATCGTCCTTGTAGAGCGGGTATTTCTTCACGTCGAGGTTGCGGCCGAGTCCCGGCACGGCCTCGATGAAACTTTCCCGGATTGCGCCGTCGTTGTCGTTGACCAGCAGATTGAAGCGGAACGCCCGGCCGTCGATCCCGAGCGCCTTGGCCGGAACGGCGAAGTCGTAGACGGTCCGGTGCGCGGCATCGTCGCGGGTCACGCCGAGCCTGGCCGCGGCGGTCATGGCGGATTTGCTTTCGCCGTTCGGGGCATCCCAGAGGTAGACTTCGGGCTTCCCCTCCGGATCGAGCGAGAGGCCGAAGCGCCAGAAGCCGCGCACTCCCTCTGGGGCGACGATGAACTGGACGCTGTCACCCTGCCAGAGCCCGTCGTCCCGGAATTTCTGGACATGGAGGTCGTCGGTCACGTCGACCCGGAGCCGGAGCACCCCCTTGTCCTCCGCGAGAAACACCTTGGCGCCGAGGTCTTCCGGCCCTTTCCAGACCAGCTTCTCATATTCGGGAGCGCTCGGCACCTGAACCGACACCTGCGAACGGTCGTTGAGGACGAAATCCGGCTCGGCCCGGAACCCGCCATGCCCCGGCGTCCGGATGAAGTCGGCGGGCAAGTCGAGCGCGACCGTGCCGAGGGAACCGAGCGAAACGGAAATCCGGCCGGACCCGGCGGAGTCGCCGCCGCCGTTCGGACGGACGAAGACGCCGATCTGTTTCGACGCGCCGGGGGCGAGCCGCCCTTCCGCCGCTTCAAACCTCACCGCGAGCGTGGCGGGGACTTCCGCCGAAATGCGGTATTGCAAGTCGCTCCGGGTGGGGTTCTTCACCTCGAGGACGAACCGGTTGTCGCGGTCGCGGTAGAGGCCGGGCGATTCGACGAACCGGGCGAGTTCGCCGAACAGCGCCGGTTCGGCGCCGGTGATCTTGAGCGTCAACGGCTCCCGAGCGAGATCGAGGGTCACCGCTCCGTCGAGGACCGGCAATTCGACGCTGTTTCCGAAGAGGTCGTAACGGGTTGCCGTTCCGGTGATTCCGGTCAGCGTCAGGTTGCGCGCCGCCCCGTTGCTGCGGTTGAGGAAACACGCCGCCAGCCAGTCGCCTTTGAAGTCGCGGAAGAGCAGCACGGAGAAGTCGTCGTTCGCCTCCAGAGTCCGTACGAAAGTCCCCCCGGCATAGAGCGTGGTCAGCATATTGTAGGTGATGTAGGACTGCTTGGGCTGGTAATCATGCAGAAGCAATCCGAAATTGTGTTCGCCGTTGCTCTTGTCCCAGCCGTCGTTGCGCAAATTGTACCAGTTGTAGGCGATTGCGCCGCGCGACCGGCAGAAGAGCAGCTTGCGGAACAGCGTGGCGGCCTGTTCGAACTCGGTCGAGCCGCGGGTGGTGAGTCCGGATTCGTTCATATACCACTTCTTATCGTCGGCGCCGACCCGTTTGCGCATCGCCTCGAACCGGTTGACCACCGGGACGCAGGAGGGCATGAGGCTATGGTTGTGCAGCGCGAAGACATCGTAATCGTTCTTCCCCTCGGTCATGGTGCGCTCGGCGATGTCGCCGTTGCCGCCGCCCCAGCCGGGCGTGGGAATCGTGGCGAATCCGGCAGAGAGAATCTGTGTTCCCGGGTCGTTGGCGCGGGTCTCTTCGGCGGAGATCCGGAGCAGTTTAAGATAGGCCTCGGTCGAAAAATCGGCGAAGGAATAGAGATCGGGTTCGTTCCAGATTTCGGTGAACATCGCCTTCCCGGCATAGCGGCGGGCATAGGTGCGGACGAAATTGCGCCAGGCGTCGAAGTCCGGCTGCGGCCGCCCCGGTTTCCCCTGCTTCTCCTTGCGGATCGACTTCCAGTCGGAGGCGGCCGCCCAGTTCGGCAGCCGGGAATGGAGCACCTGCGACTTCAGTTTGCAACTCTCCATCAGCCGGAACACCCGGTCGAGCGGCGCGAAATTCCACTCGCCCCGCCGCGGCTCCATCACATCCCAGTACGAGCAGAAGCGGACGATCTGCGCGCCGCACAGAGCGCTGGCGGCGATCTCTTTCTCCATATCGGCCGCCGAGAGCCGGGGCAGATGCTGACAGCAGATGCCGAACAGGAAATCGCCGCCGGTGCGCTCGTCCGGCCCGGCCGGAATCATCGAGGCAAAGCGGAATCCCTGCTCCGGCCCGGCGGCGGAACGCCCTTTGAGGGTGACGGCGGAACGGAGTTCATAAAGGCCGAATTTCTCCGGAATCTCGAACGGAACGGTCGCCGATTCATTGGCGGCGAGCGAAAGCGGAACGCTTTCTTCTGCCCACGCCTTCTTCTCATCCGCCCGGATGATCCGGTAAGCCAGTTCCGCCTCGACGGCGAATGCATTCGGATTATGGATGGAGAGCTTCCCCGCCTCCCCGCCGGGGCGGAAGAAGAGGAATCCCCCCTCCCCCGGCACCGGCGACACGGCGGGAACCGCCGCATAGGGGACCACGGTTTCGGCGGAGAATCCGCGCAGCACCAGCGTCCCGCCGCCCGTCCGGAACCGGAAAGCGCCTCCGGCCAGCCTGGCGGGCTGGTCGATCTTGCCATCCTTGTTGCCGCCCCAGGAGGTGAAGGGCTTCTGCTCGCGGCCGATCCGGAAGAGAAGGGAGTCGCCGTCCGGCAGCGCTTTGCCGTCGAGGGTGTACTGGAGCGTCTCCCCGGTGGCGTCGACGATACGGACGCTGAAATTCTTCAGCGCGGAGCTCCGGGCGCGGTCGAGCCGGACCGTCAACTTGAGCTCGTCGAACCCCTCCAGCGCCATTCCGCCGGGAATCGAGAATTCGCAAAAGCCGTTTGGGGCCTTGTTTTCAATGCGCAATGCGGATTCTCCGCCCGGCAGTTTCTCCGCGGACACGCTCTGCTCCGAAGCCCGGCTTTTCTGCAGGGAAACGCGCAGTTCGGGCGGATTCAATTCCCGGCCCCCGCCGAACACGGGAACGGCGAGAAATGCGGCAAGCAATGCGGCCGGGAGATATGAGTTTTTTCTTTGACGATACATGGATGGGAAGCTCCTGTTATGGTTCAGATGGTCCGCCACTGTTCATTGGCGCTCTTGTAATAGATGGGCTTGTCGGGAGTATCTTCCCGCCAGACCTCCTGCATGACTTCGGTATAGTTCCGCGGCGAAAGGCTCTCGGCGTGGCCGTCGAGGAACACCATATTCCCCTTGCCGCCATGCACATCGCAGAAGCCGCCTTCGGCCGCGCCGGACTGAATCGCCGTCCAGAGATTCCCCTTGAGCGCCCCGGCCACCTTCGCGGTGCAGCAGAAGGTCGGGAACGCAGAGGCCTTCGCCACTTTCTTGTATGAGATCCAGTTGCCGACTCCGCTTTTGAAACTGCGGTATTTCCCGGGCAGCGCATAGGGCCAGCCGCCGCTGTCCGGCGCGAGGAATCCGAACGTCGTCAGGTTGGTGGTGTCGTTCGGCAGCCCCAACTCCGTACAGAAGAATATTTTGCGATTGTTCACATACCAGAAGTTTCCGCCGGACATAATCGAGTTCCAGGCGGTGTACGACCCTTTGGAGAGCTTGAACATGAACGTGTCGTCGTTGGCGTCCAGATAAAACCGCTGAAACACCGCCAGCTGCTTCTGGTTGTCGAGACAGTTGGTGCGTTTCGCCACCGTCCGCGCCTGGTTGAGCGCGGGCAGCAGCATCGCGGCGAGGATGGCGATGATCGCAATTACAACCAGTAATTCGATCAGCGTAAAAGATCTCTTCATGACAAACTCCCTGTTTACCTTGGTGTGGAAGAATTCAAATCGATAACGGTTGCCCGTTTTGCGAGCCGTGGACGGATTTTGTACTGGAGCATGGTCTGATCGCGCGACTCCAGCATCCGGGCGAGCAGGTCGGCCGCGTGGCTGCCGAACTCCTCGATGTCGATCTCGATGCAGGAAAGCGGCGGATTCAAGTAGGCGGCGAACCCGCTTTCCCCGCCGTAGGAGAGCACCGAAACCTCTTCCGGAACGCGGATTCCGCGTTCGCGCAGCACCCGCAGCACCGCCGCTCCGCCGGAGAGCGAAAGGGTGAACACCGCGCTGAAATCAGGCGCGCCGCGCCGCGCCATGAACGCCCCGAAGCGCTCGTAACAGAGGTCGAGCGTGTTGTCGAAGAGGTGCAGGTCCATATCCGCCAGCAGTCCGTCCTCCTGCGCCATGCCCAGTTTCCGGACAGTGGCGAAAAATCCGCGCAGCCGCTCCTCGGTCGTACTCTCATGAGGCTGGTCGCGCAGGACCAGCACCCGCCGGTGTCCGTTTTCATAAAGCGTTTGCGCCGCGAGTTTTCCCACGCCGTAATCGTCGATGCAGACATTGGCGACCTCGGAATCGCTGAGATGCTGGAGCAGGACGACCACCGGGCGCGAGGGCCGCTTGAGCGCCCGCAGCATCTCCCTGTCGATCACCTGCGAAGGCGGAATCAGGATGCAGCCGTCCGCCTCCTCCATCGCCCCGGTGAAGTCGAACGACTCGAACGTCCGGTAGGTCTGGTGGATGAATTTCCAGTTGCGCTCCTGCCCCGCCTCATAGAGCCCGCGCAGGATCGGGTCGAACGCCAGCGAGCAGGAGTCCGGCCGGACCACGCAGATCCGCGCGCTGAACCGCTCGGCCATCTCCGCCACCAGATAACGCTGCTTGCCGAATTCGCGGGTGATGACTCCTTCCCCCGCCAGCGTCTTCAGCGCCTGGATCACCGTGCCGTGCGAGGCTTCCAGCCGTTCCGACAGATCCTTCGTCACCGGCAGGATTTCCCCCGGCGTCAATGTATTCACATAGTCGCGCAAACGCAGCGCGGCCTGATAATGTTTGGTCTCGGTCAATACCCGCGGCATCTTGTGTCCTCCGCAAATAATCTGATTATTTCAATATTTAGTCTGACTATTTTCTATTAATTATGGAGCAATCCGTGCCATTTGTCAAGAGGGGAAGACGATTTTTCCTGAAAAAAACTACACGCCGTTGCGGGCGTGACTGGGGGAAACCCCGTAACGCTCGTGAAACCGGGCGATAAAGTAGCTGCTGCTGCGGAAGCCGACTGCGGCGGAAACCTCTTTGACGCTCATGGTGCTGTATTGCAAAAGTTCGGCGGCCGCTTTGAGCCGGATGCGGTTGAGGTACTCCGAAAAGTTGCTGCCGAGGTGGCGGATCAGCAGGCTGGTCAGGTGGCTTTCGCTGACTCCGACGGCGACGGCGGCGTCGCGCCGGACGATGTCCGAAGCGTAATGCTGCTCGACGAAACGGCGGAAACGGATCAGGGCCGGAGGCTCCTCCGGCTCCTTCGCCGCAAGCTGTTTTTCCAGCTGGAAGACCAGCTCGGACAGCACCGCCTTGGCCTTCAGCACGGCCAGGGGGGCATAGGGCTCCTTGCGCCACATCGAACCGATTTCCCGGAACAGGGGCTCCATCACCCGGCGCTGCGGCTCCTCGAGCATCAGCCGGATCGGGAAAGGCGGAAGCCCTTCGAGCTGAACCGGATCGTCGCACAGCTTCCAGTACTCCGGGGTGAGCGTCTGGACGCCCCGGTTGGCGAGTTCCAGCCTCCGGTCGCCGACGTCGCACCACGAAAAGCACATGGTGGCCGTGGTCAGCCTGACGCCGGGATCGCTGCGGAATTCATGCAGCGTCCCCGGACTGTAGGTGACGAACATGCCCGGCTCCAACCGGAACTCCTCCTCGTTCAACCGCCCGATACCGGTGCCGGAGAAGATGTAGATCAGCTGGTGCGCGTACCGGTAATCAGGCCCCATCCGGAAGGTATCCCAGCACATGTAATTGGCGCCGCGCGGGATCGGATTGATTTTGCGCCGTTCGATGATTTCCATAAAATCGCAGTCCCTTCTTTGTATAAGTTAACCGAAATTGCGGCTTTTTCAAGTTGGCGTCCATCCGAAAGTGATATTTTAAATCCAATCGTATCATTGCAAATCGGGGCGGGATGTCGTATCTTTATAGACAACGCGACACGTCGGGAGTGCTTCATCAATGAAAAAACGGCCCAATATTCTCTGGATCTTCTCGGATCAGCAGCCTGCGTACACGCTCGGCTGCAACGGCGACCCGAAC
The DNA here is from genome assembly GCA_964435365.1 of uncultured Victivallis sp. Taxonomy (GTDB): domain Bacteria; phylum Verrucomicrobiota; class Lentisphaeria; order Victivallales; family Victivallaceae; genus Victivallis. The sequence goes on along the minus strand of CAYSZM010000027.1, from coordinate 17,202 downwards.
TCACGGACTCCGAACCTCGACCGGCTGGCGGGGAGCGGATTCAATTTCAGGAACGCGGTTTCCGGGTTTCCGCTCTGCTGCCCGTTCCGGGGTTCGCTGCTCACCGGGCTTTACCCGCAGCACTGCGTCCCCGGGCACGAGTACCAAATGCCGCCGGGACTCCCGACCGCCGCCGACTGCTTCAACGCCGCCGGTTACGACACCGCCTATTTCGGCAAGTGGCACCTGGACGGGATGAAGGAGCACATCACTCCCCGCGTCGGAAAACGGGTCATTCCCCGCGAACGGCGCGGCCGCTTCGGCCGCTGGCTGGGTTATGAGAACAACAACATGCAGTTCGACTGCTATGTGCACGGTCATCTCGATGCGGCGACCGAGGTCCCGGTGACCCGGCTGCCCGGCTATGAGACCGATTCGCTGACCGACTATCTGCTCGATTACCTGCGCGAACCCGGCCGGGAGGAGAAGCCGTTCTTCGCGGTGCTCTCGGTCCAGCCGCCGCACAACCCCTACCTGGCTCCGGCGGAATACCAGCGCCGCTACCAGCCGCAGGAGATCAAACTGCGCCCGAACGTCGCCCACACTCCCGCGGTGGAGAACAAGGTCCGTCACGACCTCGCCGGAATCTACGCGATGATCGAGAACCTCGACGACAACGTCGGCAGAATCTGGAACTGCCTGCGCGAAAACGACCTCGACCGCGACACCTGGATTCTCTTCTTCAGCGACCACGGCGATATGCACGGTTCGCACGGACAGTTCAAGAAGACCTCGCCCTGGCAGGAGTCCACCAACGTGCCGTTCATCGTCTGGGGCGGCCCGGCCTACCGCCCGATGGGGCATTACGACTCGGCGAAGATCGACGACCCGATCAACCATGTCGACATCTTGCCGACCTCGCTGGGGCTGGCCGGGGTCGAAGTGCCGAAGGAACTGCCCGGTTTCGACTATTCGGGAATCCTCCGCGGCGAACCGGTCGCCGACCGGCCGGAATCCGCCTATCTGCAGCTGGTGATTCCGACCGGACACGGCGACAGCATCGACCGCCCCTACCGCGGCGTCGCGACCCGCGACGGCTGGAAATACGTCTGCACCGAAGAGGGCGACTGGCTGCTCTTCGATCTCAATACCGATCCCTACGAGGAGTGCAACCTCGCCTTCAACTCCAAATTCAGCCGGAAGCGGGAGGAGCTGCGGAAGATGACCGCAGAGTGGATCGAAAAGACGCAGGATCAATTCTCCTTCCCATACAGCAATGATAACGGAGCATGCCGTCGATGAAAGAGCATCCGAATGTCGTCATGATCGTGGTCGATCAGATGCGGCGCGACGCGCTGGGGCTGAACCGCCCCGGCTTTGCGCACACGCCCCACCTCGACCAGCTGGCCCGCGAGAGCGTCAACTTCAGCCGCGCCTATTCGGCCTGCCCGACCTGCATCGCGGCGCGCGCTACGCTGTTCACCGGGCTGCGGCACGAGAATCACGGCTTCACCGGATACGACTCGAAACCGGTATGGAATTACCCGGTCACCCTCCCCGGCGTGCTGGCCGAGGCGGGCTACCACACCCAGTGCGTCGGCAAGATGCACGTCGAACCGGCCCGCGCGCTGATGGGGTTCCACAACGTGGTGCTGCATGACGGATTCCTGCACGACAAGCGGCGCAAGTATCGCAGCGCCATCGAGTACGACGATTACCTGCCGGATGTCCGCCGCGAACTCGGCCCCGATTTCGACATCGCCGACACCACCACCGGCTGCAACGGCTACGCGGTGCGCTGCTGGCCGTGGGGAGAGCGGTTCCACCCCACCAGCTGGGTGACGACAAAGAGCATCGAGTTCCTGCGGCGGCGCGACCCGGCAAAGCCGTTCTTCCTCAAAGTCTCCTACCACCGGCCGCACTCGCCGCTCGATCCGCCGCCGTCGTACTTCTCGATGTACGACAACCGGAAGATGCCGGAGCCGTACGAGGGCGACTGGACCGGCTTCATGTCGAACTATGTTCAGCCGGAGAATCCGATCCCGCTGGAGCCGTACTATATCGACCGCGCCCGGCGCGCCTACTGCGCGCTGGTCACCCAGATCGACTACGAGCTCAACCGGCTGTTCATCGAACTCGGCGACCTCAATCTCTTGGAGGAAACGCTGATCCTGCTGGTTTCGGACCACGGCGACATGCTCTACGACCACCATCTGGTGCGCAAGTCGATGCCGCTCGAAGGCAGTGCCGGGATTCCGCTCTTCTTCCGGCTGCCCCGCTCGATGCGGCAGGGACGGCAGGGCGTGACCGACGCGAAGCTCGCCGAGCTGCGCGACATCTTCCCCACCGTCTGCGACCTCTGCGGCGTGGACATTCCGGCCGGACTCGACGGGCAGAGCCTCTTCTCGGACTCGTTCCGGCGCGACGACCTGCACGGAGAACACCCCAACGGCGAACTCTCCAACCACTGGATGACCGACGGACGCGAGAAGTACTGCTGGTTCAGCCAGAGCGGGCGCGAACTCCTGTTCGACCTGGAGAAAGATCCGAACGAACTCCATGACCTCGCGGCGAAAAAGCCCGAACGGGTTGCATTCTGGCGGAAACGGCTGGCCGAAGAGCTGGCCGGACGCCCGGAAGGATATGTACAGAACAACGCTCTTTGCACCGGATGCGCGCCGCGTCCGTCGATGCCCTGGGCCGGAATCGGAAAAGGAACCGAACGATGAGAATCCTCTACCTCGACATCGACACGCTGCGCCCCGACCACCTCGGCTGTTACGGATACCCCCGCGACACCTCGCCGAACCTCGACCGGATCGCCGCCGAGGGGGTGCGCTTCGACAACTGCTACACCTCCGACGCGCCCTGCCTGCCGTCGCGTTCGGCGCTGATGACCGGAACGTTCGGAATTCACAACGGCGTCATCAACCACGACGGCTTCAACGCCGACTTCCGCCCGGAAGGGCGCAGTCGCAACTTCCAGAACCTGATGAGCAGCGACACGCTCCCGGCCTACCTGAAGCGCGAAGCGGGGCTGAACACCGTCTACATCGGCGGCTTCGGCGAACGCCACTCGACCTTCAACTACTACGCCGGATTCCGTGAAATCCACGACACCGGCAAGGGCGGCATGGAGTCCGCCGAAGACGTGACGCCGACGGTGCTCGACTGGCTCGACCGCAACGGGAGCAGGGACAACTGGTATCTGCACGTCAATTATTGGGACCCGCACACCCCCTACCGCGCCCCGGAAGAGTTCGGCAACCCGTTCAAAAACGATCCGCTCCCGGCGTGGCTGACGCCGGAGGAAATCGAGCGCCAGAAGCGCGAAACCGTCGGGCTCCACGGCATTGCCGAGATCAATATGTACAACGACAATGAGAACCCGAAATTCCCGCGCCAGCCGGGCAAAGTGACCGACATGGACGGCGTCCGGCGCGAAATCGACGGCTACGACTGCGGCGTCCGCTATGTGGACAGCCACGTCGGCATGCTGCTCGGAAAATTGAACGCGCTCGGCGTTCTCGACGATCTGGTCATCATCGTCAGCTCCGACCACGGCGAAAACCTCGGCGAACTCGGGCTGTGGAGCGAACACGGCAGCGCCGACGCGATCACCTGCCGGATTCCGATGATCATCCGCTGGCCGGGCAAAACGCAGGGCGCCGCTGACAAAGGGCTGCACTACAACATCGACCTCCTGCCCACGCTGGCCGGGCTGCTCGGCAAAGAGCCGCGCAAGAGCTGGGACGGCGAGAGTTTCGCCGCCGCCGTCAGCGACGGAACCCCGACCGGCCGCGACCAGCTGGTCGTCTCGCAGTGCTGCCACGGCTGCCAGCGTTCGGTGCGCTGGGGCGACTGGCTCTACATCCGCACCTATCACGACTTCTTCCACCTCTTCCCGAAGGAGATGCTCTTCAATCTCGCGGAAGATCCGCACGAACAGCATGACCTCGCGACGGCGCGCCCCGACGTCTGCGCCGAAGCGGCGCGCCGGTACCTCTCCTGGCACGACGACATGATGTTCACCCAGCCGGAAGGATATTATCACGACCCGCTGTGGGAGGTGATCCACCGCGGCGGTCCCTGCCACGCCCACCACCACCTGAAGCGCTACTGCGAACGACTGGAGGAAACCGGGCGCGGCTGGGCGGTGCCGCTGCTGAAGGAACGTCACCCGGAGGAGTTTCGTTAATCGTTATGAATGAATCGTTTTCGCTGCTTCTGAAACCCGCTTCGTTCGACTGCAACCTGCGCTGCCGATACTGCTTCTACCTGCCCAAGGAGGAGCTGTTCGGCGCGGGAAGTCACCGCATGGACCGGGAGACGCTCGAAACGCTCACGCGCTCCTACCTCGCCATGCCGATGGAGACCCACACCTTCGGCTGGCAGGGCGGCGAACCGACGCTGATGGGAGTCGATTTTTTCCGCGAGGCGGTGCGGCTCCAGGAACAGTACCGGAAAGGCGGAAGCGTCGGCAACGCGCTCCAGACCAACGGAACGCTGCTCGATGACGAATGGGGCAAGTTCCTGCATGACAGCCGTTTCCTCGTCGGAATCAGCATCGACGGCCCGGCGGAGCTGCACGACCGTTTCCGCAAACACGCGGACGGCCGCGGCAGTCACGCCGAGGTGATGCGCGGACTCGACGTGCTGAAACGGAACCGGGTCGAATTCAACGCCTTGACGCTGGTCTCGGCGGCCAATCAGGATCATCCGGTCGAGGTCTACCGCTACTTGAAAGAACTCGGCATCAACTTCCACCAGTACATCGAATGCGTCGAATTCGGGCCCGGCGGCGAGCGGATGCCGTTCGCGGTCCAGCCCGGCAAATGGGGCGAATTCCTCTGCAAAATCTTCGACGAGTGGTATCCGAACGACACCCGGACGGTGTCGATCCGTCTATTCGACTCGATCGTGTCGCGGCTGGTGACCGGGGTGCCCACCATCTGCCCGATGGGCGGGAACTGCTGCAACTATCTGGTGATCGAGCACAACGGCGACGTCTACCCGTGCGACTTCCAGGTCCGCCCGGAACTCCGGCTCGGCAACATCCGCGAAACCGGATTCGCCGAACTGCGCGCCCTCCCCCGTTACCGGGAATGGGGAACGACCAAAGACCCGCATTCGGCCCGCTGTTCCGCCTGCCGCTACCTGCCGCTCTGCATGGGCGACTGCCCGAAGAACCGGAACGGAGCGGAAAGCGCGCTCTGCGAAGACTGGAAGCTCTTCTATTCCCATACCATCGAACGCTTTGAAGCGCTCGCCTCCGAGCTGACCCGGTCGCGCCGGACCGCCGAACCCGGCCGCAACGACCCGTGTCCGTGCGGCAGCGGGAAAAAGTTCAAAAAATGTTGCGGGGCAGGCAAATGAAACGACGTCCGAATCTTCTTTTCGTCTTTTCCGACCAGCACCGCAAATGCAGTCTCGGCTGTTACGGCGATGAACAGGTCGAAACACCGAACCTCGACCGGCTGGGCGCCGACGGGCTCCGCTTCGACCACTGCATTTCGAATTTCCCGGTCTGCGTGCCGATGCGCGGCTCGCTGCTGACCGGACTGTACGCCTGGAACCATCAGGCGATCAGCAACGATCTGCCGATCGACACCACGGTGACCGGCATCGGCGACAAGCTCGAAGCGGCCGGGTATCACACCGGCTACATCGGCAAGTGGCACCTCGGCGGGATTCCGCGCGACAAGGCGATCCGGGCCGGGGAACGGCTCGGATTCTCCGAGTGGAAGGTGGCCAACTGCAATCACACCTACAATCACGGATACTTCTACGACGAAGAAGACAACCGGCACGAGATGAAAGAGTTCGACGCGGTAGAGGAAACCGGTCAGGCGATCGATTTCATCCAGCGCAACAGCGAAAGCGACAAGCCGTGGGCGCTCTTCCTCTCCTGGGGGCCGCCGCACGAGCCATTCAACGCGGTGCCTCCGGAATACCTCGCGCTGTACGACCCGGAAACGCTGGAACTCCGCCCCAACGTCCCCGCCGACCTCGCCGCCGAAGCGCGGAAGTGGACGCAGGGTTATTACGGGCTCATTACGCTGCTGGACGACCAGTTCGGGCGGCTGCGCTCGACCGTCGAAGAACTCGGACTCGCCGAGGATACGCTGATTGTCTACACATCGGACCACGGCGATTTGCTCGGCAGCCATCGCCTCCGCAACAAGCAGCTTCCGCACGAGGAATCGATTGCGGTGCCGCTCCTGGCGGCGTGGCCGGGGCGCCTGAAGCCGGGCGTCCGCGACGGCCTGATCGGGCTGGCCGACCTGCCGGTGACGCTGGCCGCGCTGCTCGGCATCGACTGGCCGGGTACGGACGGCAAAGACCGCTCGGAACTCTTCCGCTCCGGCAGCGCGCCGGGCGCCGACTCGATTCTCATCGCCGATCTCGTCCCCTGCCATCAGGCCGAGGACCGCGGCGACAGCGAGTGGATCGGGCTCCGCACCCCCCGCTACACCTTCTCCCGCGACGGAGCAGGCAAAGCCGATGTGCTGTTCGACAACGAAACCGACCCGTACCAGCTTTGCAACCTTGCAGGGAATCCGGAATACGGAGAGCTGCAAGAATCTTTGAATGCGGAACTTGACCGGAAATTGAACGATTGCGGCTACCGGTTCCGCCCGTGGCGGCAAATGATACGCGAAGACGGATACCTTGAACGCTGGAACACCAGCCAGCGTTATTTCAAACGCAGGGAGCTTGAACCGTGAAGAACATTCTTTTCATCACCACCGACCAGCAGCATTGGAATACCCTCGGATTCCTGAATCCGGAAGTGAAGACCCCGAACCTCGACCGGCTGGCGGCGCGCGGCACTTATTTTTCGCGCGCCTACACGGTCAACCCCACCTGCACGCCGACGCGGTGCAGCTGGATCACCGGAACCTACCCCAGCCAGCACGGTGCTTACAGCCTCGGCACCAAGCTCTTCGAGGATGTGCCGACGGTGAACGACGAATTCGGGAAGGGAAAGTATCGCACCCACCTGATCGGCAAGGCGCACTTCCAGCCGCTCCTGTCGACGCCGGAATATCCCTCGCTCGAAGCGTACCCGGTGCTGCACGACCTCGAATTCTGGAAGAGCTTCAACGACCGCTTCTACGGCTTCGACACCGCCGAACTCGCCCGCAACCACACCGACGAAAGCCATGCGGGGCAGCACTATGCGCTCTGGATGGAGTCCAAGGGCTACAAGAACTGGCGCGACTACTTCGTGCCGAACAACCCGGAATACCGCACCGGCAAAGACCGTTTCGAGGATTCGCCCCACCGCTCGCCGAAAGCGGGCGAAGCGTGGGAGATTCCCGAAGAGATCCACTACAACGCCTGGATCGCCGAACGGAGCAACGCCGCGCTCGACGAATACAAGAAGAGCGGCGAACATTTCTTCCTCTGGGCCAGCTTCTTCGACCCGCACCCGCCCTACATGGTTCCGGAACCCTACGCGAGCATGTACGACCCGGCCAAGGTCACGGTGCCGGAGTTCACCCCCGGCGAATTCGACGACAAGCCGCCCCATTTCGGCATGACGCAGCAGGAGAAACCCGATTTCAGCGCCTACCGCACCGACGAGGGGAGCAACGCGCTGCACGGGGCGCAATCCCACCTGCGCGACCGCGAAACCCGGGCGAAACACATCGCCACCATGTACGGCATGGTCACCATGCTCGACACCTATATCGGGAAGATTCTCGACCATCTCGAAGCGCTTGGCATGGCGGAGAATACGCTGATCGTCTTCACCACCGACCACGGCGATTTCCTCGGCCAGCACGGGTTGGTCGCCAAGGCGCTGCACCACTATGAGGACCTGCTGCGGGTGCCGCTCATCGCCACACTGCCGGGAGTGATTCCGGCCGCAACCGTAAGCGACGAGCTGCAGTCGACCGTCGATCTCGCGCCGACCTTCCTCTCGTTTGCCGGACTCCCGGTGCCGCGCTATATGACCGGGCTGGACCGCAGGGCGAACTGGTGCGGCGACCACGCCACCGCCCGGCAGCACGTGATCGTCGAGAACCATCACAACCCGACCACCTTCCACGCGGAGACCCTGATCAACACCCGGTACAAGCTAACCGTCTACCGCAATGCCGGATACGGGGAGCTCTTCGACCTCGAAACCGACCCCGGCGAACTGGTCAACCTGTGGGATCACCCGGAGTCTCAGGAACTCAAGCAGGAGCTGCTGCTCGAATTCCTTCAGGCGAAGATGGAGATCGAACCGATGCCGATGCCGCGCATCGCGGGGGCGTAAGATGACCTTCGACTGCTATTCGATGTTCTGGGCGCTGCTCCTCGGCGGCGGGATCGGGCTCCTGACCGGCTTCTTCGGGGCCGGCGGCGGCTTCATCCTGACCCCCGCGCTCAATATTTTCCTCGGGCTTGACATGTCGATGGCGGTCGGCACCAGCGCGCTCCAAGTCTCCGGCGCATCGGCCCTTACCCTCGCCCAGCGGGTGGACCGCCGCTGGCTCGGCGCACGGGTCGCCATGGCCACCGCCGTGGGAATTTTCCCCGGCGCCTGGCTCGGAACCTGGATGGTGAACAAACTCCAGGCGATGGGCGACCTGACGCTGCCCGGCGGACGGGTCGTCCCGGCCGCCGACTCGGTGCTGTTGTTCCTCTTCCTCATCCTGCTCTCCGGCATCGGCATGGGCATGTACTGGGAGCTCCGGCAGAACCGCGAGGAGAAACCGGACCGCGCCGGACTGCTGCACGTCTGCCAAATCCCGCCGCTCTGCAACTTCCGCACCATTCCGGCCGGGCCGTTCAGTCTGCCGGTGCTGGCGCTGCTCGGTCTCGGCATGGGGATTTTGAGCGGACTCCTCGGCATCGGCGGCGGCGTGGTGATGCTCCCGGTGCTGTTCTATCTGGTCGGCCAGCAGACCGAATACGCGACGCTGACCACCACCATGATCGTGCTGCTCTCCGGCTGCGGAAGCGCGTTCTTCCACGGGCTCCACGGCAATATCGCCTGGCCTCTCATTCCGCCGCTGCTGGCGGGGAGCGTGGGCGGAACGTTCGCCGGAGTGCGCTTCCAGAAACGGGCCGGAGGCCGCAAAGTGCGCAAATATTTCATCTGGGTCATCACGGCCGCCCTGCTTCTGGTCGGCTGGAAACTGTTCAAGCTGACGATTGCATAAAGGACGCGCCATGAAAAACATCGTCTATCTCCACACCCACGACACCGGGCGCTGCATCGCGCCGTACGGCTATGCGCTCGACACGCCGAACCTGACGAATTTCGCCCGCGAAAGCACACTCTTCCGGCAGGCGTTCGACTGCGGCCCGACCTGTTCCCCGGCCCGCGCATCGCTGCTCACCGGGCAGTATCCGCACCAGTGCGGAATGCTCGGGCTGGCGCATCGCGGCTTTGCGCTCAACGACCCCTCGAAGCATCTGGCGAACTATCTCAAACGCAACGGGTATTACACGGTCTTGAGCGGAATTCAACACGAGGCCGCCGACAGAGACGAACCGACGCTCGGCTACTGCGAACGGTACAAAGAGGGCAACCGGAGCGGACATGTTCACGGCGGCATGGGGGCCGACCTGGCCAACACCGCGGCGGCCTGTGCGTTCCTCTCCCGCAAGCACGAGCAGCCGTTTTTCCTGTCGCTGGGGCTTAACGCCACCCACCGCCCCTACCCGAAGACGCCGGACGCGGTCGACAACCCCGATTTCCTGAAGCCGCCGCCGCCGATTCCGGATACGCCGGAGTGCCGGAGCGACTGGGCCGCCTTCGCCACCATGGTCCGCCACGTGGACCGCTGTTTCGGCCGGGTGTTCGACACCATCGAAGCGTGTGGATTGAAAGAGGATACGCTGGTTCTGGTCACCACCGATCACGGCGTCGCCTTCCCCGGCATGAAATGCAACCTCAACGACCACGGCTGCGGCGTGATGTTCCTGCTGCGGATTCCCGGCGTCGGGAACGGGAGGGTCACCGACGCGCTGATTACGCACCTCGATTTCTACCCCACCGTCTGCGAATGGACCGGGCTCGAAGCGCCGGAGTGGTTGGAAGGGAGTTCGCTCTATCCCCTGCTCGACGGAGAGAAGAAAGACCTTCACGACGCGGTATTTGCCGAGATCAACTACCACGCCGCCCGCGACGTGCAGCGCACCGTCCGGACGAAACGCTTCCGCTACGTCCGCCGCTGCGACGATTACCCGGGCACGGTGCTGCCGAATATCGACGACGGCTTCACCAAGCGGTTCCTGCGCCGCGAGGCCGAGCTGGAAACCCGGCCCCGGATTCCGGAAGAACAGCTCTTCGATCTCTACAGCGACCCGGCGGAGAGCTGCAACCGGGCGGCCGACCCGGCCTGCCGGGAGACGCTTGAAGGACTTCGCCGCCGCCTGGCGGAGTGGATGGAGTCCACCGCCGACCCGCTCCTCGCCGGACCGGTCAAGGCCCCCGCCGGGGCCCGCGTGAACCGGCAGAACGGCATCGAGCCAACCGACGGCGACTGGGAATAATCCCCCTTTCGTCATCATGCCCCGAATCGCCAGGATATTTCCGGCGCATTGCGACACGGGGTAAAAAAAAGATAGATTCGGTAAATTGCCAAAACGGTCTTCTGATTGTAAAATATGATATTGCAAGGAAAAATAGAGAAATTCCGGTTGAATTTTTCTGTTTTGCGTCTACACTAAGTAGATGTTTTTTAAATTTTCCCAAATCAGGGAAGCGTTCATCAATCAGGAAAGACGACAGCGTTATGAGCGGAAAAGCAATCGGCGGAGCCGTGATCGGCTACGGCGGAATGGGCAACTTCCATTCCGAAAAGATGCAGAGTGTGAAGGGCGTCAAACTGATCGGCGTCTACGACATCGATCCCGAAAGGAACAAGCTGGCGGAAAGCCGCGGAATCCACGCTTACTCCTCCCGTGAAGAACTGCTGGCCGACCCGAGAATCGGGCTGGTGACGGTGGCGACTCCGAACGACGTGCACAAAGAGATCGTCATCGACGCGCTCGCGGCCGGAAAAGCGGCCATCTGCGAAAAACCGGTCGCGATGGACTGCGCCGAACTCGATGAAATGATCGGCGCCGCAATCCGCTACGGCAAGCTGTTCACCGTCCACCAGAACCGCCGCTGGGACGAGGATTTCCTCACCATCCGCAAGATCATCGAAGACGGCGAACTCGGCAACGTCTACCGCATCGAGTCGCGCGTCCACGGTTCGCGCGGAATCCCCTCCGGCTGGCGCGAGGAAAAGGAACACGGCGGCGGAATGGTGCTCGACTGGGGCGTCCACCTGCTCGACCAGATGCTGACCATGATGGGGAGCCGCCAGATGATTTCGGTCTATGCGAGCACCACCCACATCACCAACGACGAGTGCGACGACGGCTTCACCGCGCTGGTGACCTACGAGGGCGGCCTCGAATGGCTGGTCGAAGTCGGCACCTGCAACTATATCGAAATGCCGCGCTGGTACGCCTTCGGCGACAACGGTTCGGCGGTCATCCGCAACTGGGCCTGCGAGGGCGAGATCGTCAAGATCCACAACCGCGGCGAAGACGATGTCGCGCCGATCCAGGCGGGCGCGGGCCTGACCCGCACGATGGCCCCGCGCAACGAACGGACGGTCGAGAAGTTCCCGGTCGTCAAGGTCGAATCGGACTGGGCGGAATTCTACAAGAACGTGATCGACGTGCTGAACGGCAAGGCCGAATCCAAGGTCACCCATCCCCAGCTCCGCCGCTCGATGAAGCTCATCGAAGCGGTCTTCGCCTCCGCCCGGAAGAACGAAGTCATCAAATTCTGACCGCGGCGCGGTAAAGCGCCTGCTCCTTTTCGCGGCCGCGGCGGCGGAAATGGAGCGGCGAAAGCCCGTATACCTTGCGGAACAGGTGCGAAAAGTGGAACTGATCCGCAAACCGCAGCCGTTCCGCGATTTCCGCGATGGAGAGATCGCTGCCGAGCAGCAGCGGCTCCGCCTCGCGGAGCCGTTTGCGCCGGATGTATTCGAGCGGCGCCATCCTGGTGGCCCGCTTGAATTTGCTGTAAAACGTCTGGCGCGACATCCCGGCGCGATGCGCCGCCTCCTCCACCGAAAACGGCTGCTCGGGGTGCCGGCCGATCCGGGCGGTCACCTCCTGAAACCACGGTTCGCGGCAGCTCTGCAGAACCTCTTCCCGCAACGCGGATTCCGCAACGACGATCCGCAGATAGTGGAACAACAGCTCCTGAATCCGCAACTGTCCGTCGAGCCGGTCGGTGCCGGAGAGCCGCGCCAGGCGGCACATGATCTTCTCCGCCTGCGGCGACCGGATGAACGCCGGAATTTCCAATACCGAGAACAGGTCGAACAGCGAATCCGCCTCCGCCGAAAATGTCAGCGAGACATACGGCGCACACGGCCCCGCCGCCAGCCAGGTGCGGCGGACCGAGTCCTGCGGAAAATGGATGATGGTGTGGGCGGGCCGCTCGATGAACACGCCGGGCGCCTGAACAAAGTCGGTCCGCACCGCGCCGGAACGGATCAGGATGAACACCGGATAACCGCAACGGTGCCAATGCGGAGTCCCGGGCCCGATCGCTCCGGTCGCCACGCCGAGCAGACGGACATGGATGCCGTCGAAGATCTGATTCTGCCCGATATTGAGTTTCTGCATCAAAAGCCTCCGGTGATGAAGTAACGTATCCCTTCTCCGCGTTTTTTTCAAGTCTCCCCGAAGCGAAATGCGACAGCGAGACATAAAATCGGGAAATCCCGCCATTCCGTTTTCCTCCCCGGCGGGATATGTTAAAAAGAAACAACCCGACAAGGAGGAGGCAGTCATGATCCCCGTGAAGAAGTACGACATCGCCGTGATCGGCGGCGGAGTGGCCGGAGCCGCCGCTGCGCTCCAGGCCGCGCGCTGCGGCAAAAAAACCATGCTGATGGAGAAGACCGTGCTGCTCGGCGGGCTGGCCACCAGCGGACTGGTCTATTATTATCTGCCGCTCTGCGACGGAAACGGCAAGCAGATCACCTACGGCATCGCCGAGGAGTTTCTGCACCGGAGTTTGCTCTACGGTCCGGGGGAAATCCCGGAGGGGTGGCGGAACGGCGTGCGCAACACGCTGGACAAGAAGCGTTTCATGGCGCGCTTCTCCCCGGCCGCCTTCATGCTGGCGCTGAGCGAAGCGCTGGAGGAAGCGGGCGTCGATCTCTGGCTGGATTCGCTCTTCTGCGGCGCAGATTGTTCCGACGGGAAAGTACGCGCCGTGGAATTGGAAAACAAGAGCGGCCGGGTCAGGATCGAGGCGGAACGCTTCATCGACGCGACCGGCGACGCCGACGTGGCGCGCCGCGCCGGAGCCGACTGCATCACCGAAGACAACTGCCTGACATCGCTGGTGCTGGAATTCGACGCAAAACGGGAATCGCCCCGCGACTTTCCGAATACGCATACCGGGCTGTTCAGTTCGAGCGTAACGCGCAAATTCACCCCGATTCCGGGCCGGGCGGACATGATCCACGATGTGGAAATTCCGGAGGGAGAAGATCGGGAAGAGCTCTATTTCCACGGAATCTCAGGTCGGACGGTTTCGGAATACATCCGGAAATCGCACCAGGCGCTACGCCGCCATTACCGGGACGCCTACGAAGGGGGAGAGATCGACCGCAACAACCTGTTCCCGATGAAACTGCCGCTGATGCCGCTCTTCCGGAAAATCTACGCGATCAAGGGGGAACGGACGCTGGAAGACGCCCGCTGCAACTGCGCGGAACCGGATTCGATCGGGATGATCGCGGGAGTCTCCGGACCGGGCTCGGCCTGGGAAGTGCCGTACGGGACGCTGTATCCGCGGGAACGCATCGGCGGTCTGCTGGTGGCGGGCCGCTCGATTTCGGCGACGGGCCACGCCTGGGACGCGGCACGCCTGATTCCGGCCGCCGCCCTCACCGGTCAGGTGTGCGGCATGGCGGCCTCGATGCAGCTTGACGCGAACTGTGAAGCCTGGGAGCTGGAAGTGGGAAAACTGCAAACCGCGCTCGGCTTCCCGCTGCATCAGGCCGACCTCTGAAGAACATGGCCTGACACTCCGGCATACGCGCACGGACGACCCGGCGTTCAGTTCCGCATCTTGCGGAAGGCGGCGGGAGCGCAGAGCATCACCCGGGTGAACACGCGGGTGAAGTGGTAACGGTCGGAGAAACCGCAGAGTTCGGCGATCTCCTCGATCGAGCGGCTGCTGTAATGCAGCAGCCCGCAGGCGTGTTCGATGCGGAGCCGCCGCGAAAGCTGCCCCGGCGACTCGCCGCATTCGCGCCGGAAAAGGCGGACGAAACTTTCGCGGTTGAGTCCGGCGAACCGGGCGAGTTCGGCGTTGTCCGGCGGGTCGGCGATGCGGGACGCGATTTCGCGGTTGGCGCGTTCGATGCGCGGGTCCCGCTCCGGGTGGACTTCCAGCGTTTCGGGCGGCAGCTCCAGCAGCGCTTCCAAGAGCAGCGATTCGGCGATCGCGGCGCGGCGGAAGGCGGCTTCGGGGCGGTGCAGCAGGGCGCGAAACTCCTCCCAGCCGCGCTTCCACTCCGGGCGGAGCGGCAGGCGGCGAATCTCCGGGTGCGACGGCGGCGCGACGATTCCCGGCGGATTGAAGTGAATGTAATGCTGGGAAAACGGCTGTTCCGCCCGGGTCGAAAAAACGAGATAGCCGGGGATGACCGTCACCGCGTCCGGCGTCAATTCAACGGTCTTGCCCCCGCACTCCAGCACGCCCCCCGGAACCGGGTCCCAGTAATAGCGCCAGAACGGCGTGTACAACCGGTCCTGAATCCACGGAAAGATCCCCTCCTGGTACTGGACCAGGTGAATTTTCAGTTGCGGAAAGGTCGTTTCCATGAGGTGAAATTCTCCCGCGTTGCAACAAACGGATACAATTACGGAGATAATATCCATTCCAATCCGGTAAAAGTCAAGTACAGTAATGATAAACCGGGAGGAAATGGTTGATGAATACACTCACTGTCGCGGGCCTGCGGGCCGAAGGGTTGGTCGATCCGCTGGGGATCGAAACGCGGAATCCGGAACTTTCCTGGCGGCCCTCCGCCGGGCAGACGGCGTGGCGGATTCGCGCCGCCGCAACCGAAGCGGCGCTGGAAACCGGGCCGTACCGGTGGGAGTCCGGGCAGGTCGAAGGCGCCCGCTGCCATCATCACCCCTATGGCGGAACGCCGCTCGCGAGCCGGGAGCGGGTCTTCTGGCAGGTGATGATCAGGGGCGAAAACGGCGAATGGTCGGCGTGGAGCGCTCCGGCCCGGTTCGAAGCCGGGCTGCTCGACGCGGGGGACTGGCGCCCTTCCGTCTGGGTCGGTTTCCCCGGCGCGTGGTCCGGTGCGGCCCGCTACTACCAGGCGCGATTCACCGCTCCCGAAACGGTGAAAACGAGCCGTCTCTACCTTTCCGGACTCGGCTGGTTCGAGGCGTTCCTGAACGGGAAGCGCCTCGGCGACGCGGTGCTCGACTCCGCGCCGACCGACTATTCGCAAAGCGTGCTCTACCGCGTGTTCGATCTTGCCGGACTGCTCGTGCCCGGTGAAAATATTCTCGCCGTCCACGCCGGCGGCGGCTGGCATGTGCAGCCGATCGTCCGCTATCAGCTCGAGCTGGACGGCGAACTCGTGGCCAAGACGCGGCCTTTCGGACCGCCCTCCGGCCCCTCCGGCATCCGGCGCAACAGCATCTACGGCGGCGAGGAGTTCGACGCCCGGCTGGAACCGGATTCCGCCTGGATGCTGCCCGGCGGACCGATGCTGCCGCCGAACCGCAACAGCTGCCGCGTCGCCCCCCCGGCGGGACGGATGCGCGCGGCGATGGACCCGGCGATCCGCGAGCTGATGGAGCTCCCGGTCCGAAGCTGGAAGCGGCTCGGCGACGGCCGGTCCGTCGCCGATTTCGGGCAGAACTTCGCCGGATACTGCCGGTTGAAGCTGACCGTTCCGGCGGGGACGCGGGTCACCCTGCGCTTCGCCGAATATTGCAACGCCGACGGTTCGGTCAACCAGGAAAACCTGCTCGGGGAAGAGATGCTCGACGTCTACACCGCACGCGGCGACGCGGCGGGAGAGGTCTGGAAACCGCGCTTCACCTATCACGGCTTCCGCTACGTCGAAGTTTCCGGGCTCCCCTGGGTGCCGCAGGCCGACACGCTCACCGGAATCGTGGTCGGCTCCGACTGTCCCCCGGTCGGGAGTTTCCGCACCGACAACGAGCTCATCAACCGGATCGACAAGATGGTGGCATGGACCGAGCGCTCCAACCTCCACGGCGTCCCCACCGACTGCCCGCAGCGGACCGAGCGCATGGGCTGGCTCAACGATATGATGGCCCGCAACGAATGCGCGCTCTTCCACTTCGACGAAGCGACGCTGCTGCGCAAATGGCTGCGCGACATCGCCGAAGCGCAGGACCCGGAGACCGGCTTCGTGCCGATGACCGCGCCGAACCACTGGACGCCGGACAAGGTCGACCCGGTCTGCTCGAGCTTCGTCGAAACGGCGTGGAACCTCCATCTCTTCAGCGGAGAACGGGCGCTGCTGCGCGAGCTGTTCCCGAATTTCCTCGCATGGTGCCGCTGCATGGAACAGGCGACCGAAGGTCAGATTCTCACCAACGGCGGCGAAATCGGCGACTGGGTTCCGCCGCTGGAATTCTGCGGGCACCACACCTGCCGCAGCGGAATCGTGCCGCAGGAACTGGTGGCGACCGCGCTCTACGGTTACGCGGTGTCGCTGACCGCGAAAATCGCCGCGCTCCTCGAAGAGAAGGACGAGGAGAAACGGCTGACCGCCCAACTCGACGCGATCCGCGCCGCCTTTCACGCCCGCTTCTACCGGGGGGAAGGGAAATACGAATCCGAATCGCAGTCGGCCTACAGCTATGCGCTCCGCTGCGGCATGGTTCCGGAGGAGCTTGTCGAATCGGTTTCGCAGCGCCTCGTCGAACGTTTCGAAGCGGACAAATGCAAGCTCACCACCGGCAACATCGGAACGAAATACCTGCTCGAAGCGCTCTCGGAGTGCGGCCGCGCCGACCTGGTGTTCCGCATGGTGAATTCGACCGAGTATCCGGGCTGGGGCTACATGCTGGCCAACGGCGCGACCACGCTGTGGGAGCGCTGGGAGAAGGCGACCGGCAACGGGATGAACTCGCACAACCACCCGATGCTCGGCTCGGTGGGCGGCTGGTTCTACCGCTATCTGG